>NC_010718.1:939000-1251000 GCF_000020005.1 Natranaerobius thermophilus JW/NM-WN-LF | reverse complement strand
TCCGCTCCCTCGTAACCAATGATCTCGTAATCAAAGGAAGCATAACCCCTGGTCTTACTCTTAAGAAGATCAAAGAAATCAAAAACAATTTCACTTAAGGGAAGCTTGTACTTGAGCAGTACCCGCAATGAATCCAAGTATTCCAAGGTTTCATATTCCCCTCTTTTTTCTTCACATAATTCCATGACTGGGCCAATATAGTCCTGCGGCACCATAAAATTAGCTCTTACTACTGGTTCATAGATTGCGTTAATTTCGTTTCTCTCTGGTAGATCCGTGGGATTTTCAATTGTTATTTCTTCTCCTTCGACTAGTTCTACTCTATATACAACATTGGGAGCCGTTGTAACTAGCGAAATCCCATATTCTCTTTCAAGCCTTTCTTGAATTATCTCCATATGAAGTAGTCCTAAAAATCCACATCTGAAACCAAATCCTAAGGCAGCGGAATTTTCTTGTTCATATACTAATGAAGCGTCATTTAACTGTAGTTTATCCAAAGCATCCCTTAGATCTTCATAATCTTCTCCGTCAGCAGGAAACAAGCCACAGTAGACCATTGGTTTTACTTGCTTATAGCCTGCTAAAGGCTCTGGAGCTGGTTTCTTATATGAAGTAATAGTATCTCCGACCCGGCTATCCTTTACATCTTTTATATTGGCAGCCATAAATCCAACTTCCCCAGCATTTAAGGCATCCACTTTTTTAGGGCCCGGATTTAATATGCCAATTTCCGAGGCCTCGAATTTTTTTCCGGTTTGCATCATCTTTATTTCCATTCCGGGAACCAATTGACCAGAAAACACTCTAAGATAAGTGATCACTCCCCGATAGGTGTCGTAATAAGAATCAAAAATTAGGGCTTTTAAATGGTCATCTTCTTTATCATCGGGAGCCGGAATTCGTTCCACGATAGCTTCTAAAATGTCCTCAATTCCTGTACCATCTTTAGCTGAAGCTAAAATAACTTCATCTTCGTCAATCCCTACGATTTCTTCCAATTCTCTAGTAACTTTTTCTACATCAGCATTAGGTAAATCAATCTTATTAATCACTGGTATAATTTCTAAGTTTTGTTCAAGAGCTAAATAAATATTCGCAAGGGTTTGAGCTTCAATGCCCTGAGCAGCATCTACAACTAATAATACACCCTCACATGCTTTTAAACTGCGAGAAACTTCATAGGTGAAATCAACATGACCAGGAGTGTCAATTACATTAAGATAATATTCTTTCCCATCCTTTGCCTGGTAGTTCATTGTAACCGCTTGCAGTTTAATGGTTATACCTCGTTCTCTTTCCAAATCCATATTGTCAAGAAATTGTTCCTGCATCTCTCGTTCTGTTAGGGTTTTTGTATATTCTAACAACCGATCAGCTAGTGTTGATTTACCATGATCGATATGTGCAATGATCGAAAAGTTTCTAATTCGTTCTTGTGTCATATTCTGGTCCCCCTTTTATCTCACCTTATTATAACACCTGGACATGAGGGTGACAAGTCGTCAATCACCAGCAAATGCCGCCTTTTTCAGAGCTTCAGCTAGGTATGGAATAGTATTTTTTGCTTCTTCTAAACTATTTTCATGACCTCCAATTTCTATCAGTAATGATCTGGAATGAACTTCCTGATTATATGAAAAATTCCTTGTCCTAATACCCCGAGATAAGTCAGGATGGATTTTTTCTAATTGTTTTTGTAGCTGCAGGGCAAAACGATAGTTTTCCCGCCAATCAGGATTACCTTCAGAACCAACCAGTATTAAAATTTTCCCGACTTGTTCCCCTTCTATTTCTGTAGTGGTCATATTCCGAGGGACTCCATCTCTATGTATATCTAATAATACATCAATTTCAGGGTTTTCTTCCATCATATTTTCTATTGTAGGTAAACTTCTCGAATAACTATCTCTCCTAGTTGGAAGATCATGGACTTCCTCGGTATGAACAGTTTCTATATTATAATCTGCTAGTTCCTCAGTCAACTTCCGACCTAGCTCTACTACTGTTTTATCCAAATTTTCAGTAAATGGTTCACCACTATCTGGTACGAAACTTTCGGTAGTGTGGGAATGATAAATCCCTACTTTGCCATCTAGATTTTCACCTTCCGCTACTATTTGTGGACTATCTTCAATTGGTTCCTCTGGTAACTCGCTCAAATCCAAGCCTGTTTCTTCTTGCCAGACTACTTCTTTAGAGCTTTTCTGATCTGGTTTCTGTTCTTCAGCCATGGCTTGGATTTCCTTTGAATAATCCCTAACTGGAGAAAACTGTGTTCCTAAAATTGTTTCTGGTGAGTTACTGTCAACAGCTAATGGATGAAGTAACAGTTTGTCTAAAGCATCAGTTAAGCTAGTAATAGGGGGATCTTGAATTTCCATAACATAAAATCCGGGTAATTCTTGTTCTAAAAACCATACATATGGTTTTTCAATGAATATACTTCCTAATATGGATAATAATAATTGTATAATCACAGAAACTCCAAATACAACTGAAATACAAACTAAGAGACTTTGTTTTAAGCTTTTTTTTCTTTTACCTGTCTTGTTATTAACAGTCTTGTGAAAATTTTTTGTCACTGCCTCGTCCCCCTCAATTACATTGTTTAATTGCTAATATTAATTATATGCAGAAGATCTATTACTTGATTAAAAAAATAAGCCGCCGAATTGGCGACTTATTGTAAATACTTTCCGGGATTTTCCTGGGCAACCCGAGGATGAACTGCCACATTTATTCCACCAGCCAAAACTTCAGAAATATCATCTACAAACTGATCTACTTCCTTAGGAGTAATCATCAAGGTTCGTCCTTCACCACTATAAGGTTGAAGTGCTTGATTGACTAAATTACGATCAACTTGTTGATTGCCGCCAGGAGATCCTTGAGCTGGATTGCCTGGTCCTGGCATACCTTGTGATTGAGTTTGGGTTGGTTGCTGTCCTTGTTGAGCATTTTGACCTTGCTGACCTTGATTGTTAACCATTTGTAAAGTATCACCTACCAAGGTAGTTGCATCAACTACAGTGGGTACTCCCATAGCAACAACTGGAACCCCCATAGTCTCTTTATTTATTCCCATTCGATCGTTACCTACCCCGGACCCAGGGTGAATGCCGTTATCAGCAATTTGAACTGTTGTGTTTAATCTACTAAGGTTTCGAGCTGCTAAAGCATCAATGGCCAATATCATATTAGGTTTAGCTTCTTCTACAATTCCTTTGATTATTTCACCTGTTTCTACTCCAGTTAAACCCATGACTCCAGGTGCAACCCCTGATATAGATCGAAAACCTTCACCTAATTGTTCTGGTACTAATTGTTTTAAATGTCTTGTGATAACTAGATCTTCAACTACTTTAGGGCCAATAGAATCGGGAGTTACATTCCAATTCCCCAATCCTACTACCATCAATTCAGTACTATCATTAAATTGGGCAATATTTTGTAATTCTCTCGCTACAATCTGGCTAACCTCTTCTTGTAGATCTGTATTTTTTTCCCGCAGGCCCGGAGCTTCAATATTAACATAATTCCCCATGGCTTTATTCATAGCTTGCTGACCTTGTGGTGACGTGATACTGAGATGGTTAACTGTTATTCCATCCTCTTGAAAAGTTTCACTTTCTACTCCTGGAATATCTTTCTCAGTTTCAGGAGATACCATTTCCATAGCTTCAATTGCCAAGTCTGTTCGGATACTTGAATTTAAACCTTCCTTATTAGAATTCATATCTTTCTTATCATGGCTCATTTAGTAACCTCCTATTTGTTTTCTTCAGTATTATCCTGCACCAATTTTGAAATATTAATTCGCCCTAGGAGTGGATTTAAACTCTTGATTTATATAAGTTTATATGTTACTATTTACAGTGTTCTCAATCGTTTCCGGATTATTTCATTAAAATTTATTAAAAGCACAAACACAGGAGGTGACACTCTTGCCTAATATCAAATCTGCTAAGAAAAGAGTAAGAGTTACTCGTAAAAAGACTTTACGCAACAAGCATGTGAAAACAATGGTTAAAACAGCCATTAAAAAATTTGAACTAGCTTTACAAAACGAAGATGTTGAAACTGCCCGAGAAGAACTAAAAAACGCTACTAAAACCATTGATAAAGCCGTAAGCAAAGGAGTTATCCATAAAAATAATGCGGCTAGGAAAAAATCCAGGCTTACAGCTAAGTTTAATAACATAGCTAGTTAAAAAAAATCTACTCTTTATGAGTAGATTTTTTTATGCTTCAATTTTGTCAACAAATGACATTATTAAACGCTCCAGGGCAAAAGTACCTTCCAGTTGACCTGTTTTAATGGCATAATCAATCCGCTGTACCTCTTTAACAGCATCCTGCAGCTCTTGATAACTGAAATTTTTACTCTGTGCGGCCACTTTTTTTCCAATAAAAGGAGGAATGCCTAGTTTCTTGCTCGCTTCTGAAACAGCCAGACCGTCGTCAAGATAAGCTTTTATTTTTATTAGTAATCTGAACTGGCGAGCTATTAAAAACAGTATCTTAACTGGTGGCTCGTTTAATGTCAATTTTCGAACCAATGCAAGGGCAATCCCTGATTGTTTTTCCCCAATTTTATCGACCAATTTAAACACATTCGTCTCTAAAGATTCCGGTACTACCTGTCTCACATGATTTTCTTCTATTTTTTTGATACCAGCAGTATAGAGATCTAGCTTTTCTAATTCCTGTTCCAATAAAGGCAGTTCATTGCCAATACGCTGAACTAAAAGAGAAACGGCGTTTCTTTGAATATCTTTTCCTCTCATATTAACCCATTCCCTAATCCACTTATCTATTTCCCAAGGTTTTAATTGGCTAAATTCATAGAGCATACCTCTTTTTTTGAGGTTCTTTACTAATTTTTGACGTTTATCTACCTTATCAGCAAAAAATACTAGTACAGTAGTTGGAGCAGGATTGTCTAGATAATCTGAAAATATTTGTTTCTCTTTTTCTGATAATTGTTCACTAAAATAAGGAGCATTACTCACCATGACTAAACGCCTATCACTAAAAAATGGTAAAGATTCAGCTTTTTGAACTACATCAGCCAAATTATATTCTTTACCATCTAATTTTTCATAACTGCTAAGGTCAAAATCGGTTTTTAACAATAAATCTTTTATTTTTTGTCCAAATTGTTTTTGAAAATATGATTCTCCTGTAATTAAATAAACAGATTTTAATTGCTCTTCAGTTAACTGGGGTATTTTATTTCCTGACATTTAAATTATCCTTTCTATAAACGTAATTTTTAACTCCCCTTACAAGCCCAAAAGCTCCTGATAACATCATATCCCCATGGGGTATTGCCATATAACCTAAGTTTTTACCAAGATTCCTTCTAGGTCCTGTGACTGCTATAAAATTAAATTTATGCTCATCCGCTTCTGGTACTCGCATGCAACCATGTCCTTTATCTTCTAACACTTCTTCGTTTGATAGCTCTCCCAGGACAAATCTATCCAAGTGATGTTGTAATTTTTCCTCTGTTAATTTTTTGGTATGGTGCTCAAAAACTCCTAGCACTCTCTGTCCTACAACTAAGAAGGCTATGGTATGTTGATTTCCAATATTAACAATCATACCATTATTTTGCGTCACTTCTCTATTTACATTATTGTCTTCTAAGGCCCCCAAAATTGCAGCTGCTCCTGTATCTGTTATCCAAACTTTGTGACCGGACCGAACAGATTGAGTTTGCACAGCTTCCATAACAGCATGCATTCTGGTGAAGTAATCTGGTACAGAATTTTCATCATAAATCAGATCCGCTAAATAACCGCCCGATTTTAAAAACTTTTCCCAGTGTCCAAATCTAAATAACCGATTACTGCTATCAGGGGCAAATCCATGATCCTGAACAGCTAGAGCATAGTCAGCTGGCAATTCTTCTTCAAATAACGCCAAAGCCTCTTTTAATCCTGATATATCTATATCTTTCAACTCAATTTGGTCACAATTCTGTGGAGGTGATTCAACAATTTCAACTCCTATCTCTTTAACTTTATTTAAATTATCTTTTAAAGTCAAGGCTGCTTCTTCAGTTGCATATACTCTGTAACCATAGCTTAAATGCTCTTTGATTGCTTTGCTAGAGGCTCCTCCCCCCATGAGATAACCGCTTAGAAAAATATCTGATCCCATTTGGGTACATTCTCTAATTCTTTTGGCAACGATTTGAGTCTGAGAAGGTAAAATCATCTTGATATTGTTTTCCATTTCAGATTCTGGATGATACACAAGGACATCCTGGGTTCCACTCCCAATATCAACTGCTAATAAAGAGTTCATTTTAATTCATCCTCCTTTAATCCCTAAACCAATTTTTTAAATGGCTCTATGAATTTATTTGTTGACACTATAAAATTTTCAATTGGACGGATTATTTTAATTCTCAATATAGGATTTGATCTGTAATTCTCTCCCATTGCTGTTTAATATCACAGCCCCATTTTTATCAGTTCGAAACACTCGAATCCCGGAACTTTCAAGTTCTTCTATCAATTGTAGTGAAGGATGGCCATAGCTGTTATTACCTACTGAAATAATGGCAACAGACGGGTCTATGGCCTCCAAAAATTGCAAAGATGAGGAAGTTGAGCTGCCATGATGAGGGACTTTTAGTACCTGGCTGTTAAGATTATCTTCGCTAATTGTATTCAACAATCTTCTTTCTCCTTCCTCCTCCAAATCCCCTGGGAAAAATAAAGCTGTTTCTTGCCATACTAATCTGGTTACGATAGAGTTATTGTTTAAGTCACAATTTGTCCCTGTTAAATAGGGAGAATTCGGGTGTAATATTTCCATAGTTGCATCAGATCCTAAATCTATAACGCCGGGATCTTGTACATAGTTAACAGGAATATTTCTATTATTCAATTGTTCCATCAATTTCTCGAATTCTTCAGTATCATTCCCAAGCTCGGGTATTAACACTTGGGAAATATTTACATGGTCTAATATAGCTATTAAACCTGCAAAATGATCGGTATGAGCATGAGTTATAATAACCAGATCAATTGTCTTTTCACCGTAATATCTTAAAAATGGTAATAGTACAGTTTCACCAGGATCAGAAAATCTACTATCCAATGGTACTCCACCACTGTCAATTAAAATTGTCTGTCCTTTCGGTGTGAAAATAACGGCCGAGTTACCTTGGCCTACATCCAGATAATAGGTATCTAAGGTTTTATTAAAGGGGCTTAGAAAGCTTATGAATAAACATATCATTGAAAAAATAGCTAATAGGGGTAAATACTTAACAGGCCGAATAATCAATGGTGAATTTTTAAAAATGAGAATAACAAGTATGGATATATAATAACAAACTAATTGAACCCCCGACCAATGACCCCATAAACTAAAGCTATACTGAGCGACCAGGTAGATTACAGTTTGTAAGTATCGCACTGTCAGTTCAATAAAGACTTTTAAAAACTGGATTGGTATAAAAGCTAGATCTAAATTAACTAGTAACCCGAAAATCATAGCTGCCAAAATTAATGGTGCTAACACCATTGCTAGAAAAGGAGCCAATAATAGACTACCAAAAGACACCCAGCCAAAGTGGTGTAAAATTAAGGGGAATACACCTAATTGGGCACAAAGTGCAATTTTAAAAGGTTCTATTAGAAAAGATGTTATTGAGTTGCGTGTTGATTTGAGTTCTGGGTAAATTAGAATGATAAACAAAGTAGCAATAAAGGACAATTGTAAACCAACATTAAAAATTAAAAAAGGCGAAAAAGCCAATATTACCAATAAACTTAAGCTAAGTGCTAAGAGGGGTGATAATTTTTGAGTGGTTAAAGAAGAACATAAAACTAGCCCAAGCATTAGCATAGCTCTCATTACTGAAGGTGAAAAACCAGCTGCAGAGGCATAAATTAAACTCACAATTAAAGTTACTATTACAGAGCACTTTTTTCTAATCCCAATAGCAAGTAATGCATTGTATAGGCTAAGGGCCACAATTTTCATATGAAGGCCGGATACAGCAGTTAAATAACGCGCTCCAGCCTCATCTAGAATTGTGATAGATTGTTTATTCAAATATGAAAGATCCCCCAAGGTAAGAGCAATTACCCAGGGGGAAACCTCAAGGTCTAAGTTTTTAAGATAAATTTCTGTTAAATTGTTCGATAACAAAGTTCCCGGTCTATGTAGTGAAATACTTTCACCAATAATTTCAAGATTATGTGGATTCTGAGGGTATAGAATGTGAAATTTACCCCTGCTCTTTAGATAGCTGGCATAGTCAAAACCTCCAGGATTCCTAGCTCCTTCTGGTTTAACCATGTTTGCCCTTCCTCGAACCCGATTACCTGGTAGTAATTCCCTTTGTTCATCCACATCCTTTTTCGGTAAACTCATACGCACTTTCAAAGGTGAATTAAAGGTTTGGTCTACTTGTTCTATTTGTTGTAGTTGGTCTATTTGTTCAACAAAGCTTAATTCCGTTATTGTTACAGGATAGTGGATGGAATTAGCACCTGTACTAGGAGAACCAGAAATTTTCCCAATGAATTCTACGTCATAGGAATTTTGACTATCTGTACCTATATAAAGGGGAAGTAATTGGCGGTTCCAATACCAGATGCTAATTAAATTAATACAAAATATTAAAAACAGACCCACACATACCAGTTTTAAAGTACTCTCAATTTTGTTTAATTTTTACACCACCCGTGTAAATAAATATATAGATTTAACTCTTGTCAGGAATTGCTTCCGTTGCCAATTGATCAGCTCGATTATTAAGTTCATCATCGCTGTGACCTTTAACCTTAATCCATTGAATTGAGTGATAATCATTTAATTCAATGAGTTCTCTCCATAAATCCTGATTATCCACTTTTTTCTTTGATTTAGTTAACCAATTATTGCGCTGCCACTTCTTCCACCAGCCCTGTTGAAAACAATTAACTAAATATGCGCTATCACTACATAGCTCCACATTACACGGGTACTTCAATGCTTTCAGAGCCTGCACTGCGGCATATAATTCCATTCTTTGATTGGTAGTATTCTCCGCAGAACCTGATAATTCCTTTTTATGTTCATTAAAAAGCAAAATAGCACCCCAACCACCCGGACCAGGGTTGCCACTGCAAGCTCCGTCGGTATAAATCGTAACTCTTTTCTTGTCTTCATTTGTATTAGTCATATAAATCTCTCCCTAAAAAAAATTCTGTAACAAGTATTATAACTTGTTACAGAAAAAATTTACACAAACAATATTTTAAAATATTACTCAAATCTTTACAAGGCCTTATGTTCGGCAAAATTCTCTATGATTCTATCCGCCATTTCTGGTGCTTGAACTGAAAGCAAACCGATAGCTGCCAAGCTATAGTTACTATCCAGTATTAATTGCGCATCTTTTGGAGGTGTTAATTTGCTTGGTTGATAACGTTTTAATAACTCTTTTATAACCTTTTCTCCAGGTTTACTCCTACCTAAGGCTCCTCCAGTGCCAATCACATATCTAATTTTAGTTAAATCTTTCCCTTTAACTATCTTTTGACGTCCTGTGGGCCCATAGAGATATTTTATAGCTCCGGCATGTCTATCTACTGCTGTGAAGGTAGCTATTTTTGCAAACAATTGTAATAGATGTTTTTCCGATTCATTCTGTGGAAAAGGTTCCCAGTCGGCAATGATATTTAACATATCTTCTTGGCTCATCCCCGACTCAAAATATGATTCGTCCATTAAATCAATCAAATTCTTAGCATTTCTATAAACACCCAAGTCACCTTCTACCGTTCTTTTAGCCCTGGGTTCAGGTGCCACAGTCAAGTCGAGCATTTCTTGCGAACCATCTGTAACTGAGTGGACATCGGTAGTAGCACCACCTACGTCAATAACCATAGCATCACCTATTTTATCAGCTACCCGTTTGGCTCCTTCCATTACAGCTCCTGGAGTTGGCATAATACTTCCATTAACTCTTTCTTTAATTTTTTCCATTCCAGGAGCATGCACAATATGGCTTTGGAAAATTTGTTGTATTGCTTTCCGGGCTGGTTCCACGTTTAACTCGTCAACGGTAGGATAAACGTTTTCAACAGCTTTCACATAAAGGCCTGCAGATTCTAAAATTTTAACCACTTTTTCCTGACAAGCTACATTACCAGCATAAACTATAGGAGCTTTTATGCCACTGTCTGCTATATAACGGGCATTATTTACCACAGTTTTTTCTTCTCCGTAGTCCACCCCACCGGCCAGTAAAATAATATTTGGTGAAATCTCCAAAGTGTTATCTATATCTTCTTGGGATAATTCACCGGCGGTAACTTGGTGAATAACGGCACCTGCCCCTAATGCAGCTTCTCTAGAAGCACGGGCTGTCATATCGTAAACCAGACCGTGAACTGTCATCTTTAAACCACCAGCGGCACTGCTAGTAGCATACATTTCTAAATCATCTAAAGATCCAGAGAAGCTTCCATTTTGGTCCAGTTGTTGTTTTAAATCCTCCTGGGCTCGATTCAAGCCCAGGAGGACATCTCCTGCTTCAACAGTAGTAGAACTTTGTCCTTGCGCTACTAGCTTTCCCTTCTCATTATACATTGAAACAACTGTAGTAGTACTGCCGACTTCTGCTACTAGTTTTTCCTGTCCCATCGCAATACCTCCTTAATTAGAGCCACTAATTGGAGTCAGCATCTTCTTTCATTTGTTTTACAAGATAGCTTGCCACATTAATTCCTTTTGTACCTCTTCCAAATCCAGCATCAAGTCCGGATTCTTTTGCAATGTCATCATTCACCTGGGTTCCTCCACCTATCAAGATCACCTTATCTCGCATTCCTTTTTCCACACAAAGCTGATGTAACTTTTTCATATTTTCTCTATGAACATCACCATGTGTAATAATTGTACTGATCAAGATGGCATCAGCATCAATCTCTACTGCAGCATCAACTACTTTTTCTACAGGTACTGAGGTACCCAGATAGTCTGTCTTGATACCGAAAGCTTCGATTCCACCGTGTTTGATATCAATGATTTCTCTCATACCAACGGAGTGCTCATCTTCTCCTACTGTAGCAGCTACTACTTTCATGCCGTTTTCTGATACATAATCCCGAATCTCGTCTTCAGGAAGCAGTTCTTCCGGTTCAGGTATATCTAGTTCAGATGGATTGATTTCATGAGGTACACGACCTTTGACTTCAACATAAGTTCCTTCAGCCGGCTGCATACTGTATTTGTGGATCACTTCTGCATCTTCCCAACCCATTTTACCTACCATTTCTAGTGCTGCGTATTCTGCAACTCTCTCAGAAACAGGTAGGAACATTGTTAGGCATGCAATTCTATCTGCTGCCCATTCAACTTCTGGTATCAGTTTTTTCTCAGCTTTACGGTAATCTTCAGTTTTCTCTAATCTCTTTTCTACGTTGTCTTCATCATCTAATTCATCAATATAAGCAATTTTATCATGGTCACATAGGGTACATCCATCAACTGGCTCACATGGTGAATCCCATTCTTGAGGAAGGTTATTGTATCCAAAGTGCTCACAGACAGGTGCCATGTAGTCTTCGTCTCTCTTTACTATGGTATTGGCACCCACTCCGCCGTCGATATCTCTTTGAATACCGTCACCATTGCGTTCAGGATAAAAACCGGAGTCAACAAAATAGCCTTCTTCAACAGCTTTGAAATAACCACCCGTTTCCAGAATTTCTTCAAAGAAGAGTACAGCTCGTTCTTTTAGTTCACGTACTCTTTCTCCTACAATGCCATCGCGCTTAATTTCTACCAAGTCTTTTAAGCCATCCATTCCCAACAGGGCTTGTTTTGCAGTGTCAACAGCTTGCACACTGAAATGATGCCATGGCACATTCCTACCTTCATCTGGCGTAATAGTACTCTGAATTTCTGCCCTAGTCAATCGACTGATAAGCAGGTTCAGAACATGAGTGACTGTTGCTTCTCTAGTGTCTGATTCAATATATTTAGTGTTCATTTGAGCCCTAATATTATTCTTAGGGAACAACTCTCTCAAAGCTACCGCATAGGGTAAATCGTAAGTTAACGCAGGTGCTGGCGGTGCAGTAGGCGGCACACTACTTAGTGAAATCAATTCATCAGGCATTCCGATTCGCCTGGAATATGCTGTGTTAATAGCATGTTGTACCATTAGTTCAGGCATAACTTTCCATGCTTCTCGGGCTGTAGCGTTGGCATTGTGAGCACCGTCTATCTGTAGCATATCCACTGATTTCATCAAGTTTTTAGCAACTGCCGCATCGACAAAGGAACGAACCATATTAACATTTCTGTAAAGAACATTGTATTGGGGGTCCTGATGAGCACCGTTTACACCTTCTTCTGCAAATAGCAGAGCTATTTCTGGTCCAGATACTCCACTAACATATGAGTGAAGATTGAGGGGACGCCCCACTTCCTCTTCAATCAAATCCAGCCCTTTGCGAGTAGCTCTCAATTGTTTTCTTGAGATAGGGATACCACCCACTCCTTCAGGTGTTCCCTCAATCAAACCATCGAAGTGACTCTGACCGGCTGTCCTAATCACCATCATATGATCTGCACCATGCCAGGCAGCCATTCTCATCCGACGAATATCATCTTCAAATCTACCAGAAGCAATTTCAGATGTTATGACACAATCCGGTTGAGGATCAATCTCTTGAAAACTTCTAGCTGCTGGTAGAGGTACACTATTTTTAAGTGATTTGGATACTTCTTTATAATTAAAGGGTCCCACTTGCCTAGGGCCTTGCTCTTCTCTCCAGGCCCAACCTTTTCTTTTAGGGCGATACTTATCAAGATCATGTAAAATATCTTCAATTAAGAGTTTTTCATCAGTAGATAAGTTTTCTTGCTTCTTTTGGTTTTGATTGTTATTATCTGCCATTACTTACCACCTCCAAACAGCTCTACTGCTCTATCCCAGTGTTTACCATCAGCCAGGGCTCTTCCCGCTTCTTTAATTTCAATTCCTTGATCACGGGCTACTTTAAGCACAACATGCCCGGCTCCTTTGGAGAGTAGCTCTTTTTGAACACATTTATCTACAATAGCTTTTGATTCCATACTATCAAAGCCCATCCTTAGCAACACTGAACGCTCTATAGATGGTGAAGTATGATTTTGAGCTAAATCGACCATGGGGTCTACTGCTTTATCAGCTAGTTCCCAAAATCGTTGTTCTAGTTCTTTTTCTGACATTTCTTTCAAATGCTGTCTTCTACTTTCAAAGTCAGACATGCTTAACCCTCCTCTTTCAGAACTTTTTCCAATAACTGATCTACCCTATCTTTAGAAATTCCTAATTCCTCTGCTACAAAATCTTTATCATCATTATCAAGTTCTTTCACACCTGTATTTTTAACTACATTTTTGAGATATGATTGTCTTAATTTATCTAGTTCTACATTTTGTGTTCTGATTTGTTCTGGAGTTTCAGGGATAATGATTCGTTCACCGGGCTTATCTTCTTTAGCTGGATCTCCTCTTTTCACTTCTATTCCTTGCTCCTTAGCAAAGGTTAATTGAGCATAAGGATGCTTTCCAGCACTTGTATATTCAGTTTCTTGCACTACAATCACTTGGTCCTCATCCATGGTTTGTGCTATATCGAATGCAGCAGCCAAACTGGTATTTCCAGCTGGTCCTCTTTCTAAACCATCGAGTTGCGCCAAGGCTTCTGTGATGTAGAACACTTCACCTTGAGATACAGTAACATAGCGATCCATATGCCTTAAAGGACGTGCAGCACTTCTTGGTACATCAGATCTATCTGGCCATGTTGTAAAGGGCATACCAAAGCCAGTATGGCCAGTTGTAAAGGATTTACGGTTAAAATCTACATCACTGGCACTATGAAGACCACTCAAGTCAACACTGGCTGCAATTATTTCTGTGTCATTACATCCGGCCTTTGATAATCCCCTGGCCGTTCCAGTTAAGTTTCCACCGCCCGCATTGGTAACTATCACTGCATCCGGGTCTTTACCTGCTTGATTTCTAGTTTGTTCTGCAATTTCATATCCTAGAGTCTCTATTCCTGCTATTCCAAAAGGAGTATACAGAGAAGCATTAAAGTAGCCTGTCTCTTCCAATAGAATCAAGAACTTGTAAAATAGCTCTGGACCTACTGTCAACTGAACAACTTCCGCTCCGTAGGATTCACACTTACGACCTTTTTCCATAATCTCTGGTTGACCTTTATATTCTGAGTCAAAAACTTCTTGAACTACAATACAATCCAGCCCTCTCATGGCAGCTTGAGAAGCTACTGCAGCACCGTAGTTTCCACTAGTGGCTGAAATAACCCCTTTGTATCCATGTTTTTTTGCATGATAAACCGATACACTTCCTCTTCTTGCTTTAAAACTGCCTGAAGGATTGCAGGCTTCATCCTTGATAAATATGCGAGCACCTTTTCCTTCAGGGGCAAGTTCTCTAGCTAGTTGAGATAAGTTTTTCATCTCCAAAAGCGGTGTGTTGCCAATTCCAGTTTCTTCTTGAATATCTCGTACTTTATCTACACTGTAACCTACTTCTTGCATCATTGATTCGTAATCAAAAGCTACACGAGAACGCTCAAACTTGTTATAGTTTATTCCTACTGCTTTTTTCATGATTTCTCCACGTCTATCCATTACTGCTTGATAACTTTTATTCGTCACCGTAACCCACCTCCTTCATACGAGCTCGTAGCTCTTTACCAATAGATAAAAGTTCAGTTGGAGGTACACCAAAGTCATGTTTGTATCCAGGAGATACCCTTACCAGCTCTCCGCGTACCTTTCTTCCAATTACTGTTTCAATTTCTACTTGGTCTCCGACCTTCGCTTGTTCATCAATAAGAAATCCTTTAACCCACATTTCCAGAGGAACTTGCTTAGTTTCCTCTGGAAGATTAGCAGGTCGCTCTTCAGGTGATAACACCGTATTATGGATTTGTACCCATTCACCTTTTTTGGCTTGAGTACTCAATATTATCGCCTCCCCATAATTTTTTTAACATCGCCAACAATCGCTCTTGGTACAGGCAGATCTTTCATAGAAGTCAACCCTGCAGGAGCATCAACCAATAGTGGAATCATGTTGACTGCAGTTGCAATAGTTCCTACTCCACCAGGAACTTCTGGATTAATTGACATATTAATTTCTGGATTACCTTTAATGTAGATATAGTCTCCTGTATCTACACCTTCTTTGTCAGGATGGATCTGTTGAGGATGTTCTAAAACAATTAGCTCCTCGCCATCTTTAAAACCTTTACCCACATGCCTACAACCAGCAACCATGCCAGGTTCAACTTTAACATGTTCAGTTTCGCGATAAGTTTCAGAAACAATAGGCTCTCTAGTCTCTTCAATTTTATCTAAAGTTATTCCAAGAGCATCTGCAATCATGTATATACTCTCTGGAAAGCCTACGTGTCCTACTATTGTACCTTCTTCTACACCTTTATTAAATTCTTCTACCGTAGTTCCTACTCCCTGGGTTTTCATCACAGTTGCACCAAATGGTGATAGATCATTTACTCTTGAAGCCTTGATACTGTCTACACTAATTGCTCCACCGCTCAAAGCTATAATCAATGTATCCAAGACAAAACCTGGATTTACTCCTGTACCTAAAACACTAACACCATTTTTCTTAGCTATTTCATCCATTTGCTGAGCAAGTTCTTTTTCCTGTACCGAAGGATATGCCATTTCTTCTGCAATAGAAATTACATTAACACCTTGTTCAAGTATTTCCTTAATTTCAGGAAAAGCATCCTTGGTAAAAGAAGTGTTAGCTTGTAGTACTACATCAGGTTTCTTGTCTTTAATTTCAGCTACTAAATCGTTATTCACATTAACACCAATAGCTTCACGACCGACCACTTCTCCAACATCTTTTCCAACTTTGTTTGGTCGACCGGCTACCCCACCAACTAAATCCAAACCTTCCTTGTCAATCACCATTTTTGCCATACCGGAACCCATATTACCTAGGCCCCTTACTAAAACTCTAATATTTTCCATATTACTTGACACCTCCTAAATTATTTTAATTCCCTATTTTTAAGTTTCCAAAATTCATGTTAAATTATATGCAAAATTCATGCCAATTTATAAATAGGGATATAACCTTGTTATCACAGGATTTTAACGCAAATTTTTACTGTTTGGTGCAAATTAATTTGCGATATCCGCTAAACGGTACTTTTTAATTTTATACTGTAACGCTTGTCTACTTATCCCCAAGCTATTAGCAGCTTGAGATATGTTACCATTATATTTTTTTAGTTGTCCTTCAATGGCCTTTCTTTCAAAGCTTGCCATCTTATTGGGTAGAGTTTCTCCTTCTTCAAAATCAATTAGTTCTTGTTCATTAATTGTTGTATCATCGTGCCAGTCCTGATCAATTTCAAAGATATTTTGTTTCATTAAAGGTGGCAAGTGTTCTACGGTCATGCGTTCCCCACTTTCAATTACATTCATAGCTGCTTCAATAGAGTGTTCTAGCTCTCTGACATTACCTGGCCAGTAATAATTTTGTAATTTTTCCAGTAAGTTTTGGTCCATCCCTTTAATTTCTTTATTAAATTCCTTTTGAAATTTTTGTAGGAAATAGTCTATCAATGGCAAGATATCTTCTTTTCTGTCTCTCAAAGGAGGCAAAAACAAGTTAATGACACTGATTCTATAATATAGATCTGGTCGAAGGGTCTCTTCTTCCATGGCCTTGATGGGATCAGTATTCATTGTTGTAATAACTCTTACATCAACATCCTGTTCTTCTTTCCCTCCTACTGGTCGAACTTTCTTTTCTTCCAAAACCCTTAACAACTTTGCCTGCAAATGAAGTGGCAAAGTATGAATTTCATCTAAAAGCAAAGTCCCTTTGTGAGCTTGCTGAAATAATCCTGGTCTATTTACAGCACCAGTAAAACCTCCCTTTACTGTTCCAAATAAAATTCCTTCGACTAATTCAGAAGGTAAAGCTGCACAATTTTGAGCAATAAAAGGATTGGATTTCCTGTGGCTCTTTTGATGGATCTCTCTGGCAAACATCTCTTTACCTGTTCCTGTTTCACCATAAATCAATACATTGGAAGGTGTATTGGCTATTTTTCTAGTGTAATCAAGAACTTGTCTGATCACACGGCTTTTACCTACAATAGCAGTTTGTTCATCATCTTCTTCATCCAAATCTTCTGTTCCTTCTGAAATCATCTTTTGTTTCAGTTCGATAATTTCTTCCGACATATTTTTCAGCTCTGTAATATCCTTTGCAATTTCACAAGCTGCAACGATATTATCATTTATTTTAATGGGATAACTGCTATTTACTGTAGTCACTTGAGTACCTGTTATTGTTAAATAAGTTTGAACTCTGTTTTTAATTGGAAGACCAGTTTCTAATACTTTCAAGAGAGTACTGGTTTCTGAGTTTAAACAAGGAAAAACTTCTAATAAAGGCTTCCCAATTACTTGTTCTTGCTCCATTCCCTCTAACTGTCCCATTTGCCTGTTATAAAAGATTGTTTGACCATTGGCATCGACCACGTGTACACCTTCATCTAAAGCATCAAGTACATCTTTGTATAATACATCTGGTGCTTTCAAATCTTCACCTCCAGTACCCTATATTAATATGGAAAATATAATTATTACACCAAACAGGGAATATAGTTTAGTCATCTCTATATCAATATTCAACATAAGAGAGGAAGTCCCCTTGTAAATTTTGCGATTAACTGCAAAAAATTTAGGCAGTAACAACCATGTAATCATTGTAAAATATGGAAGTAATCCTTGACTGACGAATATGGGGATTAGTAAAAAAGCTACCAATCCAGTTATTGTAAAAATTTTACATGCCATTGAGTAGCCAAACAAAATAGCAAAAGTAGTTACACCACTTCTTTTATCCCATCTTTTATCCCTCAGATCATTCGCTTGTAAAATAATAGATACTAAACATGCAATGGGAATACTAATCAAAATTAAATCCCAATCTGAATAACCCAGTTGTGTCAAACCCCCAGCTTTTACTAACAATGGGCCCATCATTAAAAAAACTAGAACTGGACCTAAAGCCCGATATTTCAGTTGTAACGGAAACCCTGTATAAAAATAACCAGCTAGAATTCCTATGACAGCAATAACAGTTACTTTATATGAAGTTAATATACCAAGAATTAGACTAAGAATAAATGCAAAACTAAAAGACATAACTGCGAATATTAATATGTTTCTGGGAGGAATAATTTGTAATGGCAAAAGTTTACTTGACCCAAAGGAATTTACAGTATCTACTCCTCGTATAAAATCATAATAATCGTTAGTTAAATTAGTACCACCATGTATAGCTATCCCGCATAATAAAGTTATCAAATAAATTGGCCAATTAACACCACTTCCTATCTCCCAGAAAGTACCTATTGTAATAGGAATAATAGAGGTAGGGAAAGAAAAAGGTCTTAAAGCTCTGAAATATAATGTTGATTTCATTGTAGCAACTCCTTTTAAAATTTAGCGCTTTTATGTTTCGTTGTTGAAATTTATATTTTACAATATTATTTACTTTATTATTTAAATTAAATCTAATTCTAAAAAAAAACTGAAAGCATTTGCTTTCAGTTTTTAAAGTCAGTCCATAAATATTTGTCAGCGAAAATCATTATTCTTTGTATTTATTCTTCAGCAGGTGGATGGATTACATAATCGTAGGTGATCTCGGTTTTGTCAGGGTCAAAGCTACTCCATACGGAACAATAAGTACTTTCTGACAATTCAATGGCTCGAACCAATTCTTTTTCCGTCAAATCTTTACTTTTAACATGAAAGGTCATGTCAATTTTTTCAAAGATTTTGGGATGCTCATCTCTTCTCTCTCCGGAAACTTCAACCCAATATTCTTCAATTTCTTTTCGTCTTTTTCTTATTATCGTCATGATATCCATACTGGCACATCCAGCAAGACTTATTAATAACATTTCCATGGGACAGGGTCCTTCTTCATTTCCCCCAACCCCCGATGTTGCATCAAAGACTACTTGGTTAGTACTATTTTCACCTTCTCCATAAAAAGCCATATTGTCTTTCCAAATAATTTTGCTCTTCACTTTATCACTCTCCCTTTATAATAACTTTAGTAACTTTAGAAGCTACTATGTCTATTTCTTTAATTGAAACTGTTCGCAAGTCAAACACCAATTTATCTTTTTGCAATCTTGTAACTATAGGAGGGTTTTGTTGTCTCAATTGATCCCAAATTTTATGAAGATCAGTTGATGAACAAGTTAAAGTAACTACCCAAGTCGGTAATTCCTGGGTTGGCATAGCCCCTCCTCCTACCCTAGAAATATTAGATTCAATTTCTAATTTATATTCTTTGGTGATAAATTCCGAAAGTTTATCGTAAAGTAATTTTGCACGTGTTTTGATTTCATCCTGAGATATTGTCAGCATATTCAGAACTGGTATCTTTTCCCTGGCTTGTTCTGGCTGTAAATATAAACGTAAGGTTTCCTCTAGCGCTTTTAATGATAGTTTATCAACTCGAAGAGCCCTTGTTAATTGGTCTTGTTTTAAAAGTTGAATCAGCTCTCTTCTTCCAGCTATTATTCCAGTTTGTGGTCCTCCCAGTAGTTTATCTCCACTAAATGTTACCAAATCAACACCAGTATCTAAAACTTCTTTTATAGTAGGTTCATTATCTAAACCGTACTCTGTTAAGTCTAGAAAAAGCCCACTTCCTAAGTCTTCCACTACTGTGATCCCATTATTGTGTGACATTTCCACCAGTTCACTGCGAGAAACGCTGTCTGTAAAGCCAATTATTTCATAATTAGAGGTGTGTACCTTCATAATCAACCCTGTTTCTTCTGAAATTGCCTGTTCATAATCTTTTAAATGAGTCTTATTGGTAGTGCCAACTTCTACTAAATGAGCACCACTTTGTTTCATTACTTCAGGAATTCTAAAGCTACCACCAATCTCTACGAGTTCACCTCTCGAAAGTATCACTTCTTTGTCCTGTGCCAATGCTTTCAAGACAAGCATGACTGCGGCTGCATTGTTGTTTACCACCATAGCACTTTCAGCACCTGTAAGAGTAGTAATCAAATCTTCTATATGATCATATCTGCTACCCCTTGAACCTTGGTCCAAATCATATTCTAAATTACTATAGTTTGAAACAGTTTCTGTAAGTTTCTCCATGATACCCGATGAAAGAGGAGCACGTCCCAAATTGGTGTGTAATACAGTTCCCGTACAATTTATTACCCGCTTAAATTTGGCTTCCGTTCTTGATTGGATCATTTGATAGATTTTATTTATCAGATATTCTTTGATACCCTTTGTTTCATCTTGATAATCAACCATAAATTTAGTTAAATCCTGATCATGATTAATAATTGCGTTTCTAAGTTTATCCTGTTCTTCTCTAACTATATCTACAATCATTTCTCGATTATAAAAATTTAAATATTGCTGAATTTCAGTTTCTGCCACTAATTCATTGACAGATGGGATAGCTCGTAACAATTGCTTCAACTTAATCACCTCTATTCTAACTGGTCAGCTAAATATACAAATGTTTTTCATTGAACTCAATTATAACCTAAATTTGTAGATGATTGCAAAACTCTCTTTAATGATAACATCTTTAATGAATAAATAAACCCACTCCTATTTATGCTCGGGAGTGGGGGCTTAAAATAATCCACATATTTTCAATGAGTATTCAATATTTTTATCTAAATTTTATTAATTGAATTATAATTAAGTTTTAATACACTGAAATTAACAAGTCTATTTTATTTAACACCATAACCGAAATGGCGACTGACCTCTGTAGTAACTCTCTCTAGTTCTTCTTTAATTGTCATCATTTTCTTAAAATCTAATCTAAAAGAAGGACCACTCACACTAATGGCCGCAACTGTCTTTCCGGAAAAATCCTTAACAGGCATGGCTATACAACATAGTCCTTTACAATACTCTTCATCGTCAATAGCATAACCTTGTTTCTTTACATTTCTTAACTCATTCAAAAGCTCGTCCACTGATGTAATGGTTTTTTCTGTCAATTTTTCTAACTGAAAGTCTTCTAGTAGTTGTCTGAGATTTTCTTCTCTCAATTCAGAAAACAGCACTTTTCCCATAGCAGTTGCATAAAAGGGTTCTTTTTCACCTACATGGAAATTAGCCTTTAATCTATAGCTGGTTTCTGGCTCCACCTTAGAAACAACTACTACGTCTCTTCCTTCTTTAACCCCTAAGTTGACAGTTTCTTGAAACTTTTCACATAGTTCTTTTAGGTATTTAGGATCTAGATTACCTACAGATCTCTGCCTGGGTACGGCACTTCCTAACTGAAAAATTTTCCAGCTCAGTCTATATTTGTTGTCAGGTAGTTTTTCAACGTACTGATAGGCAACTAGAGTATCTAACAATCTATGAATAGTGCTCTTACCAATGTTTAATCTACTACTCAATTCGCTGACTCCTAGACCATCATCGGATTCTTGTAATGATAATATTTCTACAATTTCAAAAGCTTTTTCTAGCGTTTGAACAGGATATTTAGGTTTATACATAGGTGTAATTAATTGATTCAATTTAGTCACCTCACAGTTCTACTTACATGGACGTAAGTATAATAAGATCTAATAACAGTTTATCAGTTTTTTTTATGTTAATAAAGCCTATAGATATATAATACTATATATCTATAGGCTTTTAAATACCCTGTTTCAGTAGCTAGTTAGATTAATCTATAACTTTTTCAACTTGCTCTAGGGCTTGTTTTAGATCAGCAATGACATTTTCAGGCTCTTCAATTCCTACAGATAATCGCACTTGTCCTTCAGTAATACCTACACGCTCTCGTTCTTCTTTACTCATTGTGGCATGACTCATAGAAGGTGAATGCTGAATCAGAGAATCTACACAGCCAAGACTAGTAGCAAGACTAACTAGTTCAACACTGTTCATAAGGGCTTTTCCTGCCTTTGCACCACCTTTGACATCAAAACTCATCATGCCACCAAAATCTTTCATCTGCTTTTTGGCTAGCTCGTGTTGCGGATGAGTTTCAACACCAGGGTATAGAACTCTTTCTACCATATGATGGCCTTCTAGGAATTCAGCTATCTTTTTAGCGTTTTGGCAGTGTTTTTCCATTCGCACTCCTAGTGTTTTAATTCCTTTAGATACTTCTGCTGCATCCATTGGAGACATAATTCCACCGAAGAATTCAAGATATGGTGCTTTGATTTTATCCATTAACTCTTTTGAACCTACTATAGCTCCACCAACAATGTCTCCATGACCATTCAAGTATTTTGTTGCACTATGAAGTACAACATCTGCTCCTATATTTAGTGGATTTTGTAGATAAGGAGTTGCCCAAGTATTGTCAACAAACAGTTTAGCACCATTAGCATGTGCAAGTTCAGCTGATTTTTCAATATCAGTGATCCCCAATACAGGATTTGAAGGAGTTTCAATATATACTATTTTAGTATTTGGTTTGATTGCTTCTTCAATGTTTTTAGGATCTGTTGTATCAACCATAGTCACTTCAATTCCGTATTGAGGTAAAAGATCGCGGACAAAACCATAGGTACAACCATAGATGATATCACCTGTCACAATATGGTCACCAGCTTGTAGTTCTGCCATTAATGCAGTAGAAATTGCTGCCATGCCTGAAGCCGTAGCCAAAGCTGCTTCAGCATTTTCAAGAGAAGCAATTTTTTCTTGTAAAGCGTCTACCGTGGGGTTTCCAAATCTACCATAAGAATATCCTTCCTCTTCTCCATAGCCTATTCTGATAGCTCTCTCGACATTATCAATAACAAAGGTTGAAGTCCGGTAAACTGGCGCTACATGAGCTCCTGTAGTAGGGCAGGGTTCACTACCTGCATGAATAGCCTTAGCATTAAATGATAACCTACGTTTTTCCATAAATATCCCTCCGTCTTAATTTTAATTTATATTTAGGCTGATTTACTTGCCAGCTTCCTTGGGAAGTCTGCCAAAGCTTCACAACCATCTTTGGTAACTCTTACTGTTTCTGTCAATTCAAAGCCAAAATCATCAGACCACATACCAGGGGCATTAAGTGGAAAGTCATATTTTCTTGAAGTACAGTTTTATCTCCTGGTCGCAAGCTGATTGTATGCTCTCCCAATCTGGTGGATAATTAAGACCAACAGAGTAACCAATACGGGATTCTTTGTTCAAGCCGTATTTTTTAGCACACCAGCCCAAGTTGCTTCAATTTCCTCACAAGTTACACCTGGTTTGATAAATTCTAAAGTTGTGTTAACCCCTTCTGCTACAATATCAGCCATTCTTTGAAGCTCTTGAGGTGGATTATCTCCCAAGAATATAGTTCTAGCCATAGGTGAATGATACCTGCGATAGCAACCAGATAGTTCCAAAATAATTGCATCGTTTTCTTGATATTTCCTATCTGTCCAGGTCAAGTGACATGCGCCAGTATTTTCTCCTGAAGGCATAAGAGGAACTATAGCAGATAATCCCCTCCATGCTCTTCTGTTCCAGTTAACACAAGCATCCACTTTGGGATTTTCCAATACACCTTCTTCAACCATTAACCTTGCACCAGCGTTTTCTTCATTGGGCTGAAATACAAATTTTATATTTCCTTTAAGTTTCTCTTTTTGTTGACTTAAAATTTTGGCTGCTACCAATAACATGGCCATATGGCCATCATGGGCACATGCATGCATAACACCATCATTTTTTGATTTATAAGCTACTTCATTCTATAATACGTCACTGTCAGGTAATGTAACAACTGTGCCACAAAAGATAATCTATTGTGCTGAGACAACAGTTTTTTTGAAAAATTTTTTTAAGATAGTATAGAATCATTGACAAGCTGTAACACTATGGATATAATCAACACGTATTTAACTAATAGTTAAATTTTTAGAAAGTTAGGTGTTATAAATTGTCTTTACCATCTTTAAAAATTGGAGAACTAATTGCCAAAGTACCTATTATTCAAGGAGGAATGGGAGTTGGTGTTTCCCTATCTAGATTAGCTTCAGCTGTAGCTAATCACGGGGGAATCGGAGTAATTTCCGGAGTCCAAATCGGTTATTCTGAACCGGATTTCTCTACAAATCCCGATCAAGCAAATCTAAGGGCTTTGACAAAACAAATCAGAAAGGCCAAAGATTTAAGTCCTTCAGGTATCATTGGGGTCAATCTACTAGCAGCTATTAATAATTATGAAGATATGGTTAAAACAGCTGTCAAAGAAAACATAGATGTGATTGTAACAGGGGCTGGGCTACCTAAGAATTTACCAGGTCTAGTAGAAGATGCTAAAACTAAATTAGCACCCATTGTATCTTCAGGGAAGGCAGCTTCTTTGATTTGTAAATTATGGGATAAACGTTATAACCGGGTACCTGATATAGTAATTGTAGAAGGTCCCTTGGCCGGTGGGCATTTAGGTTTTAAAAAACAACAGTTGAACAGTCCCGATTGCTCAACTTTAGAAAAGCTCATCCCTGAGACCCAAGAGGCCTTACATCCTTTTGCAAAAAAATATGAACGTACTATTCCAGTAGTAGCAGCCGGAGGAATATTCAACGGACAAGATATTGCAAAGTTTCTAAAGATGGGTGCTCAAGGGGTACAGATGGGAACACGCTTTGTTACCACTGAAGAATGCGATGTACATGAAAACTTCAAAAAAGCTTATATAAATTCACGGGAACAAGATATTCAGCTAGTTGATAGCCCTGTGGGGATGCCCGGAAGAGCCATTTCAAATAATTTCACAAAACAAATTGAAACAAAACGAATCCCCGTTTCAAAGTGCAATAATTGTCTAAAACCCTGTGATCCCAGTACTAATATTTATTGTATTTCCGAGGCCTTAATCAAGTCCTGTCAAGGAAATACAACAGATGGTCTAATTTTTTCAGGGACAAATGCTTACAGAACTAATAAATTGACGAGCGTAAAAGATCTAATGACAAGTTTAGTCCAAGAAGCGGAACTCGCTTATTAAATTTTGAAACAAAAAAGGACTTAACCAAAAAGTAAACAAATAACTTTTTAAGGGATACGGTCCTATGTATTTTAAAATCAAAGTAAAAAAGGTAGCTTTAATATTTAATCTAAATGAAAAAGGGCTGAACCCAAAAAGTTATCACTTTTGGGACAACCCCTTTTTTATTATATATCAACTAATAATTACCGTGTCATCTTACCGTGCCATTATAGCTACTAATTTTCATGAACATTACTACACAACAAGAGACTACACATCATTGGCAAATAACATAAAAGGATCGACTAAGTATTACTTAATTTCTTTTTCAAAAGTTGAAGATTTATCTTCTTCATAATTGTTCTCATAATCATTTAATATCTTAACTACTAAAGATACCATACCCAATAAAGCAATCAAGTTAGGAATTACCATCAAACCGTTAAAAGTATCGGCGAGTTCCCAGACTACCGTCACTTCTAAACTTGTACCGATAACCACAAAAATTAGTACTAAACCTTGAAAAACTCTCAAAAACTTTGTACCGAACAAATATCTAATATTAGCCTCTGCAAAGAAATACCAACTGATAATAGTAGATAATGCAAAGAAAAACATACTAATTGCAATAAATGAGTTTCCCAATTCTCCAAACCCTTCATAAAAACCATATTGTGTCAATTCAATACCAACTAAATCAGTAGTATAAGCTTCTGTTATGATAATAACAAGGGCTGTAACAGTACAAACAATCAAAGTGTCAAATAATACGCCAAAGATACCTACAAGGCCCTGTTGAGCGGGATGCTTTACTTTAGCTACTGCGTGTGCATGAGGAGTTGAACCCATTCCTGCTTCATTAGAAAATAACCCTCTAGCAATCCCATAACGGAACACTTCTCTAATAGTTACTCCTATAATACCTCCAGTAGCAGCAGCTGGATTAAAAGCTCCGTAGACAATCATTTTGATAGCTGGTATAATTTCTTGATAGTTTGTTAGTATAATCACAAAGGCTCCAAATAGATAAAACACCGCCATAATTGGAACTACATTTGAAGTGAAGTGGGCAATTCGACTCATTCCTCCAATTACTATCAGACCCACTAAAAAAGCAATAACTAATCCAGTCACTAAGGGGGGAATTTGAAAAGCACTATTTACAGCATCAGCGATGGAATTAGATTGCACCATATTTCCCATGAATCCTAAAGCCAAAACAATTGCTACAGCAAAAAAACCAGCTAAAGCTTTACTACCCAAACCATGTTTTATATAGTAAGCTGGCCCTCCTACAACCCGTCCGCCAACTTTTTCAGTATATACCTGTGATATCACAGCTTCTGCAAAAATAGTCCCCATACCAAAGAAACCACTAATCCACATCCAAAATACGGCTCCAGGTCCCCCCGCTGCTATTGCCGTAGCCACTCCTGCCAGGTTACCAGTACCCACTTGTGCAGCAATGGCAGTTGCCAACGCTTGAAAAGAACTCATGCCTTCGTCATCCGCTTTGACGCCTTCATTCTTTTTAAAAGTCTCTCTTACAGTATCTTTTAGCCGCCGCAACTGAATAAACCTAAGCTTAATAGTAAATAAAACACCCGTACCTAACAACAGTACTAACATAACCGGTCCCCATAACACATTATTAATACTTTCGATAACACTTAACGAGTCCATAATTCCCTCCCAATTAAAATTTTTTCCTTGTTTATGTGTTGTAGAATCAATAACTTTAATGAGAAATCTTCTATAAAAAATTCCTTTATTAAAGTATTGACCAGATCTATGCTTTTATTCATAATTTGCATATTTGAATAATGTTGACTATATTAAGATTGTTTAAATTTACCCGTTCAGTTAAGAACGAGTATGTAAGCCAAGGAGGTAATAAAAAAAGGAGAGCACAGACGCAATATCTAGCGCGCCTTGCTCCCCTTTTTTATTATTTTTTTACCTTGTACTATTTTTTTACCTTCTACTATAATGATAACTTGAGTTCAGCTTGTCCACAAAGTCTATTTAATAATCAATCGACAAGCTGAAATGACCTTCTAATAACTAATTAGGAGGCTATTTGTCTACAGCCTTAGCAGTCAAGCTAATTACTGTAGCTTCTACTTGCTCGATTTATTCACCCTAAAAATTGAGGGTTTCTTGTTTATCTAAATCTAAAATTACTTTTAACAGCATGTCAGCCACTATTTTCAATTTATTTCGATCAACCTTTTCAGGAGTATCTTCTGGACTATGATAATAAATATCATCAGGTCCCCATATCCAAGTGGTAGGAACACCTGCTGATGCAAACTTACCACTATCTGGTGTCCCAAAATCATTGAATCCATATTCCACGGCATATCCATATTCCCGCGCTTTTTCGTAAAAAAACTGACAAACTTTGTCTGGGAAATTTACTGTTTTATCTGGCCACTCTCCTCCCTTCATAACACATAATGAATTTCCATTACCAACCATATCTAATTCAACAGCAGCTTTTATATTATTTAGTTCGCTTTTATGCCTATTTATATACTCCAATGCACCTGCGGCCCCTAATTGTTCTTCTGCCCCAGTTGATAAAAATTCTATAGTTCTATTTAATTTCATATCCTTTAAAAGACGAGCAAGTTCCATCATTATTACGGTACCTGATCCATTATCATTCGCTCCAGGCGTTCCAGCAGAGTCTCTATGTCCATATATAAGAATTTTCTCATTATTATTTTGGCTTCCTGCTTTAACCCCTCTTATATTGGATGAACGCATTTTTTCGTTTAGCGTGTCAACAATAATGTCTACAATAACTTTTTCTTGATTCATTAAATCAAGAATCAAGTCACCTTTATTTTTGCTAACAATAACAGATGGGATTTCATTTGGTTCGATAGGTAAAAACCTTTTCGATGGTTCAAAATAGCCAGTTTCTAGAGTAGTTATAAATTCCCAATCATCGAAATTAATAAGAATTGCACCAATTGCACCTTTTTCTGAAGCTGTTTTTATTTCTGGCCAGAAATGATCTTTGATTTGTTTGTCATCTCTATGGAAAATTACTATTTTTCCTTCTACATCTTTACCTTCATAATCTTGTTCTAAACCATTTTTTACATAAACTAGTTCACCTTGTAATCCTTCTTTATGAGTTCCCGGTGAATAATACATTGCCCTGGTATCGAATGTGAGTTCTAGAGGCTTTCTTAACTTTATTTGGGAATTTTTTTCATAAAAAGAAAATACATCAAAAGATTCTTCATAAACTTCGAGTCCAGATTGTATAAACGATTTTTTAACAATTTCACCAGCTTCTTTTTCTGCTGTAGAACCTGCAAATCGATCCCCTAAAGCTGCTAAATCGACAATATCTTCATACATTCTCAATCCATCACTTTCAAAAATCTCCATTGTTACAACCCCCTTGTCTGTTATAGTTATTTTAGAAGAGTAGGCAAAAACCCCTCTTTGATCACGTAATAAGTGTAGCACACTAACTTTTTGTAAATCTTTTGTGACTATATTTTCCATCATAACAGTTGTCAAAACTGCTTTTCACAATAAGTTTATCCCGGGATTTTTGCAATATTGGAGGTCGTCGAATATTTCGGAATACTAAGGATTAAATAATTTATTATTAGTTACTAAGTATGATATTCTAGCTCTTTTATAAAAACCCTCCAAAATATGTTAATTTTATTAATAATTTACTGTAATATATTTACTAGAAAAAAATCATCGCTGATTATAGCTATTTAAAACTCAGTATTTCCTATATAAATAAAAGGGGCTGTCCCAAAAGTGACTAACTAACACACACTTTAAGGGTGCAGCCCCTTTTCTTTGTCTATTTTAAAAAGGTAATAAAGGCAGCCAGTCTTTCCCTAGAATCCTATGGCTGCCTTCTTAATCATATTATGTGCTAAACTGATTAATCCAAGTTCGATATTAACTTTATCTAGCCCACGGAGCATAAATCGCCTAAACATACGATTAGCCTTGAAATGACCATTTACACTCTCCACATCAATTTTCCTTTGAGAAGAGAGCTCTCTTCCATGATCAGTTCCAAGGTTTTCTCTAGCTTTTTGTTTGTAACTTTCTAATTCCCAATTGACCCAAACAGTCCTACCTTTTTTAGACTTAGTACACTTTTCTTTTAACTCACATTCTTGGCAATCAAAACATCTATACAGTCGCCGTTTTGTAATATAACCAGCTTCAGTTTTGTAACTTTTTTCATATTGAAAGTGTAACTCTTTCCCATTTGGACAGATGAATTTATCATTTTTAGCATCATAATGCATATTTTCTCTTCGGAATATTTTCTTTCTCCAACTACGTTTTTGTTCCTGGAAATATGTATTATACTTAACGTAAGCATTCCTATCTTTTTCTTCTAAATATCTATAGTTTTCTTCACTTCCGTAACCAGCATCAGCAATTATGTTTTGAGGAACATTACCAAGCTGTTCTTCAAGTTTTTCTAAATGCGGAATTAAACAAGTTGTGTCAGTTGGTTTCTGGTGAATACTATATCCTAAAATGAATTGGTTTTCTGTTCCCAGCTGAATGTTGTATCCTGGTTTTAACTGACCATTTTTCATGTGATCTTCTTTCATGCGCATAAAAGTAGCATCTTTATCTGTTTTTGAAAAACTGTTTCGGCCATTAAAAGTTGACTGATATTTTTCATACTTTCGTGTCCGGGGTAAGTAGTCTTTTTTTATTGTTTTTACTGCTTTCTTCACTTTTTTGTTTTTTGGTTCTTCTTTTAAACGTGATTCTAGTTTTTCTACGGTTTTCTCCAGATCTTCACTTGTTATTTGACTGTCTTCTCCCAATTCATCTAAATCTTTATCACCATATATTTCATTTTCTCGCTCATTTTCCTCTTCTATCTCTTGTAATAATTCTTTTATTTTAGCTTGAAGATTAGCTTCATAGCGGTCTGTGGACTTCTTCCATACAAAACTGTAACGGTTTGCATTAGCTTCTACTTTAGTGCCATCTAAAAAGTAATTTTCAAATTTTACGTAACCTTCTTTTATCAAAAGTTCAAGCACTGATGCAAACACTTCGTCTATTACGTATTTCATCCGCTCTGATCTAAACCTATTAATTGTTCTAAAATCAGGTTTTTGTCGTGCTGCTATCCACATGAAAGGCAGTTGCTCTCTAACTGCTTTGGCTATTTGACGTGAAGTATATATCTTTTGTGTATAAGCATATACTAAAATTTTAGTCATCATTTTTGGATGATAACTGCTTCTCCCTCCACCTGGATAATATTTTAAGAATAAATTATCATCTAGTTCATCAATTGAGTCATTTACTACCCTCACAACATGATTATCTGGTATTCTTCACTTAAATCCATTGGCAGTTGTAGTTGATTCATGTTATAATCTTTAAAGACAATTTTATTATTGTTCATAAAGAAGCCGCTCCTTTCTATTGGTTTGTTTGGTCACTTACCATTTTATCAAAAGAGCGGCTTCTTTTTAATATTTAATTAAAATGAATTAGGGGCTGCACCCCAAAAATTATCACTTTTGGGACAGCCCCTCGTTGAATTTCAATTTATTTTGTGTCTCTAGGATATTAAATTAATTAGACTTTTGGATCATTACTTATTTATTATCATTTGATGAATTGTATCTTTTATTCTCTGCTTATGTTTTTCTTATAGTGCTGCCATTTCGCCGTATAAATCTTTTTATTAGCCATTCTTGGCATCTATTTTAAGTTTTTATTTTGATATCTTTATCATTTTCGCTGTTGTAGTGATCTTCGCAACCCCCGTCATTAAGGAAATTGGCGGGAGTATGTGGGAATCGAACCCACCGGAGACGGAACTCGCCTCCCAACGGATTTGAAGTCCGCGGGCCTCACCAGAGATCCAACTACTCCCATAATCTTGCTACGCCTATTGTAACAGGGGTTTTGAAGATTTGCAAGGTCTATTAAGAAAAGTATTGTTATTGTAAAATTACTGTAGGATTTTTTGGAGAAAGCAGGAAGGAAAGGAAGCAAAAAAGAAGAGGAACCTCACATTCTCCGCACGAGAATGAAGTATACCCAAAAAAGTAAGGAGTGAGGTTCCTCATGGAAATAATTCAACTTGTAGAAGAAAAAATCCTTCAAGTTTCAGAAAAAGTGTTAAATGTTTTAGACGGAGAAATAGAGTACGATACATTCACAAAGCTACTAAAAGAAGAGCTAGACGGTTTAGGTAGTGATATTCTTAAAGAAGTACTAGAAGCATTGGATGCCCAAATAAAAGAAAATAGAAGAGATCGTAAAGGTTGGGTCGTAGAAAGGAAAGCTGACCCCAAGAGTATCTTAACCCCATTTGGTGATATGGTATACAACCGAACATATTATAAAAATAAAGAAACAGGTGAATATAAATATCTAGCTGATGAAAAAGCTGGCATAACCTCACATATGCGAGTAGATTCTACTTTAAAATCAGATATAGCTGATGCAGCCACTAAGGTGTCGTATGAGAAAGCGACAGAAGAAGTGAGTAGGTTTAACCAAGACCTAAAATTAAGTAAACAGACAGTAGCCAATACAGTGAAAGAATTTGAATTAGAACCTCTAGAGCAACCAGAAGAAAAGAAAAAAGTATCAAACCTTTACATAGAGGCAGATGAAGATCATTTGTCTATGCAAACTTCGAAGAGATCTGAAACAAAGCTAATTTATGTCCATGAAGGAATAAAAGGTAAAAAACGTAGATCTCTTAAAAATTGTCAACATTTCACAACAATAACTGAATCCCCGGATAAATTTTGGTTAACAGTATGTGACTATATCGAATCACATTATGACACAAAGGACACAAATATTTTCATATCAGGAGATGGGGCTAAATGGATCCGAGTAGGTGAAGAATATATCCCAAATGCGACATATATATTGGATAAATTTCATCTATCCAAATACATAATAGCAGCTACCGGTCATGCCCCAAAGCTAAGGAGACAGATATATAAGAACATTAAAAACCTAGATCAAGAAGCAGTATTTGAAAATTTACAAGAAGCACTTACAAAGGCAGATACAGAAGCTAGACAGAAACGCATAATGGCAACAATTAAATATATTAAAAACAACTGGGATGGCATAGAGGCATCAGTAAACCACCCTGAAGTAGGTTGTAGTGCTGAAGGCCATGTAAGCCATATTTTAGCATCAAGAATGAGTAGTCGACCAATGGCCTGGAGTGAAAAAGGCGCAACTAAAATGGCCGAGATGTTGGCTACAAAAGCTAATGGAAAATCAGTAAAAGAAGCTTACTTATCCACAAAAGGTCGTCAAGAAGCTGAAATAGTTAACCTACAGAACCAAATAAAACAAGAACTAAAAAAACTTACAACTAAAAAGAAACTAGGAAAAGCCAACAATGGCAATGTACCTTTGATGAATGGAAAGTACAACTTAACAAGAACGGCTATAAAAGGGTTGAACAGGAAACAGATTATCTAGGAGAATTAAGGTTTCTTTTTAACCTACAGTGGCTTGACACGATCAAAAGTATTACTTCGTTTGAAAACATAAAAAATTTTTCTTATAATCAGTTAGTAGATTCAAAATAATTTTAGGAGTTGATGCTATGAGATATGAAGGAAATTTGTACAGGCCTCCAAGTGAAGCAAGAAGCCTTATTATTCAAGCTACTATTGGTTGTTCTCATAATCAATGTACTTTTTGCAGTATGTACAAAGATAAACAATTTCGTATAAGAAGTCTTGAAGAAATCATGGAAGATCTAGAAACAGCCAAAAAACAGTTTCCAAAAGTAGAAAGGATATTTTTAGCTGATGGCAATGCTTTAGCATTAAAGACGGAAAAATTAAAAGAAATTTTATTAAAAATCAAGGAATTATTTCCCGAATGTCAACGAGTAAGCATTTATAGCGGTCCAAAGGACATCTTAAGAAAAAGTCTAGATGAGCTCAAAACTTTGAATGAGTTAGGTCTATCAATAGCATATCTAGGTATAGAGTCTGGCAGTGATAATATATTAACTAAAATAAACAAAGGGGTTACTGCTCAAGAAATCACAGAAGCCGGTAAAAAAATAATGGCTTCTGGCATAAAACTCTCAGCCACTATAATTTCTGGCCTAGGAAGCAAAGAAAACTGGGAAGAACACGCTTTAGCTTCAGCAAAAGTTGCTAGTGAAATTAACCCCGACTATCTAGCTTTACTTACTTTATTAGTCCAACCGGGAACAAAACTATATGAGGATGTGAATAGCGGAAAATTCCAGCTACTAACACCAAAAGAAGTATTAAAAGAAACTAAAGTCTTTATTGAAAATCTGGATTTAGACAATTGTGTCTTCAGAAGTAACCATGCCTCTAATTACGTGACACTAGCCGGTACATTATCTCAGGAACAAGACAAACTATTAAACACCATTGAAAGCGCCCTTGAAGATGAAGGAGATAACTTCATTAAAGAAGAAGGATTCAGGCGATTGTAAAATTAAATCTTTTAAATCTTTATGTAGATATAAATGGCCGAAGCCTGATAAACTTGTCAAGCTTCGGCCATTTAATTTATTTTACTTCTCGCTACTACTATCTTGACTTTTAAAAATGATTATTACTGTTTTTCAAAAATTTCTTTAATGGTTTGGATAGCTTCATCCAAGGTTTCTTTTTCAATGACTAGAGGAGGTGCAAATCTTATTACATAATCTCTCGTTTCCTTACATAAAATTCCTTGTTCTTTCAAGGATAAACAATACGGTCTTGCTGGTTCTGTTAGTTCCATACCAATAAACAAGCCTTTTCCTCTAACTTCTTTAATAACTGGACTATTAATTTCCGCTAACTTATTATAAAAGTATTCTCCTAATTCCTTAGATCTAGCAGGCAAGTCCTCGTCCATTATCACATCTAAAGATGCCTTACCCACAACACAAGCAAGTGGATTACCTCCAAAGGTTGATCCGTGAGAACCAGGCTCAAAGACGTCCATAACCTCGTCATCAGCTGCTATACATGAAACAGGGTATACTCCTCCACCCAGTGCCTTTCCTAAAATATAAATGTCGGGCTGGACTCCTTCCCAATCACAAGCAAACAGTTTTCCCGTTCTTCCTAACCCGGTTTGAATTTCATCGGCAATAAATAAGACATTATTTTCTTTACATATATCAAAAGCTTTTTTAAGATATCCTTCCGGTGGTATTACAACTCCACCCTCGCCTTGGATCGGTTCAAATAAAAATCCGACAGTATTAGGTCCAATAGCACCTTTTAATGCTTCGAGGTCACCAAAAGGAATCTTTTTGATTTCAGGTATCATAGGTCCATAATCTTGTGTGGCTGATTCACTGGTGGATAGAGATACCGGAAACATTGTTCTGCCGTGAAAATTACTTTCACAGGCTATTATTTCAGCTTTATCGGTGTCCACTTTTTTCTTGCGATAGCCCCATCTTCTTGCAGCTTTCAGGGCTGTTTCAACAGCTTCTGCTCCAGTATTCATAGGTAGGGCCTTATCTTTAGATGTTGTCTCTGCGACTTTTTGACAAAATTCTCCTAAAATATCATTGTGGAAGGCACGTGAAGTTATAGTTAATTTTTTTGCCTGTTCAAATAAGGCATTAATTATTTTGGGATGCCTATGGCCCTGATTTAATGCAGAATAACTAGCCAGCATATCGAGATAGTAATTACCATTGACATCCTTTACCCATACCCCTTCCCCTTCAGATAACACGACAGGAAGTGGCTTATAATTGTGGGCACTATACTTCTCGGTTAATTCAACAATTTGATTTTCGTCTTTCATAAACACAACCTCCTTTTTCATCTTTTTCAATTTTTTTGATTAAAGAATTATTATACTTTTTAAAAAACCCCCCTACATTTTTAATTATCAAAAATTAAAAAATGACATAGATAACACATGCCAATTTAAACTCTATTATTAAAATTGCTAATTTTTTAATTTCGCGAAAAAGTTATGTTTTTCCTTCAAATTTGTGGATAATCTTGAATATATTGTGATAAAAATTTTATTTCTTCTGTTTTCTTAAAATTCAAAATTATTGCATAGAACTTTACAGTCTTCATTAAAAAAGATAGGGGCTTAACCTTAAAATTAACAGTTTTTAAGGACAGCCCCTTTCCTAATATAGTTTAACTTTTAGTACACGATAATAGCTGAACTTAAGTTTCGCTATTATACCTGAAATCTATCTCTTAGCCTTTCAACCCAAAATCTCAATAATATTGCAAATAATATATGTGCCCAAAAGAATGCAATAATGGGAAGTAGCTCCTCTCCAGTAGGAGGTAAGATATTCAAGATCAACATGATTGGACCAGAGGCGATTAACCATATAATAATTATCACTGCTAAAGCTTTAGTTAACGAGTTTTCCCACCCCGTATAAATTAGGGTCAATAAGTAAATAAAAGCGTAAAATATCCCCACTACGATACTCCATATCAGGGTCAGAATTAAATCTGAAAAATTTTCATCAAAAGCGGGTAAAAACATATCTATTCCCAAAAATGGTATAACTATGCTTAGTATTAACAAAAAAGCAAAAGCTCCTAAAGCCGCTAAAGTTCCCGCGTAAACAGATACTTGAATATAGTCCCTCATAATTTACCCCCATTAAAAGTGTAGTTTTATTTTGGCCCTGGGTTTTAAAAAATATTATTTCAAACTTCCTTCATCTAAAACTACATTAATAAATCTAATCCAAGCCTGCTCTTTTGATTTGATTATCTAAAAGTTTATTGGCCTCTTTTTTTACCGCTTCTTCATCTATAGTGGTAAGTTGTTGTTCCTCCATTACAATTTTTCCGTCAATAATCGTAGTAGTTACATCCGTTGCCCTAGCACAATATACTAACTTGGCAATCACGTCCTCACCTGTTCGTGGAGCCACATGTACCCCATTCAAATCTACAATTGCCAAATCAGCTAATTTTCCTTCTTCAATACTACCTAACTGTTCCTCCATACCCATGGCCTTGGCACCACCTAGAGTAGCCATTTCAAAAACTTTTTCTGCATTTATAACTGTTGGATCTAAGTTAAATGCTTTATGTATCAATGCGGCATTTCGCATTTCAACAAACATATCCATATTATTGTTACAAGGTGCACCATCTGAAGCTAAAGAGACATTCGCCCCCATTTTTAACAAATCAGGTATTTTAGCAATTCCTGAAGCAAGTTTTAAATTAGAACTAGGACAGTGTACAATTTTAGTACCAGTACTTGTTAAGATCTCCATTTCTTCTTCATTCAGCCAGATACAATGAGCCAGTATTAAATCTTCACCAGTTAAACCTAGTTTTTCAAATAATTTAACATTTCGTAAACCTGTTTTTTCTTCAACTAAGCTGGTTTCATATTGATTTTCAGAAGCATGAGTATGAATTAATACTCCGTATTCCCGAGCTAAATCCCTCACTTGGGAAAGGGCTTTTTGGCTACTTGATATGGCAAATCTAGGTGCGAATCCGTACTTAATTCTTCCATTACCCTGATTGTGCCACTTTTCCAATAATCTAACACTTTCTTGTATAGATTCTTTAGTTGTTTCTCTTAATGTTTCAGGGATATCCCCACCATCGTCCATTATACATTTACCGGTAACAGCTCGATAACCTGTGTCATAAATGGCTTTTAAGGCAGCTTCAGTATGATGGACTGTTTCCATATCGATAATTGAAGTTGTTCCACCTTTTATCAGTTCTGCAATTCCCAGATATGCGGAAATATAATTAGATTGATCCGTATGAGCCCCCTCTAAAGGCCATATTCTATTTTTTAACCAATCAAGAAGTTCTAAATCATCGGCTTGGCCTCTAAAAAGTGTTTGAGTAAGATGTACATGGGGTTGTATCATACCAGGAATAATAACTTTGTCTGTAGCATCAATCACTTGGTCCACATTGGTTGAAATGCTTTCACTGCTTATTTTTGATATTTTATTGTCTTTTATTAGAATATCTCCTGTATATATCTCTCTATCTTTATTCATCGTAACTAACAAGCCATTTTGTATTAAAGTTGTGGTCATAAATACACGCTCCCTTGCTTTATATATGTAATCAACATACCAAATAATACTATTTTATTCAACTCAGTCCTAAATGATGATATCTCTTTACAAAGATAGGGTCAACTGATAAGATGATTGTAATCGAACTAAAAATCGTTTTCCTGGTATATTTTCGTATTATCTCCGAATTTTATTTCTTATTTTGTATTATTGTTTATTTTAATTGTGTTGAAACAACTCAGGAAATGCTAATTTATGAGTCCTTTAATCAACAATTTATATATATATTAACGAAGGGAGGAATTGAAGTGGAAGAGGAATGCGGAATTTTTGGAATATATGCCCCAGATCAAGACGTAGCCCAATTAACTTATTACGGGTTATATGCTCTACAACATCGTGGTCAAGAAAGTACCGGAATTTCTGTTTCCAATTCAAATAAGTTAGTAACTAATAAAAATATGGGATTAGTTAATGAGGTTTTCGATGAGCACAATTTATCTGAACTAACTGGCATCAGCGCCATAGGTCATGTTCGCTATACAACAGAGGGAGACAGTTCGGTTGTTAATGCTCAACCCTTAACTGTAAAATGCAAATTAGGTGAGCTATCTGTGGCTCATAATGGCAATTTAATAAATTCCGAAGAACTTAGAAATCGACTAGAAAAAGAAGGTACTATTTTCCATACCAATAGTGACAGTGAAATCCTGGCACATCTTTTGGCGAAATCTCAAGAAAATGATTTATTAGCAGCTTTTCAAGAAGTTATAAAATCCATTCAAGGAGCTTATAACTTTTTAATGTTAACCCCAGACAAAATATTAGCAGTACGTGATCCCTGGGGATTTAGACCTCTATCTCTGGGAAAGGTCGCGGGAAACTACGTAGTGGCTTCGGAAACTTGTGCCTTTGATACTATTGGAGCAGAATTTCTCCGCGATATAGAACCAGGTGAAATGGTCTGTATTGATCACAATGGTTTAAATTCTTATCAGGTTTTTGAGAAAACAAAACCTTCACTGTGCATGTTTGAATATATTTATTTTGCAAGACCTGATAGCAACATAAATAATCGCAATGTTCACCTAGTCCGAAAAGAGCTAGGGCGCGAATTAGCTAAGGAATTACCAGAGGAAATCCCAGCTAAAGCAGATCTGGTTTCTGGTGTTCCTGATTCAAGTCTTTCAGCAGCATCAGGAGTTTCCGAAGAATTGCCAGCACCTTACGAAATGGCTCTGATAAAAAATCGCTATGTAGGAAGAACTTTTATCAAACCTAATCAAACTAATCGAGAAATCAGCGTAAAAATTAAATTAAACCCTGTTGAGAGAACAGTAGCAAATAAAAATTTAATTTTAGTTGATGATTCTATTGTCCGTGGTACTACCATTTCCAACATAATAAAAACACTTAAAAAATCCGGCACAAGTCAAATTCATGTCTTGGTCAGTTCTCCTCCAGTTAAATATCCTTGTTGTTTCGGTATAGATACTTCCACCAGTAGTGAACTGATTGCCAGTAATCAATCCGTTTCTAATATAAAAGATCATATTCAAGCTGATAGTCTTCAATATTTGAGTGTTGAAGGTATGCTTCGAGCGGTTAACAATGTCAGTAAGATTCAAAATAATGAAGGTTTCTGTTTAGCTTGTTTTAACGGTGAAAACCCGAGCTTGTAAACATTTCAAATTATATTAGTGGAAAGAACAAAAACCAGGCGCCGGTAGCCACAGAACTTAGGCGCCTGGTTTTTTTATAACTCCTGAATTGTCACCTTGTAAGATGAACTTTTAAAATGAAGATTTATGATCTGCTTATTTTTTACAGGCTGTTTAATTAAATCTACCAAATTATCAAACCAAAGATCATGTTTATGTTTCTTTTGTCTTGCTTCTTCCAACGAAATTTTATTAAATTTAATTCGGTCTCCAGGTTTAGCCTGTCCTAGCTTATATATCTCATAAGAAGCTACCGTAGCAATTTTGGGATAACCTCCTGTTGTTTGCCGATCTTTCATCATGATAATTGGCTGTCCGTGCCCGGGGACTTGGATCCCTCCTAAGGGAATACCATCTGAAATTATATCTGCTGCTCCCTGATGTTCAATTTCCGGACCATTCAAGCGATAACCCATTCTATCTGCAGCATCGCTTATCTGATATTCTTGTGAAAGAAAGGTATTGACTCCTTGTTCAGAAAAATAATCAACTTGTGGACCCAAAATAACATCTATTTCATAAGGTGATATGAATGTAGGCCAATACTTAGTTGGCAAGGGAGACCTTTGATCTATATGTGAAAAGTCCAGTGAAGAATAGGAACAGGCATCTAAGGTGTCCCCTTTTTTTACCTGCCTTCCTTCTATCCCTCCAATTTGGCCTTTGAGGTAAGTGGAACGACTTTGCATGACTAAAGGCACATCAACTCCACCTAAAACACACAGGTATCCTCTTAAACCCTCTTGGATCCCAGAAAAACTGATTTGATCCCCTGGACACAGATGTAATGGAGCATACATGGGACTTAGTTCACCATTCACTTTTACTTGGCAACGCCCCCCGGTAACAGCCACCAATGTCTCTTTTTTTATTTCTAATTCGGGACCTTTTAAAGTGAATTCTATTGCTGCGGCATTGGGCTCATTTCCTAGAAGATAATTTCCTAATTGAAAGGAAACTTCATCCATGGCTCCCGATGGGGCCATGCCATACCTTTGAAACCCAAATCTACCTAAATCCTGTATTGTGGTAAATGGCCCCGGGTCTGTTATTTTAATTGTACTCATTAGAACCCCCCATCACCTTTTAAAGGCACTGTTTATTTAGTTGCTGATACTGTAAAATTTTCAACTTTAATACAGCACTTATAAAAAATATTTTATAAAGCTATCCGAGATTAGTTGAATCCGGCTAATACTTATTTTTAAATTCTCGATATTCATCTTCAGTAATAGGATAAAACTTTAAGTGATATCCTGGTTTCGGCAGGAAAGGATCTTCTTTGTTAGGATCATAAAACTTTAATGGTGTGCGTCCTATTAGTTGCCATCCTCCTGGACTTTCTAAGGGATATACACCAGTCTGACTACCAGCAATGCCTACTGAACCTTCAGGAATTTTAGCCCTGGGGTCTTTTAATCGGGGTGTAGCTATTTTCTCCGACATTCCACCTAAATAGGTGAACCCAGGAACAAAACCTAGCATATAAATTAAATAAGTTGTTGTATGATGTATTTCTATCACCTGATCTGAAGTTAGATTGTTGTACTCCGCTACATATTCTAAATCTGGCCCGTATTCACCACCATAAACAACAGGTATATTTAGAGTTTTTGGCTCAGGAATCTCCTTTTCTTCCAGATAATGAGGTATTTCAACTAATTTTTTTGACAGGGTTTCAAAATCCCAGTATTTTTCATCGTAGTATATTAGTAATGATCTATAAGTTGGTATTATTTCTGTAATGCCTTTTAATTGAAACTCCTCTCTCAACAAATGATCCGTTGCTCTTATTTTAGCATTGACTTCTGGTGAAATCTCATTTTCGAACTCCATAACAACAGCTTTATCCCCGGCAGGTAATATCTGTAATTTTGACATGCTATCCCTCCACATTAATAAGGCCCCTAAACTTGTCAGGGGCCCTTTGAATTCTCAAGTTATAATAATAGTAGCTTACAGAAGTACCCCTGTAAGAGCATCGTATAAGGATTTTAAACCAAGGATAACAGCAACTATTAATACAATTATACCTAAAACATTATGAATAGGGCCATTTGTCCATGCTCCTAGACGTTTCTTGTTATTACTAATCCAGATTAAGAAAAAGGCAGCAATAGGTAACATGATTCCATTTGCAATCTGTGCAATTAAGATGACGGTAACAGGATCGTAACCCATCCCAGAACCTACCACACCTATTGCAAGTATAATCATTAGTACAATTCTAAAGTTTCTACCTTTCAAATCCCTTCTCCAACCCAGGGCACCAGCAGTAGCATAAGCACCCGCAAGTGGTGCTGTTACAGCCGATGATAGTCCGGCACCAAATAATCCTATGGCAAAAAACCATTTGGCCCAAGCGCCTAACAACGGTGATAACTGTTCTGCCATGGCTGCCCCATCTTCCGGAACTACACCCGTCCCATAAAATGTAGCTGAAGCTGTCACAATAATTGCCAGGGTTATTATTCCACCTAAGATAATGGAAAAGAAAGTGTCAAACCTGGCTTGGGGTAAATCTTTGGGATCAGTCCAACGTTCTTGGACAGCAGAAGCATGAAGAAATAAATTATAAGGAACAACTGTAGTTCCAATCAAACCAATGGCAAAAGCCAATCCTCCTTCAGGTATTTCGGGTACAAACATACCAGAAAGTACTTCACCCATATTTGGGCTCACCACTAAAGCTGTGATTATAAAAGCCATACTCATAACAATTACAAGACCAATTAAAAATTTCTCAACTATTTTATAACTGCCTGACCAAAGTATAAATGCAGCTATTATACCTATTACAGGTCCTACTATGTTAACATGTATACCTGTTAAAGTTTCCACTCCAAGGGCTCCACCCAAAATATTTCCGGTTTCAAAGGCAGCTGCCCCAACCCCTATGGCCACAACTACAAGAATAATACTGAACCATTTAATTATAGGGTTTTCAAATTCATTTCGAAGTGCTTCTCCTAATTCCATTTTTGATACAATTCCAACTCTCATCGACATTTCCTGTAAAACTATAGTTGCAAATATAGAAAATACCAATGCCCATAATAATGTGTACCCATATTCTGCTCCTGTTACAGTAGCCGTAGTTACTGTTCCGGGTCCAATAAAAGCTGCTGCTACTAAAGCACCAGGGCCAATATTTTTTAATCGTTTAACAAAATTCATATTGTGTCCTCCCTTCTTGTTTAGCTCGGTAATATACCGAACTAGCCTGTAAACCAGGTCCCAAGACTTTTAACTGTGATACCATGTTCTTGTAACATATGTCTAATACTTGCTGCTAATTCTACAGCTTCAGGGTTATCACCGTGAACACAAATAGTATCAGGATTAATGTTTAATTTTGTGCCGTCTTTGGCAGTTACAACACCCTCAGAAGCCATTTGTACAACCCTTTCAATTATTGTCTCTTTATCATGTAATACAGCACCTGCTTCTTGTCTCGATACTAGGGTACCATCAGGATTATACTGTCGGTCAGCAAAAGCTTCTTTAGCCACTTTCAACCCTTCTTCTCTTCCGATTTGCTCCATTTTAGAGCCAGCCAATGCAATATAAATCAAATTTGGATCAGTCAGTTTAATTGCCTTAGCAACAGCCCGGGCTAAATTTTCATCTACACTTGCCATATTATTTAGAGCACCATGAGGTTTAACATGACTCAACCCCACACCATTAGCTTCACAAAAACTCCTAATGGCTCCAATTTGATAGATCAATTCGTTTACTATCTCTTCACCTGTCATGTGAATCTTCCTTCTTCCAAATCCCTGAAGGTCATTAAAACCAGGATGAGCTCCGACCCCCACCTTATTGTCCCTAGCTAATTTAACAGTATAGTCCATTACTTGTGGGTCCCCTGCATGAAAGCCACATGCTATATTTGCAGAGCTAATGTAGTTAATCACCTCTTCATCACATCCAATTTTGTAATGACCAAAACTTTCTCCCATATCACAATTTAAATCAATCACCTTCATAATCCATACCTCCTTAAGCAACAAATTTAGCTAAGTCTATTATTAGATATTAAAATAATCTAATTTTTAATATCAATTATATTATAACTGGAAATAATCCATATCCTTTTTATCAGTTATAAACATATGTCCAGGAGCATGGGTGATTACAAATTCCGGGCGGTAATTCATAATTACTGCTTGAGGTGTAACACCACATGCCCAGAACACTGGTATTTCTCCACTTTCAACATTCACCCTGTTTCCAAAATCAGGAGAATCCAAATCTTTAATTCCAATCTTTTCTGGAGACCCTATGTGTATCGGAGCGCCATGAACTGCTGGAAACCTAGAAGTAATTTGAATAGCTTCTGTTAACTTATTTTCAGGAATAGGACGCATGCTGACAACCATATTACCATGAAATACACCGGCATCTTTGCATTTTATATTCGTTCTATACATGGGGACATTTACGCCCTCTTCAATATGGCGTACCGGTACTCCTCGTTGTAAAAAAAAGGATTCAAAAGTAAAACTGCAACCAAGCAGAAAAGACACCAAGTCCTGAGTCCAGTACTTATTTATATCTGTAACTTCTGCACTTTTGACACCATCCCTGTAAATATAGTATCTAGGAAGGTCAGTACGTAAGTCCTTTCCAGGTGCAGTTTCCTTTGGTTCATACTTCCCTGTGTCAATAACTTCCAGGAGAGGGCATGGTTTTGGATTTCTTTGGCAAAAAAGTAAAAAGTCGTATGCCAAATTTTGGGGTAGAATGACCAAATTGGCCTGGGTAAACCCATTCATCAACCCCGTTGTGGGACCATCATATTGCCCTTCTTTAATCCTCTGTCTAATCTCTGTTTCATTTTGTTTCCAGGTCATATCTTCACCCCAATATTTTAAATATTCCTAAATTTGTGATTTAACGCTAATTTCAATAAATTAATTAATTAAACTCATAAATCCTTGAAATATTTATTCGACATTGACTACCTAATTTCCTTTTTTGTTATGTTATATATAATTTAGCTATTGCGATTAGATGTGTGTTTTGTTATTATTTAATTCGATATCGAAATTCGATATATGGAGGGAACCAACCATGTCATGTAAGGTACATAGAAAATTATTTTTAGGTTTTATGCAGTTGCATATTTTGCATCACGCTAAGAAAGAGCCATTTTTCGGAGCATGGATGATAGAAGAATTAAAATATCATGGCTATGACATTAGCCCTGGTACTTTATATCCTATCCTCCACAATATGGAAAAAGATGGCTTAATAATCAAAGAAGAGTCGCTAGTATCCGGGAAAGTGAGAAAATACTATAAAATTACTCAATTAGGTGAGGAAATTTTAGAAGAAGGCAAACAAAAAGCAAAAGAATTATTTAATGAAATTATCGATTGACACTCTCTATCAAATTCATGAAGTGAAATTAAACTTCTACAGTTATCAACATTCAACAGCCAATATTAAAAAAAGGGAGAGGTTATATGTTTGTCTTAAAAAAAGTACATTATAAAGATATTTTAAGTATTAATGAACTTACACTCCCCGAAAAGAAAGTTAGCTGTATTATAGGTGAAAGTGGGAGTGGAAAAACAACATTATTAAAACTATTAAATCAATTGATTAGTCACGATGGCGGAGAAATTTGGTTTCAAAATCATCTTATTGAAAAATGGGATCCCATCACATTAAGAAGAAATGTCGTTATGGTACCTCAAACCCCTGTAATAACTTCGGAAAGCATTAGAGAAAATCTCAATTTAGGAGCGACTATGTCAGATCAGTCTCCCAAAGACGATGAAGAACTGAAAAATGTCCTTGAATTTATGAAATTAGATAAGAACTTAAACCAAAATGCAGATAATCTTTCGAGTGGAGAAAAACAAAGGTTATCATTGGCTAGAGTGATGTTAATGGATCCATCTGTCTTTTTACTAGATGAACCATCTTCGGCTTTGGACGAGGACCTCGAGGACTTAATTATTTCAAAATTCATTGATTACGCAGTTAATAAAAATAAAACAGTTATCATGGTGACTCATTCTAAAAAAATTGGTCAGAAACAATCCGATGTTTTGATAAACATAGATAATGGCAAAGCTGTCATTAAAAAGGGGGGTAATCAAGAATGGAGGCTGGAGTAGTTGAATTAGGTTTTTATCAGATGTTATCAGCTTATATTTTTGTAATAATTCTGTTATTAATTGTCAAAGTCAAGCAAATCCCTAGAGAAAAAGAAATCATCTTATCTACTATCAGAATGACAATCCAATTAATGCTTATGGGCTATGTATTAATTTTTATTTTTGATAATCAACATCCGTTACTGACACTATTTGTGATTTTAGTTATGGAAACCTTTGCTGTTATAAACATCTTTAGCAGAGCTAAGAAAAAATTGAGCTTATACTTTAAGAAAATTATAGCTTTTTCAATGGTTTTTGGCACTTTAATCACCTTATTCTATTTTATCTTTATAGTTATCAATGTCACCCCTTGGTATGATCCAAGATACTTTGTTACTATTGCTGGCATGTTAATTGGTAATTCTATGACTGGTATTACCCTTGGCGTAGAACGTATGTCTGACGGAATGGAAACAGAAAAAGAAACTGTCGAAGGGTATCTAATGCTAGGTGCAAGACCAAATGTTGCAGCAAAAAGAATCATTAATAATTCTTTTGAATCTGCAATTATACCGACTATTAATAATATGATGGGTATGGGAATTATCTTTTTACCAGGTATGATGACCGGTCAAATTTTATCCGGAATTTCACCTTTGACAGCAATTTCATATCAAATTGCAATTATGTTAGGTATACTAGGAGGAGTTTCTCTAACAGTAATTACCTTTGTCCAACTGGGTTACAAAACCTTTTTCAACGAAAAAAATCAATTAATAAACGACACTGGTGATTATTAATTGGTTAATTCACCCTGATAAGTGTTATTTAATTTATTTACAATTTTTACAATAACCATAAAAGTGTAATCTATGGTCTGAAATTTTAAAATTATGCTGAGTCTCAATATTATTTTCTAATTTTTTTAGTAAGTCATCTTTAACTTCAAAAATTTGATTACAATTTAGGCAAATCAAATGATGGTGATGGCTAGATCCGGTACGAGTTAATTCGTATCTACTACATCCATCACCAAAATGTAACTTATGTACAATTTCAAGTTCCTCAAATAAATCCAAAGTTCTATAAACTGTAGCAAATCCAATGTCTGAATTTTTTTCTTTGGATAGCTGTAAAATTTCTTCTGCACTTAAGTGATGTCCTTTATTTTCAAATAAAACCTTGAGAATAGTTTTTCTTTGAGGTGTGAATTTATAATTATAAAACTTTTTTTCTATTTCTGCTAAATCTAACTCGTAATCCATTAAAGATCCCTGCCTTTCCTAATGTCAATTCTAGTTTATTTATTAACATATGTCAATAACTTAATGGGAGGTGCTAGTGCTAGTCCCAGTCCGATATTTCCATAATATCACAATTAGCACTAAAGCTATTATCAATAGTTTTACCCACAATAGTAATGAGGAAGAAATTAAAGATATGAAACCCAAACCAAAGAAAATGAAGCTAGAAAAAAGCTTCATTTTTCTATAGGAAAACTTATCTTTTAATTTATACCCTAGAAAAATTCCTATGGCATCGGCAGTTAACATACCTAGCATAACCCCACCAAAAATTAACAAAGGCGACCCATGGTTGGCAGCATAAACTGCTGTAGCCAATTGTGTTTTGTCACCTAGCTCTGCCAGTGTAAATAATGTTGCTACGGAAACTAAAGAGCCAAATCCACATTTTTGTGAGTGTTCTAAAGTATCAATACCTTCTTCTTTTTCCCACAAAGTCCATAAACCGAATCCTAGAAAAGCCATAGCAGAAATGATAGTTATAAGTTCTAGGTTTATAATATTACTAATATAGGCACCAAAAAATACGGCTGCCCCATTGTTTATGATGGTACTAATAACAATACCCATTAAAATAGTTTTCACTTTATAACAGCTTGTCAAACTAAATGCCATTAACTGAGATTTGTCACCCATTTCGGCAAAAAATATCATGAAAAAAGCGCCAATAAAAATAGACATTAATATCATCCTTCCTATGAAAACACTAAAATGCGAGACCTCAAAGTTAAAATAAAAAGGTCTCGCAATTTTAATAAGTATCTCTTAAATTAATCAGTTCTGTTTCAAATGCAGTTATTTCTTGTTTTTATTTTATCACATTTGTTATGATAGAGAAAACATAACTAAATCTTTTGGCAGGAGGATCAAAAATGAAACTATTAGTCGTGACCATCAGTGACAGAACAAAATTAACCCCTATCTTAGATAAGTTTTATGAACGAGGTATTAAAGGCGCTACAGTGATTGACAGTCATGGTATGGGACATTTGATTGCCGATCATTTTCCTTTCTTTTCAAGATTTGCTGAAATTGGAGATCCACAAAGTGATTTAAACTATACAATTTTTTCAGTGATTAAAGATGAAGGACTAGTAGACAGAGCTATTAAAACTATCGAAGAAGAAGTAGGTGATTTAGAAGAAGAGAATTCTGGTTTAGCCTTTGTCTTGCCCATAGATTACGTAAAAGGCTTTCCTAAACAAGATTAAATTCTTAATAATATCTGTGATAATTTGACAAAAGTGTTATAATTAAAATTGGAATATTTACAAAAAATTTAAATTAATACACATGTAAAATTGAGGGGATTTAACTAATGTTGGAATCGACCACCTTAGCAGCAGGAGCTATTTTGTTAATTGGATTACTTGGAGGAAAGCTAGCAAATTATATAAAATTGCCATCAGTTACCGGCTATCTTATAGCCGGATTAATAGTGGGACCATCACTACTAAATCTGATACCTGATGAAACACTAACGAATCTTGAACCCATTAATGAATTAGCTTTGGGTATTATAGCCATATCTATTGGCGGAGAGTTGACATCAAGTAAACTGAAGTTAGTTAAACAACAACTCCCTCCCATTTTCTTCTCAGAAACCGCTTTAACTTTCATAACAGTAACTGGAGTCTGTTATTTAATATCTAATGATTGGCCCCTATCTCTAGTATTAGGTATCCTTTCCCTGGCTACCGCTCCAGCAGCCATAATTTCTATATTGAAAGAATATCGAGCCCGAGGTGACTTTCCTCGATTGCTAAAGTCTTTAATAGCCCTGGATAATTTGTTCTGTATAGTTGGATTTGGGATAATCACCTCATTACTAAGGATTTTATTTTATCAATCCATAGAACCTGAAAATGGCATTATCTGGGCTGTTTTTGAAGAGTTAGTCATAGCTCTAGCTTTGGCTTTATTTTTAGGGTTTGTACTGCTAATGTTAAATCGGTTTTCTTATAATGATGACAAGCTTCTAGTAATAAATTTGGGTATGTTATTATTTGCCGTTGGAGCTGCTGAAAGTTTAGGACTCCCTTCTTTGTTAATAGCAATGATAATGGGAGCTATTATAGCCAATTATTCCAAAAATTCTAAAGCTGTATTTCGGGTTCTAAATAGAATTGAATTTCCCATCTTGGTTGCCTTTTTAACCCTAGCTGGTATTAAATTAAACCTAGGTATCATTTCTGAAATAGGAGTACTAGCAATTGGTTATATCCTAGCACGACTTGCGGGAAAAATTGGTGGTGCACGATTAGGAGCTATGTTTAGTAAAGATTTGCCTCGCAAATCTCGTCAAAATATTGGTTTAGCCCTGACACCTCAGGCGGGCGTAGCAATCGGTCTAGCCATTTTAGCTGAAAATAAACTCCCGATCGAAGATGGATTAATAATAACTCTTATTTTGTCAACAGTCATCTTTTTTGAACTAGTTGGTCCCGTATTGGTTAAACTAGCTTTAAAAAATTGTGATTGCATAGAGGAGTAAGTTTGTTCTGTTTTATTTTATTGTTATTTAAGGTAAGGAGGACTTTATAAATGAACAGAAAAATTACTGAATCAATAACCTGGGTAGGGAAAATTGATTGGGATTTAAATACCTTTCACGGTCAGGAATTACGGTCAGGAATACTCTACTCATCGGGGAACTAGTTACAACTCTTATCTTGTCAGAGACGAAAAAAAATGTCCTGATTGATACCGAGCGGAATGGGATCCTCATCAGGGCGCTTTAGAAAGAGCCGAAGACTTTGGAAAGCAATTTGCAAAACAATTACAGGAGACGAAATAAGATAAAACACCTCACAACATCACACGAGATGTGAGCCTAATAAATAATATTTAGAGCATAAAAATGCCCCCGCAACGCGGGGGTTTTTTATGGTGCTCATGCAGGAGAAAAATCACCTATATCAAATTCTAGTTCTGCTTCATCAACTCGCCTCTCGCCTTGAATTATCTTGTTAGGTAATTCGCCACCCAATCTTTCTTTGGCAATACTACAAAACTTTGCCTTGTTAGGTATCTTCATATTTTCCAATTCCCAGTCCTCTAAGCTATAGAAAATCGAAGCATCAGTTTTGATAGGATATATTTGGGATAAAACGTCTCGTAAGTCACTCATAATGATAATTATTTGTTCTTCTGCTTGTTTATCCAGTTTTGGATTTTCTAATTGTTCTTTAAAAAATGATTCTTGGTAGGCCTGGAAATAGGTTAGTTCTAACTCATGTTCACATAAACTGTTATAATGGTCATTTAATTCATCAAAATCTTCATGAATATTTTCTAATTGACGTTTAGCATTTTTATCTACTTCCTCTTCATCACCACAATGAAACATCACTTCTTCTAATCTAGTTAAGGTTGTTCTAACTTGTCTGGCAAAAACATCTATTTCTTCTTGTTCCCCTGAACGAACTTCCTGTTTAGAAGCTTCCTCAATTTCGGCACAGGCTGTCAAGATTCCAATGACAATGGGCATAACCAACACTGTTATCACCATAAGAATATTCTTACGGTTAAGTGACTTATTAATAATATCACTCCTTTAGGTTAGAAAAACTTCTGTAAATAGAACCACAAATCCTATATCTCCAGTCTGTTTCTAATCTCTTTTTGTAAAACTTCTAATTCTCTCCATGAATTAGTTTCTCCATAAATCCTAAATAAAGGTTCAGTACCCGATGGCCTAATCAATATCCAACTATCATCTTCACACTCAATTTTCAAACCGTCCACAGTATTAAAATCAATAACCCTATGGTTAGCTAATTTTTTGGGACGCCATGTTTCTAAAATTTCTAATACTCGGCTTTTATCATCTTCAGAAACATGAATATCCAATCTTTCATTTACTAAAGTACCATATTCTTCGTAGATTTGATCTAAATATCCCTTCAAATCGCCTTTTTTAGCAATAATTTCTACTATTAATAAACATGCCAATATTCCATCCTTTTCAGGAATATGTCCTCTTATGCTTAATCCTCCACTTTCTTCTCCACCAAGGACACAATCTTCATCTCTTAAATTTTTACCAATAAATTTGAAGCCAACAGGTGTTTCAAAAACTTCTTGGTTGTGCTCATTTGCAATTCTATTTAACATATGTGTTGTTGAAACAGTTTTGGTTACTGGACCCTGAATTCCTTTATTTAAAAGGTGGTGATATAACATGGAAAGCACTTGATTAGCATTGATAAACTCTCCTCGATAATCGATTATACCAAATCTATCGGCATCACCGTCCAATGCTAAACCTAAATGATAGTTATTGTCCTTAACCATAGATGAAAGTTCCTTGAGAACCGAGGGAGCCGGTTCCGGCATCTTTCCACCAAATAAAGGGTCTCTGTAATTACAAATCGCTTCTACCTCACACCCGAGTTCCGATAATAATTTATCTAAGTAGCCTGCCCCCGCTCCGTACATGGGATCAACAAGTATTTTTAAACCAGCATTTTTAATCGCTTCTTGATCAACTAAACTCTTCAGTTGTTCTAAATATGCATCTCGATCATTAGCTAATCTGATCATTTCTTCTTGTTTCCCTTTTCTATAAGGCATTCGTTTAATATTACCCTGATCCTGAACTTGCTTCACTTTTTTCTCAATTTCTGCTGTTATTTCGGGTAAAGCTGGGCCAGCATAATCAGGTATAAATTTTAAACCATTGTATTCAGGAGGGTTATGGCTAGCTGTAAACATTAAAGCACCTATAGTTTCCCTTTTGACCACACTGAAAGCTGTGGTCGGAGTTGGTACTGCTTTATTGCTTATTAAGACTTTAATTCCGTTCCCTGCCAAAACCTCTGCAGCGCGCTGGGCAAATTCAGGAGATAAGAATCTATTATCGTATCCAATAAAGATTTGATGATCATCTCCCTTTAAATTTTTAACATAATCGGCAATACCTTGAGTTACTATTTCTACATTAGAAAAAGTAAAGTCCTCGGCCATTACAGCTCGCCATCCATCTGTTCCAAATTTTATACCCATAAACCTCACTCCTTTCATATCAGGTCAATGTATCCCTCTTTGTCGAAATGGTTATTTAATTCATATTCAGTTACAATACAGTATAACAAAATTTTACCATAAACTACAATTTGAAACTTATTTTCGCATAAATTCTTTCCACTTTATTAGTCTAACACTTTAGCAAAAAAATAAACCGGCGACTCTATAGTTCGCCGGTTTGATATTACTTATTTAGAGTAATTCCAGTGTATAACTATACTGTGTACCTCTTATGACTAAAGTCACGAGAGTGCGTGACGACTTTTCAAATTATACCTGAGCTGCTTTCGACAAAGCTTTATCGGCAATTTGTATGGTTTTTTCAATATCCTCCTGGGTGTGTACTAAAGACATAAACATAGCTTCAAATTGACTAGGTGCCAAATACACACCTTCAGATAACATAGTCTCAAAATATTTTACAAACTTATCGTTATCTGAACTGGTTGCACTTTCAAAATCAGTTACTGGTCCTTCTGTGAAATACATCCCTACCATTGTACCTACTCGGTTAATAGTCACTGATACTCCATTTTTATCTGCCACTTTTGCCAATCCTTCTGCTAGATGTTTACTTTTTGATTCTAATTGGTCGTAGCTACCCTCTTGTCTTAAGACTTTCAAGGTTTCAATTCCTGCCCTCATAGCTATGGGATTACCTGATAAAGTTCCAGCTTGATAAATTGATCCAGCTGGTGCTATGTACTCCATAATCTCCTCTTTGCCGCCATAAGCACCAACAGGTAATCCGCCACCAATAACCTTACCAAGACAAGTTAGATCTGGTGTAACTCCGTAATAAGCTTGTGCACCACCATAAGAAACTCTAAAACCAGTCATCACTTCATCAAAAATTAGTAAAGAACCGTATTTGCTAGTAAGTTCTCGCAACCCTTCCAGATATCCTTCATTAGGCGGAACCACACCCATATTACCAGCAACAGGTTCCAATATCACACCTGCAATATCATCTCCATATTTATTAAACACTTGTTCCATAACTTCTAAGTTATTGTAAGGTACTGTAATTGTATTCTCGGCAATACTGGCTGGTACCCCGGGACTATCTGGCAATCCAAGAGTTGTCACACCCGATCCTGCTTTTATCAATAAACTATCAGAATGTCCGTGATAACAGCCAGTCAGTTTGACTATTTTGTTTTTTCCGGTATATCCGCGAGCAAGTCTCAATGCACTCATAGTAGCTTCTGTCCCGGAATTCACCATTCTAACCATTTCTATAGAAGGTACTGCCTCAATCACTAGTTCTGCCATTTCATTTTCCAGTTCTGTAGGTGATCCATAACCAGTACCGTAATCGATTTGTTCTTTTAAAGCATCTCTTATTTGGGGATGACAATGGCCTAAAATTAATGGCCCATAGGACGCTACATAGTCAATGTATTCATTATCATCAACATCGTAAACCTTAGAACCTGATCCATCTTTAATAAATAATGGGTCACTCTCTACCGAGCTAAAAGCACGGGCTGGACTGTTAACTCCTCCGGGCATCAAATCACAAGCTGTTTTAAAATACTTTTGCGAATTAGCATAACGCAAAATCAATCCCTCCTTATTCCTTATCAGATTTGACAATTCAAATTTGACAATTAATTAAAATAAGTCATGCTAGTTTTCTTATACTCCTTTGTACTGTATAACAGTTCATAATTTTCAATTCCTGTTATACGAGACATTTCCCGGGCAATTTTTTCACACTCATCTCTGGTTTCAGCATGAATCATAGTAAACAAATTATAAGGCCAATCCGGATAAGTCGGCCTTAAATAGACATGGCTTGCTTCTTGAAATCGAGCCATTTGGTTTCCGACTTGTTCCACCTGATTATTGGGAACTTCCCAAGCTACCATGGCATTTGCTTTAAACCCTGCTTGTCTGTGTTTAATGATCCCCCCTATACGTCTTAGTAAGCCTTGCTCCTTCATATTTTTGATTTCAGCTAGTAATTTTTCTTCGGAAATCCCTAATTGATTAGCAATGTCTCGATAGGGCTGTTTGCTTGAGGGTAAGTCTCCCTGAAGCTGTGTGACAATTTGTTTTTGTAAATTAGTAAGTTTGTTAGGGTTTTGATCTTGGGAATTGATTTGATCATTATCACTCAGGTTTGGAGTCTTTTTCATAACATTCACCTCTACTAGTTTAGCAATGGAATAATATTTTAATCCATCTTGAAATTAACCCCTATTTTAAACAATTTAAGGGCAGGCAATTTTAACATTCTTTTCACACCAGGCAACTGGGAAATCTCCTTTAATTGTCTGTCTAATTCATCTTCTCCTGAGGCAGCCAAAGTAAACCACAAGTTGAAATCGTGCTCACGCTTGTAATTGTGGGTTACACCTTGATATTCATTGATCCTTCCTGCTACTTCATCTATATTGGCCTGGTCAACTTTCAAAGCGATCAGAGTTGTTTTAAAGCCTAATTTCTTTGTATCAAAAACACCACCAAGTCTTCGGATAAATCCACTTTCTCGCATATCCTGGACGCGCTGAAACACTTCCTCTTCATTGCTATTTACTTCTTGGGCTAGTTTTTTATATGGGCGTTTTTCTATAGGAAAACCTCTTTGGATAGTGTTTAGTATCTTTTTATCAAGTTCATCTAGCTGTTCTTGATTCTTGGTCATAATATTCCTCCCAAGATATTTAATAAAGTTATTCCTGACAGTTATTTTTACAATTATTCCTGACAATTTCTAGCTAGTTATTCTTGTATAAACACCAGGGGTCTTCTGCCATATAATTACCATTATAATAATATGCCCGAGCTCGGCATCCACTACAGTACTCTAAGTAATTGCAGTTTCCGCACTTACCTTCTAAGTCCATTGTCCGCAGTTCATTCAGAAGCTCACTGTTTTTCCAAATTTCATCAAAAGGAGTTTCGAGAACATTTCCGACTTTATGAGGAAGATAAGGGCATGGATTTACATCGCCATTAGGTGTAATACAACAATATGAGGTTCCTGCTAAACAACCTCTAGTAAACCTCATATCTATCCCTTTCATGTGAGCTATTCTCATGAATTGAGGTGCACAGGTTGGTTTTAATTCAATATCCACCTCTGATTGCTTATCAATTATCCTATGCAGCAATTGTTCATATCTCTTTTGTCTTACACCTTCTGTCTCAATATCCTTGGCTCTACCTGTTGGTACTAAGAAAAAAATGTGATGAGCTTTAGCTCCCAATTCAACTGCAAATTCTGTTAATTCTTCAAATTCATGATAATTTTGTTCTACTATAGTAGTATGGATTTGAAAATCCAGCCCTTCAGCAAGACAATTTTTTATTCCAGTAAGGGCATCATCAAAGCTGCCTGGGGTTTGTCTAAAATCATCATGTACTTCCGGATGTACACTATCTAAACTAATACCCAGCCGAACAGCTCCGGCTTCCTTTAATTTTCTAGCCACTTTCCTGGTAATTGTGGTACCTGAAGTTCCCAAGACTGGCCTTAAACCTATCTTCTTGGCATAACTGACTAATTTATAAATGTCTTGGCGTTCCAACGGTTCTCCACCACTAAAAATAATCAACTTAAAACCCGCTGTTTTAATTTCATCTAGTAATTTCTTACCCTCTTCTGTTGTTAATTCGCGACTATCAGCTTCCCCGGCATCACGATAACAGTGCTTACAATTTAAGTGACAACTTTTGGTTGTATTCCACGACACTAGCATCTGCTAATCGCCTCCTATAGCTATTACTCAATTCCTTGAAGCCAGCGGGCTGCATCATCGGCAAAGTAAGTCAGGATCATATCAGCTCCAGCTCGCTTGAAACTAATCAACTTTTCCAGAACTACTTCCCGCTCATTTAGCCAGCCCTTGTCAGCAGCTGCTTTTATCATGGAATACTCACCACTGACATTGTAAGCTGCTATTGGATGGTTGAACTTTTGTTTCACTTCTTTTATCACATCCAGATAACTTAAACCGGGTTTAATCATAACTATATCGGCACCTTCGTTAATATCAAGCTCAACTTCTCTGAGTGCTTCTTTACCATTGGCAGGGTCCATTTGATAGGATCTGCGATCACCTTCTGAAGGAGCTGATTCAGCAGCGTCTCTAAAAGGTCCATAAAAGCTAGATGAAAATTTCGCTGAATAAGCCATGATAGGTAACTGTGAAAAGCCTGCCTCATCTAGTTTGTCCCGAATCACTTTTACAAAACCATCCATCATATTGGAAGGAGCCACCATATCGGCCCCTGCTTGTCCATGAGAAATAGCAATTTCAGCTAGTTCTTCTATAGTAGAATCATTATCAACGGTTCCCTCTTTTATTAAACCACAATGCCCATGGGTAGTATAGCCACACAGGCAAACATCAGTAATTACAGTCAGTTCTGGTAAACTACTTTTGATTTCACGGCAAGCTCTTTGAACAGCTTCTTCTGAATCTTTTCCCGAACTACCTGTTGAGTCTTTATAATTAGGTATACCAAATAACATTATCGCTGGTATGCCTAATTCATAAATTTCTTTTAGATGTTGTACAATTTTATCTACAGGCCATTGATAAACACCAGGCATTGAGGGCACTGGTTTGGGCTCCTGGATGGCACTATTTACAAAAACAGGGTAAATCAAATCACTTACATCCAATTTATGCTCTCGAACCATCTGTCTCATTTGTTTAGTCGCTCTTAATCGCCTCATTCGATACTCAGGATATTTCATTACTGCCACCCCCTAGTAGCTATTTATTAAAACTTTTCCCTTCAAAAGTTGTTATATCACGTTGTATAAAAAATTATTTTAAACCGATCTCTTTATCAGTCAAATAGCAAGCTGGATCAGAAGCCCAAAAATCGTGATAAACAGACTCAGCCCTAGCCCTGAAATTACCGTTGCAATAGTCAAGCCAACGACATTGACTACAGCGCCCTTTTAATAAAGGTTTCCTATCTTTTAATCCCCGTAATATTTCATTCGAATCAGTATCAGTCCAAATTTCACCAAAGGGGCGTTCCTTGACATTACCAAAAGTATGATTTTGAGTAAATTGATCTGGATGGACCCATCCCTGACTATCTACACTGCTAATAGCTATGCCACTACGATTTCCCCCATTTTTTCCTAAAAGTTTCAATATTTCCTGGGCTTTAGCTGGATCTTCTTGAAGCATTTTTTGATAAATATAGATACCATCGGCATGATTTGCTACCATTAAGATCTCCTTGGGATCATTAATCCTGGCAAACTCGAGAGTTTTTTCCATGATCAAGTCAAGTACTTCTCTTGTTTCTTCAGGTGAAATGTCCTGATCTTTCATTTCACTTCCCCGGCCAGAATAAACCAGGTGATAAAAGCATACCCGCGGAATATTTTCTTCTTTTATTAATTTAAAAATATCAGGTAACTCTTTATAATTATGACGGTTTATAGTAAACCTTAGCCCCACTTTTTGACCTTCTTCAAGACAGTTTCGTATTCCTGCCAGAGCATCTTGAAAAGCTCCACTTTGTCCTCTAAAATTGTCATTATTCTCTCCAATTCCATCAAGGCTGATACCTACATAACTGATCCCAATTTTTTTAAAATCCTTTGCCATCTGTTTATCGATCAAAGTTCCATTGGTAGAAATAGTCGATCTTATACCTTTTTGGGCAGCATATTCTGCCAGTTCAAAGAAATCATTTCTCAACAAAGGTTCTCCACCTGAAAATAACAATACAGGTACATTGAAAGCTTGTAAATCATCTATAAAAGTCTTAGCTTCTTTAGTAGACAATTCTCCAGAATAAGAATTACTATCGGAATCGGAATAACAGTGAATACAATTTAAATTGCACGTTCTAGTACAATTCCAAACTACTACTGGTCCATGGCCTTTACGAGTTCCATGAACTGTTTTTCCTGAATCCTTGTGATATCTAAGACCATCTCCATAATGATCACTGTCCTGCATTAATAATTTAGTTACACTAATCATTTAAACTCCTCCTCCACGTTCTCATCCAGATTATCTATCAAGGATTCTACCAGACCTGGAATTGTATATTCATTGGCAATTGAATTAACTTCTATACCATACTGTTGGCAAGTACTAGCAGTGATAGGGCCGATACATGCAATATGAGTGTTAGCTAGTACGGCGCCTGGTTCATTTAACCCTACATTTAATTCTAACACTTCCACAAAATTTTTTACCGTAGAAGAACTAGTGAATGTGATGGCGTCTAACTCATTTTGTTTTAACATTTTCCGGACTTTTTCTGTGTCTTTAGTGTCTTTTACTGTTTCATAAGCAGTAATTACATCCACTTTTAAGCCCTGCTCCCTTAAAGCTTCCGGCAGTACTTCTCTAGCTTCTTTTGCACGGGGAATTAGGACACGATCACCTGATTTAACTTGCTCTTTCATTAAGTCGATCAATGCTTCAGCTCTATATTCTTGGGGCACTACATCAGCCTTTATACCCTTCTCTTCTAAAGATTCTTTAGTTTTAGAACCAATAGCACAAGTTTTTAAGCCGGCGAGTTGTCTACAATCATAATCTAAATTTTCTAATCTATTAAAAAAGTGTTTCACCCCGTTAACACTAGTAAAAACCAGCCAGTTATATTCAGCCAATTTTTTAATAGCTTCATCCAGGGGTTGGTATGTATCAGGTTTTTCTATTTTAATTGTGGGGAACTCCACAGGTTGACCACCCAGTTGGGAAATTTTATATGAAAGTTCACTAGCCTGACTTCTCGCCCTAGTAACTAGAATATTTTTATTAAAAAAGGGCTTCTTTTCAAACCAAGCCAGTTGTTCTCGTAAATTTACCACTTCACCAATTATGATTACCGCCGGTGATTTAAAGTTTTCGCTCTTTGCTTTTTCTACTATATTCGATAGGGTACCGGTCAGGGTTTTCTGATAGGGGCGAGTCCCCCATCTAACTAAAGCTATAGGGGTTTCAGAATCTTTTCCATGGGCCAGCAAGTTATCAACTATTCTGGAGAGGTTACCCACTCCCATCAAGAAACACAAAGTTCCACTTTCTAAGGCTAAGTCTTGCCATGAGATAGAACTTTCAGCTTTGTCCGGATCCTCATGACCGGTTATGACCGCAAAACTTGAACTTAGTCCTCGGTGAGTAACTGGTATTCCTGCATACATAGGAGCTGCTACTGCTGAAGTTATACCAGGTACCACTTCAAAAGGTATATTATGTTCTTTTAAAGCTATGACCTCCTCACCTCCCCTGCCAAATACAAAGGGATCACCGCCCTTTAATCTTGCAATAATTTTACCTTGCTCAGCTTGTTCAATTAATAAATCATTTATTTCTTCTTGTGTTAAAGTATGTTTTTCAGGGCTTTTGCCCACAAATATAAACTCGGCAGTAGAAGGTGCATATCGCAATAAAGCTTGGGGAATAAGCCGGTCATAAACAATTACATTAGCTTCTTTGACACAGTTTAGGCCTTTGACAGTAATTAGGCCTTCATCTCCTGGGCCCGCACCTATTAAATATACTCTCCCTGACACATCTACCCCTCCTTAAGTTCTGACAATATTTTATTTGCTCCTAACTCTATCAGCTCTTCAGCCAGGTCATTTCCCAATGTAGATGGTATTTTGTTATTATCACTAAGATGAGTTTGAACACTTCTTTTTATTACATCTTGCCCATCCTCACTTGCAACTACTCCTGTCAAATGTAGTTCATTTGAAATAATTTCAGCATAAGCTCCTACAGGCACATGGCAGCTACCACCTAATCTATTAAGAAAAGCTCTTTCTGCCCCAATTGCCTTTCTGCTTTCCGAATCATCTAATACTGCTAGTTTTTCTTTGAGATTCTCGTTATCATGGCGAATCTCTAATCCTAAAGCACCTTGACCGGGACAGGGAACTATTATTTCTGGAGATATATTCTGGCTAATACTGTCTGTCATCCCTGATCTAACAAGCCCTGCTTTTGCTAGGACCACGGCATCTAACTCTGGAAGTTCTTGGAGCTTATTCATTCTGGTATTAATATTTCCTCTAATAGGAATTATTTGTAAGTCATTTCTGTAAGCTTTTAACTGTGAACCACGCCTTAAACTGCTAGTTCCTATCTTAGCATTTTCAGGCAGTTCGTCTATTGTAATATCATTATTGGAAATCAGGGCATCAAGAGGATCGACTCTCTTAGTGATGGCACAAATTTCAAGATCTTCAGTAGTTTCCGTAGGTATATCTTTCATACTATGAACAGCCAAATCGATTTCTCCTTGAAGTAAGGCATTTTGGATCTCTTTTAAAAATAAACCCTTGCCACCAACTTTGGATAGAGAAACATTTAGTAACTGATCACCCTTTGTTTCAATTTTTTTAATTTCAATTTCTATGTCTGGATAATGCGTTTTTAATTGTTCTACTACCCAATTAGTTTGGTCAAGGGCAAGTTGGCTCCTTCTAGTCCCTATTCTTAGTTTCATCTTGTTGCCTCCCATTCTCTATTAACTGTTTTAGTAATTTATCACAAAAATATTCCAGGTCTTTTCTATTAGTATCTTTGACCTGGTCAAATATTGCATCATCTTCCACCAGTTTATTAAAAATATAAGATCTCGTATCTGAATCAGGAATCTGATTTTTCACTTTTATTCTAGCTATTTTTAAAAACTCAACATATTTCTCCCATTCTTGTCCAAATTCCTGTTCAAAGTTTCGGCGCAATTTAGCAGCCAGGGCTGGACTAGCCCCTTGGGTTGATATGGAAATATTTAAATCACCTCTAGAAATTGTAGCAGGCACATAAAAAGTAGATTCTTCAGCTGAAGTGACTACATTAACGGGAACACCTTTTTCTTTACCCTCTTTAGCAATTTCACTATTAATTTCGGGATCAAAAGTACAAGCGAAAGCCAAAACAGCACCCTGCAAATCCCCGTACTGATAAGGCCTTTTAATCCATTTAAGATTATGGCTTTCCAAAAGTTTTTCAATCTTAGGATTGATTTCAGGAGAAATAATAACTACTTGAGATGTAGCTTTTACTAAAGAAGAAATTTTCCTTGAAGCTACTTTTCCTCCACCAACAACAACACAATTTGCTTCAATTTCCGATAGGTTCAACATTATAGGGTAACTTTCGTAGCTGATCACTTTTGCAGCCTCCCAAAAGAATAATTAATAAAAGTGATGTAGTCCACCATCCAGCAATCTTACCACAAAATAATTTATCATAATTGCAATAAAACCAATTAAATTCAAATAAGAAATCACCTTACCTTGAAATCCCCATATTAATTTATTATACAGATATATTCCATACACCAACCAAATGAAAAGGGTAACTATAAATTTGGGCTCCCAAAACCAGTAAGCACCCCAAATTTCATCACTCCATATACCGCCAAATCCAATACCTACTGTTAAAAATATGAACCCGGTAAATATTATCCGATAATTTAACTTGTTCAGCTGATCTAGAGAAGGAATCAATTTGACAATAATAGTAATTTGTTTGTTTTTTATACAACGATCCAGAAACAAATACATTCCTTCAGTTAAAAAAGACGCACTAAAACAACCATATGCAATAATCACAAAGGCTATATGATAGCCAAGCCATCCTCCCATCATTTCGGAAGTAAGTTGCGGAGGATTTTGGGGAGCAAATAAAGAGACTATCATAAATAAAGCTGACAAAGGATAACTGAAAAATTTTAATAGCTCAACATCATATATTTTTTCTGCAGCTTTGGCCACGGTTACCAAGACAATTGCAGCTAAAATCAGCGTCTCATAAAATGAAAATAATGACAAATACCCTAAAGCATAGCTCCTACCTATAAATTTAGACAACAGCAATAGATAGCCAAAATCACCCAGAAATTGAGAAATAGCTTTTTGATAGTTATTTCCAGGCTGATCTAAATATTTTACTGAAAGAATAAATAAGGCTGTCGATGCAAGCAAACTGATAGCTATTATAAGATTAATTATGGAAATCGGATTCATGGTGACCCCTCTCTGTAGAAGATTGAGTAACGGACTCAACTTCCTTTGAAGATGAATGCTCTTCTCCATCCTTGGGGATAACTTCATCTTCTAAATCAAATAATTGAGCCAGAGTGGCCATATACAATTCACTTTTATCTTCAACAGCAAATTCTTTTATTCTAAGCACAGGTTCCTTTAATATCTTATTAACTATACTCTTAGTCAATTTATCTACGGCTTCTTGCTCCTTTGGACTAAGATTTTTAAGTTTTTTATGATACTTTTCAAGTTCCATTTTCCTAACATCTTCAGCTTTTTCTCGTAAAGCTGATATCAGAGGCACTACATCTCTAGTTTTATACCAAACCATAAATTCAGCCACCTCTTCACTAATTATTAGTTCTGCGTTTCGTGCTTCTTCCTGTCTTTCTTGCATATTAGATTCCACAACTGCTTCTAAATCATCAATGGTATACAAATAAGCATTATCTTGATTATTGACAGATGGCTCTACGTCTCTAGGTACAGCGATATCAATTAAAAACATAGGACTATATTTTCTTGATTTCATAGCTCTTTTGATTTGTTCTTCTTTAATTACAAAATGTGGTGCTCCCGTACTGGTGATCACAATATCAATTTCATTAAGCCATTCACTCAACTGATCATAAGATGCGTAAAGGCCTCCAAATTTATCAGCTAAATTTTTAGCTCTTTCTATAGTCCGGTTAATCACAATTACATCTTTGACACCGTTACTATACAAATGCCTTGCAGCCAGTTCACTCATTTTCCCGGCACCAATAATCAAGGCACGCCGGTTCTGTAAACTCCCGAATATTTTAGTTGCCAGCTCCACACTGGCATAACTGACAGATGCTGCATTATCGTTAATTCCAGTTTCTCTGTGTACCCGTTTACCTGTCCTTAAGGCTTGTTGGTATAGCCCATGGAAAATAGAATCAACTCCACCAGCTTCATCAGACAACTGATAAGCTTTCTTTACTTGACCTAGTATTTCTGTTTCACCAGTTACCAAAGAATTCAGTCCAGCAGTAACTTTAAATATATGACTAACGGCCTCCTGATCTGTAATGAAGTATAAATGATCTACATACTCCCGGGGGTCTAGATCACTAAAATCTGACAGGTATGTCATGATATGATTTTTGCCCGCCTCAATTTGCCCTGTGTTCACTGTAAAGTGAACCTCTGTTCGATTACAAGTTGATAAAACCGAAGCTTCCTTTATCGGTTGACCTTCAATAAGTTTTTGAACAAGTTCTTTTACCTGTTTAGAAGAGAAAGCTAATTGTTCTCTGGTTTCTACTGATGCGGTTTCATGATTTATTCCGATAACTGCTAGAATCACTAAAACACCTCCAAATCACCATAGGAGTCAATACTGACAAATACTGATTTACAAATAACTGTGTTCACTCGGAAGCAACATATTAACTCCCACATAAGTGAAAAGCACACATAAAAATCCTATAATAGAAAACCAAGCAGTTTTTGTTCCTTTCCAACCACGAGTCAACCGTGCATGTAAATAAATAGAATAAACAATCCAAGTTATTAATGACCAGGTTTCTTTAGGATCCCAACCCCAATATCTTCCCCAAGCTTGTTCTGCCCAAATCGCTCCTGTTAAAATACACAAGGTTAGTCCCATAAAGCCAAAGGCCACTGCTCTGTAATTAATATTATCCAAAAGCTCAAAGGATGGAAAAAAGCTTCTATTAAATATACTATTGTCATCTTCTGCTTTTCTTCTCTTTAACAAGTACATAATAGATATTCCACAGGCTACTGCAAAAGCTCCATACCCCAGGATAGCTGTTATTACATGAACTGATAGCCAAGCACTTTGTAATGCAGGCATAGGAGGTCTGATTTCACTAGGCAGTGTAGATGCATATAAGATCATTAAAAAAGCAATTGGAACCACAAAAGAACCAATCCCTCTATATTTGTATGCAAACTTTCTCTCAATAAAGAGATAGCAAAACATGATTCCCCAAGCAAACCAGGTAGCAAACTCAAATTGATTATGCATAGTTAATCTTGCTGCATTGACCATTCTAACAAAAATTGAAGCAGTATGAACTATCAACCCCATAGTCGCAATAAAAGTGGCGTATTTACCAAGTTTCTGTTCTTTTTTAAAAATTAAATAAGTTACAATATACAGTAAGGCAGCCACTAAATAAAATACAAAAGTAATATCAAACAAAGTATTTTCTAAGGACACTAATTGTTCCTCAGTCACGGTTTTCACCATCCTTTTTTACACTGTTATACATTTTGATAGCAATCTATTTTAAATAACATGCTTTTATAAATTCTCCTCTTTTGATAAATCCTCCACTAATTCATTAAATTCCTGTGTAAAACTCTGTCTATCTTTAAGTCCTTGTCCACCAATAATTAGCTGAGATGAACCGTCTTTAGTTTTCACCCTTACCCATATTCTTTTAGGAAACATGTAAAATGACATTATCAAACCTACTACCATAACAAAGCTTCCAAAGAAAAAAACGGGAATTCCAGGGTCATGAACTACACGCAATCCAGTATATTGGTTATAATCAGTAAACTGAATTTCTTTATCTTGGTATTCTACGGCTTCTTCTGGTTCAGTCACGAACATATCAGCAATTTCTCCACCTTCATAAATCATCCAAATAAAACGAGGATTATTGGGAATTGGTGATTTATTGGTTGGACCATCTGGACCTAAATGGTAATCTGGATAGAAGGAATGAAACATCAAAGTAGTATTGTCTGTGATATGATAATGAGATTCTTCGTATAGGCTAACATCATCTGTAATATCAGTTTCTTTGTTTTTTATTTGTACATCACCCATCCAGCCGTGAGTTGATTGGTAAAAATTTATCCCATCGTATCTTAAAGGATTATTGACATATATTTCTTCCTGTTTTATTTCTTCATTTTCTTCCATAACAGTTAAAGTGCTATAGTACTGATCAACAGAATAATCATCCCTATAATCAATTTCAAAGTCATCTACTCTAACTTCAAAATTTCTTTCTTCTATTTCCATTATGTCCCCAGGTTGTCCACTGACAAAATTTTCAAAGCCGACCCTATTTCCATAAGCAAAACCAAGAACTAATATGACAATACTTAAATGAGTAAGAAATGAACCAAAATATCCTAATTTCCCTCGTTCCGCAAATAACACTTTTTCTCCCGAACTTTCGTCTTCTAATACTTCAGTATTGTATTTCTTTACCCTAAAACATTCCGATACTTTAGAAACTACTTCTTCTTGGGAATCCTCAACTTTTATAGTGGCTGAATTGTTATAATTTTGCAATTGGTTTTCATCCAATATTTTTTTAGGATAAAAAGCTCTACGATAAATTCCGGGAAGTCTTTTTAAACTACAGAGAAATAAGTTAGCACATAAAAGAGCAATTAGGCCGACAAACCACCAGACTTCAAAAATATTATCTAATCCCAAAGCTAAAATAATACTTGATACTAACTCACTATATTGTTCATGATATTGTTCAGGGGGGTGTTCTTGTGGAATAAAGGTTCCTATACTAGATATTACTGCTACCAAGATTAATAAAAGGATCCCTGCTTTCATAGAACTTAAAAAATTAAATATTTTTTTAATAAACTGTTCTTGAGACTCATCTTTTTCATTCTGTTTGGATTTCTCCTGGTCTGCCATGTTGCCACCCCCTACATGATCAATTGTTATATTTATTATAATAATAAATATACTTATTATCATATTCTCACTAAACATAAACGAAGTCAAGTACCATTTAGAAGGTATTTAAACTACTTGCAAATTTTAAAACTATCTTTATGTTTCTTTAAATTTCCTTCGGTTCAGCATCGGCCAGTAAAAACTAGGGCGAAAGTAAGTTGACAAATACCATGAAAAATTATATATTTTCCTCAATCCCATTGTTCATATAGTCCCAAATAAGAGAAAGGAGAGTTTTTGTTGAGTTCAGAAATAAAAACTGAGGTTATTAAAGAAATAAAGAACTTAGAAAAAGAACTTGGCTCAATTGCCGATTTTATCCATCAAAATCCCGAACCTGGACTTGAAGAATTTCAGGCAGTGAAACTCTTAACTAATAAATTATCCCAGGAAGGTTTTGAAGTACAACAACCAATCGCCGGACTTGAAACTGCTTTTAAGGCCTCCTATCAATCACAACACTCCCCGTATCCTAAGATCGGATTTTTAGCGGAGTACGATGCTTTACCTGAAGGACATTCATGTGGGCATAATTTAATTGCTGCCATGAGTTACGGGGCTGGTGTAGCTCTAAAACGATTGCTAGATAAATTTCAAGGTGGAACCATTGAGATATACGGTACACCTGCCGAGGAAACTGATGGTGCCAAGGTCACTATGGTGGAACAAGGAATTTTTAACCATTTAGATGCCGCCTTAATCTGTCATCCTGGTAGCAAAAATATGGTCCTAGATAGTTCATTAGCTATGGACGCTATAGAATTTAAATTTTATGGAAAAGCAGCTCATGCAGCTGCGGCTCCTCATGAAGGAATCAATGCACTAGATGCGGTAATTTCACTCTTTAATAATATTAACTCCTTACGCCAACAATTAACAACAGATGTACGTATTCACGGAATCATCACAGAAGGGGGATCTGCCCCTAATATCATTCCTGAAAAAGGAGTAGCCCGATTCTATGTTAGAGCATCTGAAAGAGATTACTTAAATCAAGTGGTTTCAAAGGTGATTAATTGTGCCAGTGGTGCTGCCCAAGCTACAGGCTGTCAATATGAATATGATTATTTTGAATTATCCTTCGATAACATGATAACTAACAAAACCCTGGCAGATTCATTTCAACAAAATTTAAAAGAACTGGGTGCAGTAATCCACGCCCCAGGGGGTAATTTTGGATCAACAGATATGGGTAATGTCAGCCACGTCACACCCTCAATCCACCCTTTCATTTCAATAAGTTCTCGAGATATTGCAGCACATACAGATGCCTTTAAAGAAGCAGCTGGCTCTAAGGAAGGTAAACAAGGCATGTTATTGGGAGCCAAAGCTCTAGCAATGACTGGTGCCGATTTGTTAGTTCAACCGGAGCTAATTGACCGGATTAAAGCCGATTTTGAAAATTGAAAATGTTTATTGTAAACGAGGTTCTTCCCAATTATATCCGTAGGCATGATAGGGAACTGGCGTAGCATTCACAGGAATTGTAATTACTAATTTCCTTGAAATCTGCGGCCACTTGTTAACATAGTAATACAATGCAAAACTCGCAAAAGGAGGCAATACAGTGCTGATCATCGCACATAGAGGTGCTAATAATCTAGCACCTGAAAACACACTATCTTCTTTTAACAAAGCATTACAATTAGGTGCAGATGGAATTGAAATGGACGTACAACTATCTAGAGATGGCGAACCCGTAATAATACATGATGAGTACTTGGATAGAACAACCAACGGAATGGGTGCTGTGAGGGACTTCAATCATACGGAGCTACAAAAGCTTGACGCTGGTAGCTGGTTTTCAACTTCTTATTTAAATGAATCCATTCCTACTCTAAAAGAAGTTTTTCGAACTTTTAAATCTAATGAACTCATAATTAATGTGGAATTGAAAAATGACAATATACAATATCCTGGTTTAGAAGAAAAAGTCATTTCTTTGATTGATTATTTTAATTTATTTGAACGAGTAATTGTCTCTTCTTTTAATCATAATAGTTTGTTTAAAGTTAGTCGCCTCGACTCTAGAGTAAAATTAGGATTATTGTATGACCAATCTAGACCAAATACAAACAAGTTAGAGAATAAGGTGGATTTTTATACTATTCATCCTCATAATTCCTTAGATTATAAAAAACCCCATAAAAAACAGGCCAGGGTATTACCCTGGCCTGTTAATAACAGAGAAGAGGCAATCAAACTGGCTAAAAGCCACGAAATATTCGGGATAATTACAGATTTTCCCGAACTGTTTTGTTAAGGCAGTAAAATTTTACTTTCTTTTTCTTGTTTATCCTTAACCTGACCCACTTGATGATAAGCCAGGCAACCTGCTTCTTTTAGAACATTTTCCACTTGGTTGATCTGTTCTTTCGGAACACAAGCAAGTAAACCTCCAGAAGTGATAGCATCAGCCAAAATCAACCTCTTTGTTTCGGAAATCCTTTCATTAAAAGAACATACCTCATTAAAGAATGATAGATTTTTGTAAGTACCGCCCGGAATCAAACCTTGCTCAGCATATTCCTGAGTACCGGGTAGTAAAGGTATATTTTCTTCCCACAGCTCTATATCAACACTACTAGCTTTGGCTACTTCAAGGGCATGCCCTAAGAGTCCAAAACCCGTGACATCGGTACAGGCAGTTACATTAAAATCTTCCAGGACTCTCTTAGCAGTTTTATTTAAGGTCACCATAGCCTCAACAACTGAATGTTCATGGTGGGGCTCTGCAAGTTCTCCTTTGATAGCTGTTGTCACAATACCTGTACCTAAAGGTTTTGTCAAAATCAAGACATCTCCTGACCGAGCACCACTATTTGTCCAAACTTTATCGGGGCTTACTGTGCCTGTAACTGACAGACCGTATTTAGGCTCATTATCTTCAAGGGAGTGTCCACCTACCAGGGCTGCACCTGACTCTTGGATCTTGTCATGTCCACCCCGCAAAATTTCATTAAGAATCTCACTACTCAACTTATCAATGGGGAAGCCTAATAAATTCATGCAGGTAACCGGTTCCGCACCCATGGCATAAATATCACTCAAGGCATTAGAAGCAGCCAACTGACCAAATGTAAAGGGATCATCTACTACAGGAGTAAAAAAGTCTACAGTTTGTACCAGAGCAACATCATCTGTTAATCTATACACCCCAGCATCATCAGAAGTTTCTAAACCGACTAGTAAGCTCGGATCTACAGCTTCAACCTTTAGTGAAGAGAGCATATTGTCTAAGTCCGCCGGACTTAGTTTCGCTGCTCAACCAGATTTACTACTGTAAGAAGTCAGGCGACAACTCGATTCGGACTCATGATCTTGTCCATTTTGATACTTTAACTCCTTATTTTCTGCTTGCTTATTTTTTTCTTCACCCATAAATTCACCTCCTTTACGTAGAGAATCTTTAGTAGTAGATGCAGTTCTTTCAATATTGCTGTTACTCGTTGTTTCCCAGATAGACTCTAACATCTTCCTGACGTCTAGTTAGTTTTATTCTGTCAAAATATTCCAGTAAAGGTAAGGCGTACTTTCGAGTAGTATCCAATATATCTCTCCATTCTCCAATGGACAGTGTATCTTGATCAGAAAAATGATCTTTCAGCAGCTGTTTGGCTTTGTCTACATCTTGAGCTAGCATATAATAATTATCGGTAATTTTTATCATTGTCCCCACCATTACCAGGTATTCAAACAATTCTCTTGTCATATCCTTAGATATTTTCAAATCATTAGAGATATCTTCTAAAGCTGGAGGACGAAAACCTTGGTTTGCATATTTATCTTCAATTTCTTTCAGTAACTGTTTTTGTTCATTAGTTGGTTCAGGTTTGAAATCTGGTAAGCTAATATGATCATTTTCCACCTTTATCTTACTGTCTTTTTGGAGCTGTTCTAATAAAATCATGGATGCTTTCTCATCCATACCAGATTTGACCAGGAAGCTTATAATCTCTGCTTTTGGCTTCCCAGGACGTAAGGGATAATTTTTTTGGAATTCATTGAGGGATTCAATTATCTGCTGAGTTAAATACTGGATTTTCTCGAAATCAATCACGTAGTCCCCTAAAGTAACCAATTTTTGACCTTCAGATAGTCCTTTAACAATAGAATTAAGATCTTCACCTAAAACACCTGTTTCTTTAGCGATTTTATCCAAAGAAACAATTTTTTTAGTTTTGACAACTTGATTAACTAATTCACTAGGATCACCTTTCTCCAGAGCTAGTAAGTGATCAATAACTTTTTGTGAACTTAAAGGTTTTTTGTTAGCATCATGCTCTAAAACTAATCCGCCACCGATAGTGGTAACAGGAGAGTATGATCTAATAATAAATCTATCTTTTCTAAATATAGCAAGGGGCTTTTCCAATCTCAATTGTGCTAATGAACTCTCCCCCGGTTGTAATTTTTTCTGCCCATAAAAGTATATTCTGGCCACGGTCTCTCCCGCTCCTACATGAAGATGTACAGGTGAACCATTTTTAAGTTCCCAATCTATATCTTGTAGCATATTCACTCTGACATCACATTTTGACACTTCCTTAAAATAACTTGGTTCCGATAATACATAGCCCCTTTCCAAATTCTCCGCCGAAACATTGGGAATGTTAATGGCTAATCTCTGTCCTGCCCGTCCTTTATCGACTTGTTTCCCATGGACTTGAATCTGCCTTGCTCGTGTTTTAGTCTCACTAGGAACTATCTCAAGTTCATCACCTTTATCTATGGTTCCTGAAAACAGAGTGCCTGTTACTACAGTTCCAAACCCAGATATCTTAAATGCCCTGTCAATAGGCATGCGAACAGGCCCACCTTCATCCTTAGGAGGGACTTGCTGCAATTTATCGTCAATTAATTCTTTTAACTCTGAAACTCCTTTTCCTGAAACCACAGAGGTCTTTATAAGAGGGGCATCTTTTAGAAATGTTTGGGATAAGCTTTCTCTGACTTCTTCCTGCATAAGTTCAATCCATTCCTCTTCTGCCTGATCTACTTTAGTGAGAACAATTATACCAGATTTAATTTCCAGTAACTCCATAATTGCAATATGTTCTTTAGTCTGAGGCATGATTCCCTCATTCACGTCAATTACTAAAATAACCAAATCTATTCCTGCAATTCCAGCAAGCATATTATGAATGAATTTTTCATGTCCGGGAACATCAACCACCCCAGCTATGCTACCACTAGGAAGCTTAAATGGAGCAAATCCTAAGTCTACGGAAATCCCTCGATCCTTTTCCTCTTGTAGGCGGTCGGTATCTTCTCCCGTTAACGCCTCTATCAACTTAGTTTTTCCATGATCCACATGGCCTGCTGTACCTATCACATGATGCATGACGGATCACCTGCCGTTTATTAATTTTTAATTTTATTTGTCATTCAAAAATCAGAAAACAGTATTTGTAAAGTTGATTCTTTTCAATAAAAATTCCAGTTATTTTCATCTTAATTTAGTATGTGCCCCATGTCAATAAACACCAACAATACACCTAACAAGTTAACTGCCCCAACGCCGTTGGGGCAGTTAACCTCAACCCTTTTTGCAATTAGAAGGCATTTTTTTTAGTATAATTTCATTTAATTCTTCTGAATACATAGGCATTAGCTGAAATTGATTACTCCCACAGTCAGGACAGAATTCCTTTTTTCCCAAAGTCCCTTGCCACCATCTAGGAAAAAACTCTGTATCACAATCGTAACACTTGAACTTGTAACTCATGCTATAGCTACTAAAGATTTAGTAGCTTCTCCCCCCTTCTCTAAACTTTAAACTAAGGGAGATTTATACCTATTCCTTAATTAGAACAGCAATACAAAACACTATGTTACTATTAGCTCTTTAATTTGGTTAAATATTCCTGGTCCAATACCGTTAACATCCATTATTTGTTCAATGCTAGTAAATTCACCTACTTTTTCTCGATGTTTAATAATACTTTCCGCCCGTACAGGCCCTATACCTGGTAGGCTTTCTAGTAAAGTGATATCAGCTGTATTGATATTTATTTTAGTATCACCTTGGGATTTGTTATCAGGGACTAGTTGTGATTCATAGTCAATGTCATCTCCCTCTCTGTATATATGAATATGCTGACCATCCTCCAAAGGTGAAGCCAAGTTTAACAATTCCAATAAAGAATCTTCCAGCTCCCCACCCGCAAGTTCAATTAATTGATATACCCTACTACCATAGGGGAGAGTGTAAACTCCAGGTTCTTTCACCCCACCAGATATGTACACCACTAATTCTTCTGTTCCACTGTCTTTAGACTTTTCTTTAATTTGATCATCAGTATTAATATTGTCCTGAAGATTTAAACCTTCATCATTTTCTTTATCAGAAATAGTTTCATCTTGATCCAAATCAATTACCAAAGAGTTATTCGAACCAGGCAATCCAAAAATCCAACCATAAACAAAAAGCAGGGCTACACCTGCTATCACAATTATTAACGGTCTATTTGTCCTGTTTATGTTAATTACTACATAACCCCCTAAATATAGTAATTATATAATTCTCTTTATTCTATTAAATATCCTTTTTATTTTATAACACTATTATATTAGTTGTTGATACTGTAAATGAAATTTCATAGTATCAACATCCAATCTTTATACAACTTTTTTAAAAAGTATTAAAATTGTTCATAGTAATAGTTGTCAAAGGCATATCAATATGGTTAAAATAAGATACAAGAATGTTGTTTGATTGATATATCATCACTAAAATTAATTTAAGATTCTCTATGTAAAGGGTAAACTGATGTAAAATTTTGGAAATCAGGGATGTAGTAATCCAAAGCTAAAATTTTGCTCTTTTAAAAACTAAATTAAGCAGCGTGTTTTTCTCTAGCTTTTAAGAATTTGTTTTCATTGTAGGGTTCTTTGTTCAGCCACATAGCATAGAGTATCCTGACCCAAATATTAGCTAGAGCCCTTGCAGCCTCATGATGCTGTTTGCCTTCTTTTCGCTTTCTGAGGTAATAATCTCTGGCCCAGGGGACCCACCTCGCAGTTTGAAGAGCAAATTGATGCAAAGCGTTTCTAAAAGGTTTAATACAAGAATGCCGCCTTTTCACAATACGCATTTTGCCACTTTGATGTAGTACTGGTGAAGTTCCCGCAAGGGCTTGGACTACCGAGGCGTCAGCATAACGGCTTCTATCATCTCCCCACTCTGCCAGCAGCCTCGGTGCTATACGCTTACCGGCACCTGGCAAGCTTTCAAAAAGTTTACTGTCAGAGTGGGACTTAAAAAGTTTTTCAATTTCCCTGTCATACTCTTTAATGTGCTCTAATAAAGGCTCTAGCTGATCAAGGATAGTAAATAAAAACTTAGACTTGGCAGAACAAATAGCCCTGTTACCTTCTAAATTACGTCTTTGAAGCTTTGTGAATATTTCATTAGCTTTAGATAAAGGGTTAGGATGATTTTGCTTTTTCAAAAACTTGTAGATATCATCTCTGCTAGCTTTACGAGCCTGTTTTGGAGTAGGATATTTTCTTAAGAAAGCTAGAGAGATAGGTAGAGTTATTTTAGAAAATAATTCAAGAGCTACAGGATAGTATTCTTTCAGTGTTGAAATCAGCCTATTTGTTAGCCTAGTACTTTCTTGTATAAGGGCGTCTTGATCTCTGGTGAGTACTTTAAGCTCTTGGATATGTTCCGAATCAGGCTCTAGCTTATGTAAGTCATGGAGCTCTGATCTGCCCATATTAGCTAGTATTTTAGCATCAATAAAGTCAGTTTTAGCCCCGGAAGCTTTTCGTCTAGCATCAACTAGCTTGGGGTTAACAGAATAAACAGTGAAGTTATTTTCTAAAAGATATTGAGTTAAAAGTCCATGTTTGGTTTCAATTAAGCAGCAGAAGTTTTCAGGATTATCGTCATGTTTCAAAAGTTTAGTTTCTAAAGTTTCAAATCCATCTTGAGAATGTTGAATAGTGAAGTTATCTAGTTCTCTACCATCGCCACTCATGACCAGGATATCATGTTTTGTATCAGCCCAATCAATCCCAACAAAGTACATCTTAAGACCTCCTTTAGGTGATGGTATTTAGTAGCAGTGGTGATCCTCGTCTAGCATCGGTGCTCGAGGCACAACTTCTCTATAGTCCGTAACTGCTACTTATGGTATCCGGGGAAGACATTTCTTAAATAAGCAGTCACACTGGCTAGGAGGTGATGGTCTTTCCCCGGATGGCCACCTTTACTTTATTATTACGTGATCCAAGAGGGACTTTCCTGCCCTTCTATAAATAACTATAACAGACGAGGTGGTGGATATTCATGCCCCAAACTGTACCTGTTGCTTTAAATCGAGAAGAACAAAATTCCTTGTTAAGAGTTCCAGAACGAAATACTGTTATGGGACTTAGAGATCTCATTATTATGAACTTAATCCTAAATTACGGATTAAGACTTTATGAATTGCGATCATTGAGGTGGGATAATTTAGACCTTCATGCCAATATGATATATATACCTAAGAGTAAAGGATCTTTTGGTAGGAAACTGCAATTACGTTTGGCCGATTATAAACTGTTAAATACATGGAAGGACACGCAAAATCAGTACTTTTCAACTTCTTATGTGATCACTACTCTATCGGGAAATGTCATTAGTGGATCTTATATTGAATCAATTTTACAAAGATATTCACAAAAAGCAGGTATTTCCAAGCGTCTGACTCCCCATATTCTAAGGCATGTGTTTGCAGTAGACTCCTATAAAAAGACTGGAGACTTAGATAAAGTTCAAGAACTTCTCGGTCATCGCTTTCGTTCAACTACTGAAGAATATTTAAAAATCGTGGATACAAGAGTTTCACCTTCAAAATTAAAATGGCTAAAAATTTAAGCAAGTATATCTGTCTTCAAATATCGCCGAGCTTCTACTACTAAGTAAAAAGAACCAAAGATCACTAACAAACTTCCGTTGCCAGCTTTTGAGATTCCCATTCGAACTGCCTTGTAAAGATCACTTTCCACAGAAATATTGGTATCTGGTAATTGATCAGTAATATAGTCCAGCAAACAATGAGCTGAAAGGGCTCTAGTATTTTGGGGTTCTGTTACAACAATCTCATCAGGGATCAAGCTGAAGTTGGCAACTATTTTTTCCATCGGTTTATCTTGTAATACTCCAGTAACAAACACTATTTTATTCCATTTCCTATTGGTATCCAAACGTCTTATACAGCTCATCAAATTTTGGACACTTGGAGGATTATGCGAAGCATCTAGTAACACATCTGGTTGTTTTTCAGCTCTAGAACCGGTAATAGTTTTTTCCCCGGAATCTGCAGGCCAAAATTCCATTCTAGCTGGTATATTGACCCTAACCATTCCTTTTCTCATATCATTCCAATCAATCTCATTCCAACCTTGTTTTTTTAATAATTCTAAGGCACATAAAGCCATAGAAGCATTTTTTATCTGTGATTCCCCGAGTAATGGTAACTTAAGATTAATAAATTCAGCTTCTAAACCAAAATAATCAAAGCAATAACCGGTGGATGAAAAAGCTTTTATTCGATAATTCCAGTTCCGTTCGCTGGCATATAAAGGAGACCCTTTCTTCTGGCACTTTTCCTCAATTACTGAAAATGCTTGCTCCTGTGTATCTTCTTCAATACTAGCTTTATCCTGATGTAGTCCAGTAATCACCGGTATATTCTCTTTGATAATTCCAGCTTTTTCTTCGGCTATTTTTGTAAGGGTGTTTCCCAAAACATTAATATGGTCGTAACCTATACTAGTGATAATAGAAAGTACTGGGGTTACTACATTGGTTGCATCCAATCTACCTCCTAAGCCTGTTTCAAGGATTACCATATCAGGCGACTTTTTTTGAAAATAAAGCAGTGCCAAAGCTGTAATAACCTCGAATTGGGTTGGGTGTCCTAAACCTTTGGCTTCAGCCGCTTCTACTATAGGTTTTATTTCGCAGACCAATTCACCCAGTTCAGTTTTAGTAATTGGTTTAGAATTACAAGTGACTCGTTCAGCAAAATCATCAATAAAAGGAGAGGTGAACAGACCTACCTGATACCCCATACTAGAAAGAAGACTTTCTAGTATGGAGCAGGTAGAACCTTTCCCATTAGTTCCTGCCACGTGAATGACAGGATAGTGATTATGAGGGTGATTTAATTCAGTTAACAGCCAGTTAATTCTCTCCAGTCCGGGTTTAGAACCGAATTTGTCGAGATTTTGGATCCATTTAATAGCTTCATCACCACTAATAGCCACCGACTGCTCACTCCTTCATTGCTAATAAAGTATCAAGACGTTCCTGAACTTTAGCTAACCTTTCTTTATAGTCTCTTTCCTTTTCTCGCTCCTTGTCAACTACGTACTGAGGTGCTTTATTTACAAAGTTGTCATTGGCTAATTTACCTTCCACACGAGCCACTTCTTTATCTAGTTCCGCTTTTTGTCCCCGAAGCCTTTCTATCTCTTCATCTAAGTCTACTAGACCTTCTAAGGGTAAGAAAATTTCGGCACCACGTACAACAGCTGTTAGTGCTTTTTTAGGTTTTTCTTCTAGATTATCTACGACTTCTACCGGTGATGCATTAGCTAGAGCTCGGAAGTATTCCTGATTGCTGTTAAAGTTATCGTAATCTGATGCGTCAGAAGCTAGGATTGTGATCGCTGACTTGGTCTGTGGTACAATGTCAAGCTCTCGCCTGAGATTTCTCACAGCCCGTACGCCTTCCATGATTTGTTCCATGGCTTTTTTGCTAGTTTCATCTGAGAAAGACTCCTCTTTTTCTGGCCATTTTGAAGTAACTAGCAATTCATCGGTATGGGGCAAATGAGACCGAATTTCTTCCGACAGAAATGGCATAAAAGGATGAAGCAGTCTCAAGATTGTATCAAGGCCACGTACTAGTATTTCTTGGGTCAATGATTTTTCTTCTTCACTACCCTGATAAAGCCTAATTTTAGCCATCTCAATATACCAGTCACAGAATTCAGACCAGATGAACTCATACAGAGTTTTTGATGCTTCTCCTAGTTCATATTTGTCCATAAGCCTGGTCACATCATCTATAACTTCATTCATGCGATGAAGAATCCACTTATCCGCCAGGCTCAACCTATCATCTTCTGGTGACAGTTCCATAGGTTGATAGTTATCTAAGTTCATAATTGCAAACCTAGACGCATTCCAAATTTTATTGGCAAAATTTCTACTGGCTTCTACTTTATCATAAGAAAATCGCATATCATTTCCTGGTGTAATTCCAGTCACCAAGGTGTATCTTAAAGTATCTGCACCGTATTCATCAATTATTTCTAGGGGATCGATTCCATTGCCCAAGGACTTACTCATCTTTCTGCCATGAGCATCTCTAACTAATCCGTGAATAAATACATCGTCAAATGGTCGTTCCTTCATGAACTCTAATCCCATAAATATCATTCTAGCTACCCAGAAGAAAATAATATCATATCCCGTTACAAGGACATCTGTGGGATAAAATTTCTGTAAATCATCTGTCTCGTCAGGCCATCCCATAGTGGAAAAAGGCCAGAGAGCTGAGCTAAACCAGGTATCTAGTACATCGGGGTCTTGCTCTAAACCTGATTCTCCACATGAAGGACAAGAATCGGGATCCTTCCTGCTAACTATAATTTCACCACACTGGCAATACCAGGCTGGAATGCGATGGCCCCACCAGATCTGACGAGAAATACACCAGTCCCTAATATTCTCCATCCAATTTCTGTAGATTTTTTCAAATCTAGCGGGAACAAATTTTACATCTCCCTTATCAACCACATCTATAGCTGGTCCCGCTAATGGTTTCATTTTTACAAACCACTGTTTACTAACCAGGGGTTCGACTACAGTATCACATCTATGACAGTGACCGATAGAGTGATTATGATCTTCAATTTCCAGTAAATAACCTTGGTCTTTCAAATCTTGAATTACAGATTTTCGACATTCATATCTGTCCATTCCCGAGTATCGCCGTGCTTCATTAGTCATCTGTCCGTCTTTACCTATTACAGCAATACTTTCTAAAGTGTGACGTTCTCCCATTTCAAAGTCATTAGGATCATGACCTGGTGTAACTTTGACAGCACCAGATCCGAATTCAGGGTCAACAAACTCGTCAGCTATAATTGGGATTTCTCTATCCATTAACGGTAGCATAACAGTTTTACCAATTAAATGACTATATCGTTCGTCATCTGGGTGAACAGCTACAGCAGTATCTCCAAGCATAGTCTCAGGTCGCGTTGTAGCCACAGAAATAGAACCTGATCCATCAGTCAAGGGATATTTAATATGAGTGAGAGTTCCCTGATCTTCCATATGCTCTACTTCAATATCTGAGAGGGCAGTATAGCATCTCGGGCACCAATTGATAATATAATCACCTTGATAAATTAGCCCCTTTTCATAAAGTGATACAAAAACTTCTCTAACAGCTTTACTACATCCCTCGTCCATAGTAAATCTTTCTCTAGACCAATCAACGGATACCCCTAATTTTTTTAATTGATTAGTAATACTATCGTGATAGGTTTCTTTCCAAGCCCAAACTTTTTCAAGGAACTTCTCCCTACCCAAGTCGTATTTAGATACACCGTCTTCTTGGGCAAGATGTTCCTCCACTTTAGTTTGAGTTGCTATACCGGCATGGTCAGTACCAGGCATCCACAAAGTATCATAACCTTGCATTCTCTTAAATCGCACAATTACGTCCTGTAATGTATTATCCAGGGCATGGCCCATATGCAGTGAACCCGTGACATTTGGTGGTGGAATTACTACAGAAAATTTATCCCTGTGATCGCAGGAAGCTTTGAAGGAATCAGCATCCAACCATTTCTGATACCATTTTTGTTCAACTTTTTCAGGTTCGTAAACCTTTGATAAATTTGTTTTACTCATAGTATTCACTCCTTTCTTTTATTTGGCTCAGATTCTCTTGTTTGTTTTGTTGCTCTTCAAGATTTACAATCAAGCTACAACAATTTACTTAATTGAAGATTATAAGTTATCAACAGCTAAATATAACAGTGCTATAGCAAAATATAAAAATAAGCCCTTCTGTCCATAAAAGGACGGAAGGGCTTTATTCCGCGGTACCACCTTTTTTCCCCCTACACCTAATTTCCGTAGCTGGGGACCCTCATAAAAATAACGGCTACAGCCGGATGGCCCTACTATCATTATTCATGGATAAATGTTCAGGCCACCATCTCCCGGGCGACATTCAACGGAAAGATCTTAGAGTGCTTTCAGCCATGGCACTCCTCTCTTTCAAGATCTGAACCGCCTACTCCTCCCGTTCCGAGATGTTTCAATGATTTAAAAGTATAGAATTGTATTTATATAATACATATTTTGGGTCTTAGTTGTCAATAGTTTATCCAAAATACTTGTTAACTAAACCCTCAAGCATTTTTGCGTGCCTAGCTTCGTCCTTGGAGGATTCAATAAAATAAGTGTAAGTTTCAGTTAATTCTTGGTCTTTTGCTTTTTCAGCCGCTTTCTTTTTATCTTGATTAGCAAAGATTTCTCCTTCAAGCATTTCTTTTAAATTTTCCTCAGTACTATCATTAATCATACCATTTAATTCAGCAAACCTTGCGGCATGTTCTGCTTCCTCCATGGCAATTCTTTTAAGACTCTCTGCAATTTCAGGATAGCCTTCTCTTTGAGCTTGTCGAGCCATGGCAAGATACAAACCCGTTTCAGATGTTTCGCCTTGAAAATTTTGTTTTACAGGTCTTTCCAGATCAGAACCTTTGGCTTCTCCCAACACATTCTCAGTAGTTAAATTTTTTTGTTCGACCATAATGCAGTCCTCCTCTTTCTTTATGAATCTTTCATGTATATTTGTGCCAGGGATTCTCCTAACTCCTGATCACTTTGTCTGATATCGTTTAGATATACAAATGCACTACCTTCGTATTCAAAAGTTTGACCAGTCAGTATGTACTCTAGAGCTGATCTGCTGACGTTTATTAAACAATCTTCATCATGGTATAATTTGCAGTTCTTACATTGTTTTAAAATCTCTCCCACCGCTTCCAAAATATCCTGTTTATCATAAGCCTTTAAGTCGTGGGTGGGAATACAATCAACACCATTATTCACATAAAATTCATCTTTTTCCATGGCCTCACTAATTAGTTGTTTACAAAAACCAATTAAACATTCATTTGTCTGACAATCATTACATTCCTGACAGCACTTATCGGTGTTTTTATAAACTTTGACAAAATTCACCTCTTCAAGCAAGCCCTTTCCCCCCTTATTGTTACTAGTATTAGTAACTATTATTGATAATTGGTTATGATTATATTTTATTCAAATTAATAATAATTGTCAACAATTTAAGGTAAGGTTTTTATTTTAGCTTCTAATTCCGACCAATTTGATATAAGGGGTGCATTAGGGAGAGAATTTATGAAGTGACGCCCATAAGATTTAGTAAAAACTCTAGGATCCAGAAGGGCAAAGATTCCACAGTCATTATTATGCCTTATTAATCTACCGAACCCTTGCTTTACAGCCAATACAGCTTCTGGCAACTGATAGTTCATAAAGCTATTTTGTCCTTCTTGTTGCAGTTTTTCAATTTTAGCCTTTATTAAAGGATTATCGGGTACTGCAAAGGGTAATTTATCCATAATAACTACTTGCAGTGAACTACCGGGTACGTCTACACCTTCTCTAAAACTATTAGTAGCCATGAGAACGGAACTGGCATCGTTTTGAAACCAAGACAAAATTTTATTTTTTGGATGAATCCCCTGACAATAAATTTCATAGGGGACTTTATCTTTAAGCTGATTATATATACTATTAAGTGTAGAATAGCTTGTAAATAACACTAAAGTTCTTCCACCAGCTGCATCGATAATTTGTTCAATGGTATCTGCTAACTGCCTGTTATACTCCCCTGACCTGGGTTCTGGAAAATTCTTAGGAATATATATATTGGATTGTTCTTGATAGTTAAATGGAGATTCTATTTGATATGTTTGGGCATCTTGACTAAGCCCCACCCTGTTTTTAAAATAAGCAAACTTTCCATTTATAGACAAAGTTGCCGAGGTCATAATAATCCTGTCTACATTATCGAATAAAAATTCCCTTAACTGTTTATGAACAAATACAGGATTTGTTGATAAAGAAATGTCCGATGATTGCTGATTAACCCATGAAATATAGTCCTCTTCCTCTAAATCTAATATCAAATCCAAGTCAAGCTTTGTCTTATTTAATCTAGAAGCCAACATTCTTGGTTGTTCTGGTCGATCCATTTCTTCTAACGCACATTCCTCCACATGTTGTGCTAATTTAGATAACTTTTTTCTAAATTCCTTTAGGGAGATAAATGAATCTAATTCCCTTAATAAATAATCACTTTCTCTGAAATCAGAAAGTTTATTAAAAGCCTTAACGGCACTGGCTTCCGCCTCTTGGACTAAATTCACTTGAGCTTGAAATTTTTGTTTTAAATAGCTGGTCACTTCTTTAAATAATTTTATTACCCGGGAATATTTCACTTCCCTTCCGAGAGATTTAGTGGCCGTATCAGGTATATGATGAGCTTCATCAAAAATAACTCCTTCATAATCAGGGAAAATAGACATAGACCCATCTGAATCTATTCTTAGATTAAGATCACTAAAATATAAATGATGGTTAGTTACTAACAGTTCTGCAGTTTCTGCCCTTTTTCTCAATTTAACCACAAAGCATTCACTGTAAAATTGACATCTCATAGCCAAGCAACTTTCGCTTTGAGAACAAACTTTTTCCCAAATTTCCGGCATTGTTTGGAGTTCATTGCGATCACCCGTCTCTGTTTCATTTACCCATTCAATCAGTTCACGCTCTTGAATTGAGTTAACAAAGCTTGTTTGTCCAAAATGTTGATTAAATTTCTGTTTACAAAGATAATTGCTTCTACCTTTAATCACTTCAACTCTCAGGGTTCTCCCAATAATTTTTTCAACCAAAGGGATATCCTTCTGAAGTAGTTGTTCTTGTAAGGCGATGGTAGCTGTAGAGATAACCATTCTAAATTCATCCTGTGCCAGCTGAACTGCAGGCAACAGATAGGCCAGGGACTTTCCTGTACCAGTTCCTGCCTCTACTACAAAATGCCCTCCATCTTGGAGAGCTTTTAAAACCCCAAGGCTCATATCTATTTGTCCTTCTCTAGTTTCGAATTTATCGATATGATGCTGTAAGTCTTCCCAAATCTGATCCAGTTCCTCCCATTGAGACGACACAATCATCCCTCCGTCCAAGTCAACATGAAGATGTGAAATTACAATTAAGATAATTTCCTGTTAATCTATAGTAAATCTTCTATAATTTGCCATAATTCATTTTTTCCTTCCCCAGTTGCACTAGAAAAAGTTATCAGTTCATCATCTTGATCCAGTTCAAGAGCAGATCTCATCTCGGTTATTCTCTGTTTTCGTTTATTCGCTTTTACTTTGTCCATCTTAGTTGCAACCAACAATACAGGGCGCTCAAAATCTAACAGATAATCAAACATATCTATATCTGCATCTTTAGGACCGTGTCTACCATCAATAATTAGTATAGATAGTTTTAATGTATTTCTCTGGGATAAATAAGCATTGACTAGTTGCTCCCAATCTTTTTGCATAGTCTTAGAAACTTTAGCAAATCCGTAACCTGGCAAATCTACAAAATATAAACTCTTATTGATTAAGAAAAAATTTATTGTCCGAGTTTTACCCGGTTGTTTACTTGTATAAGCCAAATTTTTTCTATTAATCAAAGTATTGATTAAAGATGATTTCCCCACATTAGATCGACCTATAAAGGAAATTTCAGGATACATTTCACTAGGGAATTGCGAGGATAAATAAGCACTTGCCATGTATTCTGCATTAGTCACTTTCATTAACAGTCACCTCCACCTTCATTATAAAGTACCAAGATTAATTTTAACATAAAGCTATGTTAAAGTTGAATGTTGATAATATAAAATCTCAATTTCACTTAAAGATGTTTAGGTGCGCCTAACATAAAAAAACTTCGCCTGCCAAAAAAAATGGAGGCGAAGCAAAGCTTGAAACTACAAGGTGACTTCTCTTAGTACTTCTTTTAAGTCCTCAACTGGCGACACTGTTAGAGACTCTTCATCTTCAAAGGTTTTTTGATAGTTTTCTTTAGGAATTAAAACTTTACTGGCTTGAGCCTCTTTAGCTGCTTCTATTTTTGTGGAAACGCCTCCTACAGGTTTTATTTCTCCTCTAATTGAAACTTCTCCTGTCATGGCAACTTTATGGTCAATCGGCTTATTTGATAAAGATGAATATATTGCTGTGGCTATGGCTACTCCTGCAGAAGGACCATCTATTGGGATTGAACCTGGAAAATTTATATGGATGTCGTAATCCCTAGGATTAACGTCTAGATAATGCTTTAGTACTGTCAACACATTATCAACTGAACCTTTTGCCATACTTTTGCGCCGAACTACTCGGGAATGTCCCCCCATTTCCTCTTCTTCCACAAGTCCAGTTACGTTTATTTCACCTTCACCTTCTTTACAAGGGATTGAAGACACTTCGATTTCTAAGAGTGTTCCTCGGCTAGGTCCTAGCACTGCTAATGCATTGGCTAGCCCAACTTGAGATCTGGCGGGTATCAGTTTATCTGGTCTAGGTGAAATTTGGCTTGTGTTAATAACCCATTCCAGGTCTTTTTGGGTTAAATTGGAGCGTTTTTCTGTCTGGGCAAGACCTGCTGCTATTTGAATTAGGTTAACAGCTTCCCTACCATTTTCAGCATATTTTTTGATTATTTCAATGGCCCCTTGTTCTACCTCAAATCCCAGTCTTTTAACAGCATGTTTCGCTATTCCAACAAGTTCTTCAGGAGTTAGACCCTTAAAAAATACTTCAACACAACGACTTCGAATAGCTTCAGGAATACTTTCTGGTCCTTTAGTGGTGGCACCGATAAGTCGAAAATCTGCAGGTAAGCCTTTTTGGAAAATCTCGTGTATATACTGGGGACAGTTGGGGTCCTCCGAACTGTAATATGAACTTTCTAAAAAAACTTTTCTGTCTTCCAGGACCTTTAACAGTTTATTCATCTGTATATGATGAAGTTCTCCAATCTCATCAAGAAATAAGACTCCTCCGTGGGCTTTACTTACTGCTCCAGGTTTAGGCTGGGGGATACCATGTATTCCCATGGCTCCAGCACCTTGATATATAGGGTCATGAACAGTACCGATTAATGGATCAGCAATCCCTCTTTCATCAAACCTGGCAGTAGTGGAGTCAATTTCCACAAATTCAGAATGCTCACCAAAAGGGGAACGTGGATTGTTTTTAGCTTCCTCTAATACTACGCGAGCTGCTGCAGTTTTTCCTATACCGGGTGGACCATAAATTATCACATGTTGTGGATTAGGTCCACAAAGAGCTGCTCTCAGTGCTTTTAACCCTTCCTTTTGACCAACAATTTCTTGAAATTTTTGGGGGCGTGTTTTTTCTGCTAAAGGTTCTGCTAAGGATATTCTTCTCATTTTTCTGAGCTTTTCCATTTGTTTTTCCGATTCACGCTCAACAGTAGCTTTACTTGACTGCTGGCTTCTTAACTGATTCCAAAAATAAAGGCCGATAACTACTGCAAAGAAGAATTGTACCATTGCTAAGAGACCGGCTATTCCTTCCATGTAATCCCCCTCTCACTACAGAGTTCAACCTAACCTTATTATGCGGAAGCATCTTGCATTTTATTCCTGAACTGTTAGATTTAACAAAGGACCTGTTATATTTAGTTGTTGATACTGTGAAAACAATTGAACGGATCATGGATTTGATAGTATTAATGAGTGAAGAGGAGAATAGAGCTAAATAGCAACAAAAAACAGAAAAAATGCCCTGCCTTCACTTAAAAGCGAAGGCAGGGCATTATAGTTAATAATTTTTTATATTTCTATGCAGACTCATGCTTTTTCTCACCTTGATTATCCTTTACTAACATAGGTCTTTCATCTTTTTCAATCACTTCTTCTGTGATGATACATTTATTGACATCATCCATAGATGGTAGATCGTACATAATATCATTCAGATGTTCTTCAACTATAGCTCTTAAACCTCTGGCTCCTGTATTTCTCTCAATGGCCTCTCGAGCTATAGCTCTTAGTGCATCTTCTTGCATTTCCAGTTCTACACCATCTATCTCAAATAGCTTTTGATACTGCTTAACTAAAGCATTTTTGGGTTCAACTAGGATTCGTACTAAGGCATCTTCATCCAAGGCATCTAAAGACGAGATTACAGGAATTCTCCCTACAAACTCTGGAATCAACCCGAACTTCAGAAGGTCTTGAGGTAGAACTTTTGATAGGATTTCACCTATACCTTCATCCTTAGCACTTTGTACCTCGGCTCCAAAACCTAGACCTTTCTTTCCAATCCTGTTCTGAATAATCTTGTCAATACCATCAAAAGCTCCACCGCAAATGAACAAGATATTGGTGGTATCTATTTGGATAAATTCTTGATGTGGATGCTTTCTACCACCTTGAGGAGGTACACTTGCTTTTGTTCCTTCTAAAATCCTAAGCAGTGCCTGCTGTACCCCTTCTCCTGAAACATCTCGAGTAATAGATGGATTATCAGTCTTCCTTGCAACCTTATCAATTTCATCGATATAAACTATCCCTTTTTCAGCTTTTTCAACATCATAATCCGCTGATTGAATTAATTTTAGCAGGATATTTTCTACGTCTTCACCTACATAACCAGCTTCGGTTAATGAAGTAGCATCAGCCATGGCAAAGGGAACATTTAATATTTTTGCCAAGGTTTGAGCCAACAAAGTTTTACCTACACCAGTTGGACCAAGTAATAAGATATTACTTTTTTGAATCTCAACATCGTCTTTCTTTTTGGCTTCGTTATTTACACGTTTATAGTGGTTATAAACAGCAACTGATAGGGCTTTTTTAGCTTCTTCCTGCCCAATGATATAATCATTGAGAATTTCGTATATTTCTTGAGGTTTAGGAATTTCAGAAAAGCCCATATCGCTATCATCATTAAGTTCTTCTTCTATTATCTCATTGCATAGTTCGATACACTCGTCGCAAATATAAACACCTGGACCCGCTACAAGTTTTTTAACTTGTTCTTGGGTCTTACCGCAAAAGGAACACTTTAAGCGTCCCTTTTCATCGTTTAATTTAAACACTCACAATCACCTCTCTAGTAACCTCTTCTTTTTCTTTAAATACCACTTTAAAAATTAACTATTTTCAGGTGGCCTTTTTAAAACATCATCAATTACACCATATTTTTGAGCTTCTTCACTAGACATGAAAAAGTCTCTATCTGTATCTTTACTTATTTGCTCAACTGGCTGTCCTGTGTGGTGGGCTAAAATCTGATTCAAGCGCTCTTTTGTCTTCATTATTTCTCTAGCATGGATCTCAACGTCAGCTGCCTGCCCTTGAGCACCACCCATAGGTTGATGCAACATGATTCGAGAATTTGGCAAGCAGAATCTCTTACCTTCATTCCCAGCAGCTAATAGTACAGCACCCATGCTTGCAGCCATTCCAACGCAAATTGTTGAAACATCTGATCGAATATATTGCATAGTGTCATAAATTGCCAAACCTGCGTGCACATGACCGCCAGGACTATTAATATACAAATGAATATCCTTATCAGGATCCTCTGATTCTAAAAATAGCATTTGGGCTATTACTGAGTTTGCAATATCATCATTTATGCCTGTTCCAATGAATATTATCCGATCTTTTAACAGACGAGAATATATATCGTAGGATCTTTCACCTCTGTTGGTTTGTTCTATTACCATGGGTATTAAATTCATATTATAACCCCCTTTTGCTTTATAATAACATATTTCTGTCTTTAGGTCTCCCTTTTTAAACTAATAACTTTTATCAATTTGGCTGATAGTTGAAAACCTTATAGTTAAGATTTTTAGTTTTATTATTCTGTGTTCCCTTGAGTTTCTTCCTCAGAATCATTACTTTTCTCAACTACAGTGACCTTTGCTTCGTCTTTCAGCAAATCAACTGACTTTCTTATAGCTATTTCATTTTTCAATTGAGACATTCTACCTTGCATTTCTAGGAATTCCTTAATCTTATCAGCTTCTTGTTGTGCCTGTTCAGCTATTTTGTTGATTTCTTCATCTATTTCTTCTTCAGTGGCTGTAATTCCTTCCTCATCTTTGATGGCTTCTAAAACAAGATTTCTTTTTACTCGAGTTTCAGCTGACCCCTTAAATTGTTCCTTCATAGCATCTTCGTCTGTATTTGCCAATTTGTAATAAGTGTCTAAATTCAATCCCTGATATGATAAGTTTTGTTCAAACTCTTTAAGCATATTATCTACTTCTTGGTCAATCATAGGTTGTGGAATTTCTACTTCGGCATTTTCCAGGGCTTTAGTAACAACCTGTTCTTCAACTTGTTGTTCGGCAGCCCTTTCAGCTTCTTCTTCTAGCCTATTTCTTATATCATTTTTAAATTCTTCTAATGTATCAAAATCACTAACATCTTTTGCAAATTCGTCATCTATAGGTAATAGGTTTTTCTTTTTAATTTCTTTAACTTTTACATTAAAAGTAGCTTCTTTCCCTTTTAATTCTTCGTTTTGATAGTCTTCAGGAAATGTTACTTTTACTTCTTTCTCTTCTCCAGGTTTACTACCTACTAATTGTTCTTCAAATCCAGGAATAAACTGATTTGATCCTAGCTCTATATTATGATTTTCGGCCTGACCACCCTCAATGGGTTCTCCGTCCACATAGCCTTCAAAATCGATAACCAGTCTATCTCCATTTTCCGCTTCACCGTCTTCAACATCTTCATATTCAGCATGTTGTTCTTGCATTTGTTTCAATTCATTTTCCACATCTTCTTCAGTAACTTCGACTTTTTCCTTTTCTACTTCTAGTCCTTTATAAGTACCAAGTTCAACTTCTGGTTTTACTTCTACAGTGGCATTAAACTTCAAAGGTTGCCCCTTTTCCATTTGGTCTATATCAATTTCAGGTTGATCCACGGGCTCAATTTCATGTTCCTCTAACGCTTCCTGATAAGCTTCAGGAACAAGTATCTCTATAGCATCTTCGTATAGAACTTCTGGTCCAAACCTATTTTCTAAGATTTTTCTGGGCACTTTCCCCTTTCTGAACCCAGGGATTTCCACCTGTTTGACTACTTTTTTGTAAGCTTGCTCCAGGGCGTCTTCAACCCTATTTTCATCAACTTCAACAGACAGCTTGATTTTGTTCTTGTCTATCTTTTCCCAAGTACTGCTCATTTATACTTCCTCCTTCTTTAATTGTAATCATGTCCAATTAATACCTCCACATTATAACATAAATAATAGTGCCAGGTAAAAGGTGTCAGAATTTATAAATAAACAACCGCCTTGGCGGTTGCGATAAAGTTACTCAGAGATGTTTGCACCTGATTATATAATATCTTTCAAAACACGTCAAAATAATTGTATCACTCCAATTTATATTATTCATCATTAAAGCAAGTGTTTTACAAAAGTCTTTTTGAAATTATTCATTAAATGATTATTCACCAAATTTTCGTGGAATCCTGCCGGTGTTAATAAATTTTTATTAAAAAGTCGCTGTTATATTTAGTAGTTGATACTGTAAAACTTTCAATTGAGTGATTAGGCGGGTTTGACAGTAGATCTTAACAAGTGAACAGAAGAATCTTTAATACAGCCAAAAAATATTCCGGGTAAATCTAAATTACCCGGAATATTTAAGTTCTCAAAGCTATCTGACATCACAGGCCATCTGTCTTAACTGGTCAATTTGATGTACCTTCCCTAAAACCATCATAGTATCCCCTTCTTCCAGAACTTCCTCAGGCCCGGGATTAAAGACTAATTGATCTTCCCCTTGATTCCTTAATGCCAGAATTATCAAGCCGGTTTTTTCTGGTATTCTAGCTTCTTTAAGTGTAAGTCCTAATAATTCAGATTTTTTGCAAACAATTACATCTTCCAATTCTAATAATTCTTCGCCCACTTCTGTTATTACATCCAAAAATGAAACTACTGTAGGCCGTAACATAATAGATGCCATCTAGCTCCTCCTAATACGTTCGGAGAAATGGTGTTATCCGCTCCTGCCCTTTTCAATTTCATGCTAGCATTTTTCTCAATAGCCCGAGAAACTATGAATAGATCCTTGTTTAATTCCCGGGCAGTCAAGACCACTAGTACATTATCAGCATCGCTAGAAAGGGAGGTAACCAAGCCTCTAGCATGTTCAATCCGTGCTTTTTTGAGGGTTGATTCTAAGGTGGCATCGCCTTCAATGGCCATAATTCCTTGATCGAGTAATTTATTAACTTTATTTTCATCCTTTTCTATTACCACCAGTGGTAATTCACTTTTTTCAAATTGCTCTACAACACTAAATCCAGTTTCACCAGCACCGCAAAGTATATAATGACCTGAAACCTGGGAAATTTTATTATTCATTGCTCGCCTCCTAAAATAATCTCTAAATTCACCTTCAATAACAAAAGTAGTTATATTAGTAAAAGCGTAAAATACAATACTTAAACCGGCAAATATGATAATAATCGTAAATAATCTTCCGGTAGAACTTAGTTCTCCAATTTCTTTATATCCCACAGTAGAAATAGTGATCACTGTCATGTAAAGAGAATCAAATAAAGATAAATCTGTTAATAAATAATATCCAAAGGTTCCAAAAGCTATCAAGCCAAATACTGCAACAAAAATATAAAATATTTTATTCCATTCTTTCATGAAAAATCCACTCCCTACTCATCCGTAACAGCTAGCTTATTAAGTACCTATTTCCCAAGAGTTAAGATAATCAATTTGTTCATCAGTTAACTGTTCAAGCTCCATTCCCATTGACTTAAGTTTTAACTTAGCAATACTCTCATCTAAATGCCGTGGAACTGGATAAACATCTTTAGCTAATTGTTCATGTTCTTTGGCTAAATATTCTACAGATAAGGCTTGATTAGAAAAACTCATATCCATGACATCAGCCGGATGTCCTTCACCAGCAGTTAGATTTACCAATCTACCTTCCCCAATCAAATATACCTTTCGCCCATCTTTGAAGGAATACTCTTGCACATCAGGACGAACTTCTCGCTGTTCCTTAGTCATTTCCTCTAAGGCCTGCAAATTAATTTCTACATTAAAGTGACCGGCATTAGATAATATACAACCATCATTGATCTTGTCTAAATGTTTCTTATCAACCACATTTTTATTCCCCGTTGTTGTCACTATAAAATCTGCTTTTTCCGCAGCTTCATCCATACTAGAAACTTCGAAACCATCTAAAGCAGCTTCTAAAGCTCTGACTGAATCTACTTCCACCACTGTTACCCGAGCACCCATGCCGCTAGCATCTTTTGCAATACCTCGTCCGCACCAACCATAACCGACTACTACAAAATGAGCCCCTGCCAATAAATAATTCGTAGCTCTCATAATACCATCAATAGTTGACTGGCCTGTACCATAACGGTTGTCAAACATATGTTTAGTCATGGCATCATTAACAGCAATCACAGGATACTTTAAATAATTATCTTTGGCCATTGCTTTTAAACGTGTAACACCTGTAGTAGTCTCTTCGGTACCGCCCAGTACTGAATCCAGTAATTCTTTTCTCTGGCTATGTAATGTAGTGATTAAATCAGCACCATCATCTACTGTGATATGAGGTTGCAAGTCTAATACGGTTAAAATACGATTATAAAAGGAATCTTTGTCTTCTCCTCGTTTGGCATGAGTTGGGACATCATAAACTTCATTCAAAGCCGCTACCACGTCATCTTGTGTACTTAAGGGATTTGAGCCACAAAGGGCTACTTCAGCCCCACCATCCTTCAAAGTTATTAATAAATTCGCAGTTTTTGAGGTCACGTGTAAACACGCTGCTACCCTGATCCCGGCCAGGGGTTGTTCACGTTTCCAGCGCTCGGAAATATTTCTGATAACTGGCATTTTGTTTCTTGCCCACATTATTTTGTTTTTCCCCTGCTCCACTAACTCAGTGTTAATCTTTTCTGTCATATCCATCAAAACCTCCCTTTTTTATAAATATTCCATTACTTGACCAAATTCTCCTCTATAATAATAAATGACTCAACGATAAACTTTATTACATATTTTCCCCTTCAACCTACAAAAGATATTTATGATTCTATATAATATTTATGAACATTTTAAAAAAATTAAAGGATTTATTCGTTTTTTATCGTAATCTATTATATAAGAAATTATAGTAGGTTTCTTATTTTTCTTAAACCGAAAGGAGGAAACTTGATTGAACCAAGTTGAAAAAGCTCTAATGCACGGTCTTTTTATTCACTTACACCACAATATCGACAAAGCCATCGATTTTGGCCAGTTTAAGGAATTAAACCAAAAGGTAGATAACACATGGCCGAATTATTTGAAAGTCGGTCCTGATGCTAACGATGACGCAGCTGTTGTGCAGACCTCAGATGATGGTAATCTGATAGCTGCAAAAATGGAGAGTCACTGTTCTCCTTGTGTCCCCAGACCATATGATGGTTCAGCCACAGGGGCTGGAGGCGCCATGAGAGACGTAGTAGCCATGGGTGCTAGACCATTATTTATTATGGATTTTGTCGGAACCAGGCCCTTAGAAGAAGAAGTTATAGTAGGGCCATGCGGTTTCCAAGAAAAGTGTACTTGCGGTAACTGTGAAACGATGACTAGCCAGGAAAGGCTAAATATCATGTTAAAAGGTATAAAAGATATGTGTAGTACAATGGATGTTTTTGTAGCGGGTGGTGGATTTTCAACCTCATTTAGCGATATAGTCCCAGCCGTAGTCTTAACGGTCATCGGTCAACAAATCACAGAAGAACCCCTCACTAAACCTGCTAAAGAAGCAGGTGACAAAATTATCATTATTGGAGAAACAGGTGTAGATGGAAATGACACCTTGTATAGAGCCGGACTAGTTTCGGAACTCCTTCCTGCCCAGGCACTTTTTGAGGAGGAAAAAACCACTATGGAAGCTACTTTATCTGCTTTCAAAACTGGTAAAGTTAAAGCCTGTTCTGACTTAGGAGCAGCAGGGATAGGTGCTGCAGTATGCGAATCAGCTCGATTTGGCGGACTAGGTGCTGAAGTTGAGCTAGATAAAGCTCCTGTAAAAACAGAGAATATCAGCCCTGAAGAAAGATTAATTTGTGAAACTCAAGGTCGTATGCTCCTGCAAGTTGCTCCCGAAAATGTCGATGAAGTATTAGAAGCAATTTCAGCAAAAAATGGCCAAGGTGCCGTAATTGGTGAAATAACCGCTGAAAACCAGTCTATATTCAAATATCAAGGGGAACGAATAGCCACAATTCCCAATCAACCCAGTGATGAAATTTTAAATGCTTTACAATCCGAGTGATTCTTAAATTCAAAAAACCCTTCTATTCTATTCATACAATGTTCAATAGAATAGAAGGGTTTTTATTTATCTAACTTGATATCCAGCCTCGGTAATTGCATTAACCAAGTCCTCTTTTGTCACTCTATCTGGATTGAAAGACACATCAACCTGTCCTTTAGAAAGCTCAACTTCTGCTTTATCCACGCCATCTAAATTATTAAGTTCTTTTTCTATTGCCTTTTTACAGTGTTCACATGCCATTCCTTCTACTTTTAGGGTAATATTTTCTAGATTATTACCGCCACAACAATTCGCCATTTTTCCCACCTCCAATAAGAATTTTACAATAATTTCTGATGCGTATTTAAACGAGTATTTAAACACGCATGACTGTGATCATAAATAAATATTTGACATTATAGGGATATGTTCCTGCTATGAGTAGTTAGTATTTATTATTTATCAATGAATGAGTTAATATTATGTCATTGTGGACTAACTAAAATGGTTGGGGAAATATTACCCCACTAAATAAGATCCAAGCCATTACAAAAGTAGCAATAATATTCAAGGTTTGTCCAACAAGATATAGTTTTAAAGGGTTCCCCTTCTCAAACAAATATTTCATTCGAGATAACCGGGCATTTAATCCAATACTCACAAAAGCCAGTACAAAAAACCAGCCTCGAAGCCCACTAGTTAAGTCTAATGTGCTATCAACCCAAGAACTCCCTAAATAAGGAGTGAAAACAAAAGAAAATAACAAAGAAGCTATAACAAATCCTATTATAAATTTAGGAAATCTTGTCCATACCTTTGTCCAAGAAACAGACTTTTCCCCTTCTTGTTGTAAATTTTCAATTCCTTCTGAGTTTTTCACCCAGATAAAAGCAATTATAAAACCGATAACACCTATTAAAACATTTTGGATCATCTTAATGGTAGCAGCGATTTCTACTGCCTCTTGACCTAATACTGAAGCAGCCACAACAACGGCACCTGTGGCATCAATGGTACCACCGACCCACGCACCACCAACCAATGGATCTATTCCAAGAAAAGTAATCAATAGCGGCATGAAAATTATCATCAATACCGTCATAACTGAAGTTATTGTAACAGCTAAAGACATTTGTTCTTCAGTAGCCTTGGAAGCTTCTCCTGTTACAATTGCAGCACTAACTCCACATACAGAAGTGGCAGCACTAATTGTAACGACTAATGATTTATTATTAATTCCTAAAAGCCGAGTTCCGATAAAATACATAGACACTAGAACAATTGGTGTGACAATCCAAGCAACACCTATTCCATAAATACCCAAAACCAACAAGCGGTCAAACAAAATTTCAGCACCTAAAAGTACAAGTCCAGTTTTTATAAATAATTCACTCTTAATGGCAGGTTTTATAAATTCTGGAACTCCTATAACATTGCTTATAAATAGACCCAAAGCTAATGCCCAAACTACATACCCCAGGCCATAATGTGAAGCAAGAGATTGTTCTGATAACACATAGGAAATTACTGCAATCATAAATACCCAAGGAAAAGCTTTTAGATAATTATTGGCAAATGACTTTCCTTGTATATAATAAACTGCAATCCCTGTTAACAATGCCAGGCCCGTTCCTAAAACCGTCAGTTCTAAAACTGTACTTAACGATAAGCTGTTTAGAGGATTGTGGGTCCACTCCTCTAGTCCAGGGATTTCAGTTAATAATCCCAGACCTGTAATAAGTATTAAAAATAGACCTAACCAAACGGCCCACCAATCATCCTTTCTCAACACTTGTATTCCCCCTTTACATAGAAACTTTTATTTATCAGGAAGGGAGAAGAGCCATTGTTAATGGCCCCCTCCCATATAAGTTATAATTTCAACTTCGTCTCCTTCGTTGATAAAAGTGTCATCGAAGTGAGCTCTATCTAACATTGCACCGTTCAGTTGAACATGAACAATTTTAGGATTTATGTCTAATTCTTTGACTAAATCCGTTACTGACAATCTCGTTTGTTCAAATCGTCTTTTTTTCCCATTCAAATTGATATCCATTTGAATCCCTCCATAAAAATTGGTCTAATCAGACTTTTTAATTAATATTTTGCTATAGTCACTATACTTAACTATATCCTTTATGAAATGTCCTTCATCCCTAACACTTTGAGGTACATTATCCATGGGTTCACCATTGTCAAGATAAAAAGCTTGTATTTCGCCATTTTGAAGAGATGACAGAGCCATTTTCACCTTTACAAAATTCATAGGGCATTTAACACCTCTTAAATCCACCACATCACTTTCTTCGCCTTGTGATTCTTCACCACTATTTGTACTCTTCTGAGTCTGTTGCTCTGATTCATTTGCTACTTTAGCTGCGGTAATTTCTAACCTAGAGTTAAGAGATTGAAAAATCTCTTTAACTCTTTGAACAAGATAAATTACTTCATCATAATAAGAACTCAAGTCTGACAAGTCTCCCATTTTAAAATCCATTAAATTATTTACTAAATCTATTACACTATCTCGAACATAGCCCGTATCTACAAAGTGTTTAATAAATTCATTAAAAATTTCTCTATCTTTATTGGTATCGATACCTTTTAAAACCAATAAAGCCCTAGCTCCCGATAAAGCTGCCTGGTACAATAACCGGGTATCAACTAGGTTTTGATAGTCTTGTAACCTGCTTTCGGCGTTGTTGATATCTATTTTGATTATGTCTAGCACTCCAGCACCGCATTCACCAGGACCCCTACCTTCAAGGGAAAATTGTTTGTTAGACCCGAAATCAAAATATAAACCGGGATTTTCTTGATAACTTTCTAAAGTTGAAAAAACTGTAATAAGTTGGGTAATTTTTTTATTTGAATTATAAACAAATTCTTCAAAATCTTTATATCCATTTTGAGCTTTTAATTTAGCCAGTTCTTTTAAAAATACAGGAACCTTTTGAGCTGGTATTTCACCAAATTCCGTAGCCAATCGTCCTTTGTTTGCCTCGGTTTTACCTCCCATATACACTGTATAAGCAGGTACAAGTCCGTCCTCTGTCCTACTAGCTTTTCCGGATAAACCTAGTAGGCCAATTTGATGCTGGCCACATGAATTAGGACAACCAGAAATGTATAGCCGAGGAAGTTCTTTAAGTGCTTCAGTATCACTTTGCTTTAATTCATCTAGAGTTTGAATTAACATTTTTTGAGATAAACAAAGACCTAGTTTACAGGTAGCAGCTCCTGGACACGAAACTGAGCACTCTACCTGGTATTCCGGAATAAGATAATCAAGTTTATTAATGAGTAATTCACCTTCTGAAAAGGACAAATTACATAGATAAAAACCCTGGGTATTAGAAATTCGAAACGATATATTATCATTCATTTGTTCTATGGTTGTTATTAATAATTGTAAATCCCTAGTGTTTAAGTCGCCTTTTTCGGGATGAAAATAGACCGAATAGGCTCCGGCCTGTTTTTGTTCTATTGATAACCGCTGTATCTTCCTTTGATTGGAAATTTCGGAATACCTGTTTTCTCGGTACGCTTGTCCTTGACTGTCTATTTGAAAATTATCAAAACTATCTTTATTCTCATCATTTATATCTAGATGATTTGAAATTTTATCCCATAAAGACAACTCCGGATGATCAGCCTTGATTTGTTTTAATAATTTATAATATAGCTCTTTAAATTGATCTTGTCCAAGCCTAGACATTATATGTCTGATTCGTGCTTTGTTTTTGTTAAGTCTATCTCCCTTCTGCTGAAATAACTCTTTCATAGTTTCTACATGAAATAAGATTTGATCCTCGGTTATAAAATTAAATAACTTAATCGCTTTAGAAGGTTCATTTCCCAAACCACCAGCTCCATATACTTCAAAACCTTTTTGGCCATCTTTGATTTTAGCTATAAAACCCAAATCAGAAATGGTAGCGTTAGCAGTATCAGCCAGAGAATTAGAAAAAGCAATTTTAAATTTTCTTGGTAAATTGAAAGCACTTTCATCTTGTAACAAATAATCCGTTGTATATTTGACAAAAGGTCTAATATCAAATACTTCATCCTTAGATACTCCAGACAAAGGCGAACCCACCACATTTCTTGGTGTGTTTCCCCCGGAACCCTTAGTCAAGATACCCCATTGTAATAGTTCCTCTATAATTTTAGGTGAATCAGAAAGCTCCACATTGTGAAACTGGATATCCTGTCTGGTTGTTAAATGTATTAAATTTTCTGCGTATGCTTCAGCCAATTTCTTGATAACTTTTAGTTGTTCTAAAGTTAGTTCTCCCCCGGGCAATCTAGTTCTAATCATATATTTACCATTTCTCTGTTCGTAAACTCCCCTCCCAACCCGGTACGGTTTAAACCTGAACTCATCCAAGTCACCTTTCTGAAAATCCATAACTTTATCCTGATAACTTTTTAAATCTCGAATAATTTCTTCCGGTACATTGAGTTGCAACTTTACAACCCTCCTTCATCTGTTGTATTTGAATTGATAACTTGATCTTTACTTACAAGTAATTGAACATTTAGTTCTTGGCTTGCATTTTTTAAATTCTCTTTTATTAAAAAAAATTTTAATACTGGTAACTCACCTTTCAAGGAAATTATTGCATAAACCAAGTCGTTATCGTATGCTAATCTAAAATCTTCATCTGAGAGGCGACAACCCGTAAAGGGATGAGAATGATAATTCCCTACTAATTCTAATCCATGATTTCTAATATCTTTGATAACGGAAAATTGCTCTTGAGGATCTAGAGAGTATTTGGTACTGCTTTGTTCCATATTAGTCATTTCATAAATATTTGTAATCACATAGCCCTTTGGTTTTTTAAAACCTGCCATGAGGCCACAACATTCAAGGGGAAACTCTTTTTTAGCATGTTCTAACATTTTCTGATATTCTGTCTGTAAAATCCATATTTTCATATAAACACCCTTTAATCACTTTGTTTGTAGGTTACATTTAGGACCCGTGTAGTCAACCAAGTCTTTGATTTCTGGGTTAGTTCCGCAAATTTTACAATCCCTGTCTGAATGTAATTCAATTTTTCTAAAATCCATTTTTAAAGCATCATAAACTAATAATTCACCTGTCAAATTGTCTCCTATTCCTAATAAGTATTTAACCGCTTCTGTAGCTTGTAAGCCACCAATCACTCCCCCTAGAAGTCCAAGGACACCAGCTTCCTGGCAAGAAGGAACCACCCCGTCAGGCGGGGGCTCATTAAAAACACATCTATAACAAGGAGTAACCCCATTACCATTTGGAACATAAGTCATCACTTGACCCTGGAATCGAATTATACCCGCATGACAAAAAGGTTTTTCCGACATTACACATGCATCGTTAATTAAAAATTTGGCTGCAAAATTGTCTGTGCCATCAATAACGAAATCATAGTCTTCAATTATATCCTGGATATTTTGTGAATTAATCCAGGTATTATGCGGAATAACTTCTACATCTGGATTCATGTGTAGTATTGTTTCCTTTCCTGATTCCGCTTTAAGTTTACCTATATCTTTAGTTTGATGAATAATTTGACGTTGTAAATTTGAAAGTTCGACTTTATCACCATCTACCAAACCAATTGTACCAATTCCCAGAGCAGCTAAATACATGGCTGCAGGCGCCCCAAGGCCTCCAGTGCCAATGATTAACACTTTTGAGTCTAGCAATTTCTGCTGTCCCTCGACACCCACCTCGGATAAAATGATTTGTCTGGAATAACGTTCTAGTTGTGCTTCATTAAAGTTCATCAGTTCACCCCACTTTTCTGTGATAGTTTCAAGCAAGTAATTTTTTCTATAAGTTAAAATAAGGAGCCATGCTCAAGTAACGCTCTCCCGTGTCAGGGAAAACTGTCACTACTCTTGCCCCTGATGGTAATTGTTTTAAAGCCTTTAATACCCCTTTCAATGCAGCACCACTAGATATTCCGGCCAGTAAACCTTCCTGTTTTGCCAATTGATTGCTCATATCATAGGCTTCAGAACTATCAACCTGAATTACTTCATCAATCAATTCTGTCTTTAATACTTGAGGTACAAAACCTGCCCCTAGCCCTTGAATTTTATGAGGACCTGGATTCCCTCCAGACAGTACCGGTGATTCCTTTGGTTCAACTGCAAAGATTTTTAAATTAGGATTTTTGTGTTTTAAAACTTCACCTACACCTGTAATTGTTCCGCCAGTACCAACACCGAGTACTAATCCATCTATATCTGAATCTAATTCTGAAATAATTTCCCTGGCAGTAGTTTGTTTGTGTATTTCTGGATTACTGATGTTATTAAATTGTTGAGGGATAAAGTAATCCGGATTTTCCCTTTTAATTTGATTAGCTTTCTCAACAGCTCCTCCCATACCTTTATCTGCTAGCGTCAGTACAAGCTCTGCTCCATAAGATTTTAATAATGCCCGTCTTTCTTCACTCATACTCTCTGGCATAGTCAAAATTAATTGATATCCTTTAACAGCAGCTACAATAGCTAATCCGATCCCAGTGTTTCCACTGGTCGGTTCTAGAATTGTTCCTCCCTGTGATAAATGCCCGTTTTGTTCGGCCGAGTTAATCATACTTAATGCAATTCTATCTTTTACGCTACCTCCTGGATTAAACATTTCTAGTTTTGCAAAAACCTCAGCTTCAGTGCCCACTATATTCCGGCTCATTCTAATCAAAGGTGTATTACCTATTAATTTTAAAGCACTCATATTTAATCCTCTCCTTTTTATTCCCCTATAAACCTTTAGGTTTTTAGTTGTTCAAGTTATTTATAACTCTAAACTTTTTTTGCTTCACTGTCAAGTAGTTTGTATAAAGAAATTTCCCTTTTGGTTAAACTATAAAGGAGCTATAAACCTTAAAAACCACAATGGAGGGATACATATGTCAAGAACTGCAATCATTTTAGTAGTAGCTGCAGCTGTTATTGGGGCCTTCTTCATCTTTACCAATGATTTTGGAGATAACGGAGAGGCAGAAGATACGATAGAATTCGGGTTTGTAAACTGGGCTTGTTCGGTTGCTAAAACTCATACTATCTCAGCTGTGTTAGAAAATGAAATGAATTATGACACTCAATTAACCATGGCCGATGCGGGACCAGTCTACGCAGATGTGGCCGCAGGAGATCAAGATGCTTTTGTTTCAGCTTGGCTCCCTGTTACCCATCAAAGTTATTACGAAGATTACGGTGATGATATAGTAGATCTCGGCCCAGTATACGAAGGAGCGAGAATCGGACTCGTTGTACCAGAATATCTTGAAGAAATAGATAGTATAGAAGAAATGGACGAATACGAAGAAGAATTTGATACTGAAATAGTAGGAATTGATGCAGGGGCAGGGATAATGGGATCAACAGATGAAGCACTAGAAACTTATGAAAGCCTGGAGAATTACACCCTTACTGAGAGTTCCGACGCAGCAATGACAGGAGAACTAGGTACTGCTATAAACAATGAAGAATGGATTGTCGTTACTGGTTGGACCCCCCACTGGAAATTTGCTGAATGGGATCTTAAATTTTTAGAGGATCCAGAACAAGTTTACGGGGAAGCCGAAGATATTCATGTGATGGTAAGAGAAAATTTTGATGATGACCAACCAGATGTCAATCAACTACTAGAAAACTTTTATCTAGAAGAGGAAGAATTGGGAGAAATTATGGCTATGATTGATGAAATGGATGATGAACAAGAAGCCGCAGAACAATGGATTGATGAAAACCAAGATATAGTTGAGGAGTGGCTACCTGAAGAATAAAAAATCATTGACTAATCATTCTCACCTCTTTATAATGTAAAAGAATGGCCTTTAAGCTAGTCCCGAGAGACTAGTAAGGGAACCAGATAATTGTTACTTAAAACATCATAGGAAGCGAATCCCTTTAACATTAGTCCAGTGAGGCTAATAAGGGTCAAGTAGGTATGACTACAAACACCTTATTAGCGTCAAAATAAGGTGTTTTTTTTGACCCTGTAGCCCATAACAATACAGCATCCATTTCAATAACTATTAACAAGATTTCATGAACCAAATCCTGCAGCTGTAACACTATCCTAAAGGCCAAAAAATTCTATGAAGGAGGAACTTGCTAATGAAAACTAACACAAACCAATTACTAACCCAACTTCCCATGGCTTTTCAACACGTATTTGCCATGTTTGGGGCTACAGTTTTAGTCCCTTTCATTACTGGGCTGAACCCCTCTGTAGCTTTGTTTACAGCCGGATTGGGAACTCTCATCTTTCACTTAGTAACGGGAGGAAAGGTTCCAGTCTTTTTAGGTTCGTCATTTGCTTTTATCGCAGGTATCCAAGCAGTAAACGCTAATTTTGGACTAGCCCATGCCACTGGGTCTCTGATAGCAGTTGGTGTTGTTTATCTGTTAATAGCGGGAGCTGTAGTATTAATTGGAATAAATAATATCAGGCGTCTTTTTCCTCCAATAGTTACTGGCCCAATTATCATAGTAATAGGTCTTATCCTAGCACCTAATGCCATAGAAATGGCTGCAGAACATTGGGGTATCGCACTCATTACAATAGTGGCAGTATTAACTACAGGGATTATGGGAAAAGGATTTTTAAAGATAATCCCCATCTTAATTGGAATCACCACAGGTTACGTAGCTAGTGTTTTGTTCGGAATAATTGATTTTGATCCTATCCGAGATGCAGCTTGGTTGAGATTTCCTGAATTCATGGCTCCTGAGTTTTCCATGGATGCGTTAAAAATTATGATCCCTATTGCATTGGTAACCGTTATTGAGCATATTGGGGACATTACCACCAACGGTGCTGTAGTAGGTAAAGACTTTTTTAAAAATCCTGGCCTACACAAGACATTAATCGGTGACGGAATTGCTACAATCGTAGGTGGTGCCTTAGGAGGACCTCCTAACACCACATACGGTGAAAATACAGGAGTATTAGCCCTAACAAAAAACTATAACCCAGCCATCATAAGAATAGCGGCAGTACTAGCCATTGGTTTCAGTTTTATTGGTAAACTTGGAGCATTCATCATGACTATCCCAGAACCAGTAATGGGCGGAGTTAGCTTCGTACTTTTCGGCATGATTGCCAGCGTTGGAGTTAGAACATTAGTTGATTCAGGTCCTGATCTGTCTAATTTGAGAAACTCAAGTGTAGTATTCATAATATTAATAGTAGGAATCTCATATTTACAAGGAGAAGAAAATCTTGCAACTATTCAATTGACAGAATACGCTAGTCTTGAAGGGTTAAGTTTAGCTGCCCTGCTAGGGATATCATTAAATGCAGTTTTCGAATTTATTTTGCCCAAAATATCAGCAATTGAAAATATTATCCCTTCAAATGAAGGGTATAACTCCACTGAAAAAGTGGCTCCAAATAAATCAAAATAATGTCAGAAATAAATTCTCTTTGTTAAGGGCTCCTATATAGGAGCCCTTATTTTTTGTTGTTCATGAAAACAAAAGTTTTATGTTTTATGGTTTATAAATGAATTTATAGCAGACAAATTCCAAACAATAAAATTACAACTATTTCTTTAAAATATTTATATTTAACAGACTTAAAGTTAAAGGAGGACTTTAGGTGAACCAGAAATCTAAAACTCTCAATGGTAATGAAGCAGCAGCACACATTTCTTACCCTTTTACAGAGGTTGCTGCTATTTATCCTATTACCCCTTCGTCACCCATGGCTGAAATCACTGACAAGTGGGCTGCCCATGGTAAAAAGAATATGTTCGGCCAACGGGTACGAGTGGTCGAGTTACAGTCTGAGGCTGGCGCGTCAGGAACCATCCATGGTTCTTTAGCTGCTGGGGCTTTAACGACAACCTATACAGCTTCTCAAGGTTTACTACTTATGATTCCCAACATGTACAAGTTGGTAGGCGAACTTCTTCCCGGTGTGTTTCACGTTAGTGCCAGGGCCTTAGCTACCCATGCCCTTTCCATTTTCGGAGATCATCAAGATGTAATGGCCTGTCGCCAGACGGGTTTTGGATTCTTAGCGGCGTCCAACGCCCAGGAAGTAATGGACCTGGGTTGTTTAGCTCATCTAGCAGCAATTAAGTCAAGGATGCCATTTTTACATTTTTTTGATGGGTTTAGAACTTCTCATGAATATCAAAATGTCAATGTAATAGATTTTGAAGATATACAGGACCTAGTGGATTATCAAGCTATCAAAGAATTCAGGGCTAGAGCTTTAAGTCCAGAAAAACCAGTTGTCAGAGGAACCGCCCAAAACCCTGATATTTACTTTCAGGGAAAGGAACTTCCAAACCCATATTACAAAGCAGTACCAGAAGTTGTAGAAAATTATATGCAAGAATTAGAAAAAATCATCGGTAGAAGTTATAACTTATTTGATTATCATGGAGACCCCCAGGCAAAACATATTATTATTGCTATGGGGTCAGTGTGCGATACCATTGAAGAAACTGTAGATCATTTAAACGAACAAGGCCGAAAAGTTGGTTTAATTAAAGTTCGGCTCTATCGGCCATTTTCTGCAGAACATCTCCTATCAGCTATCCCCGACACAGTCAAGAAAATAGCGGTCCTGGATCGAACTAAAGAACCTGGATCTTTAGGAGAACCTTTATATCAGGATGTTGTTCATGCATATAAAAATTCTCAGTTGAACCCTGAAATTATCGGAGGCCGTTATGGTCTAGGGTCCAAAGAAACTAGACCTTCACACATAATATCCGTTTTTGACAATCTGGCCGAGGATAAACCAAAGGATAATTTCACCATCGGTATTGTGGATGACGTATCCCACACTTCTCTACCAGAAACAGGAGATGTGGACATCACACCTAGTGATACCATTAGTTGTAAATTTTGGGGGCTTGGCTCCGATGGTACCGTCGGGGCGAATCAAAGTGCAGTCAAAATAATTGGTGATCACACAGATTTATACGCTCAAGCATATTTCTCCTATGACAGTAAAAAGTCAGGTGGAACCACAGTATCTCATTTAAGATTTGGCAAACAACCCATAAGAGCTCCTTATTTAGTTTATAACGCCGATTATGTAGCTTGCCATAACCCAGCTTTTGTCAATAATTACGATCTGTTACAAGGTCTTAAAGCAGGTGGAACTTTCGTATTGAATTGCCCCTGGTCTAAGGAAGATCTCGAAGAAAAATTACCCGCTTCTATGAAAAGATATCTAGCCGAGAACGATATCAATTTCTACATAATAGATGCCATATCCATTGCAGGAGAAATAGGTCTAGGAAATAGAATCAACATGATTATGCAGTCAGCATTTTTTAAGCTGGCTGATGTAATTCCAATTGAAGATGCTGTCAAATACTTAAAGGAGTCTGTAGTAGAAAATTATGGTGATAAAGGACAAAAAGTAGTTGATATGAATAACTTAGCTATAGATAAAGGAATAGACTCATTAATCAAGGTTGATATTCCTAAAGCCTGGAAAGATGCTCAAGAAGAAGAGTATGAAGAAAGTGAATCCGAACCCGAGTTTGTCACAAACATTCAAAAACCCATGGCTAAGCACGAAGGAGATGATCTTCCGGTTAGTGCCTTTAAAGGAATGGAAGATGGAACTTTCCCATTAAGAACTACAGCTTATGAAAAGCGTGGTATTGCAGTCAACATACCAGAATGGCAAATTGATAAATGCATTCAGTGCAATCAATGTTCGTATATCTGCCCTCACGCTGTCATCCGGCCATATTTACTTGATGAAGAAGAAGTGCAAAGGGCTCCTGAAACTTTTGAAACTAAGCAGGCTACCGGTAAAGATATGGATGACTTAAGTTACAGAATCCAAGTTAGTCCTCTTGATTGTACTGGTTGTGGAAACTGTGCCGACATTTGCCCTGCCAAGGGAAAAGCTTTGATCATGGAACCGGCTGAAGAACAAATAGAACAACAAGAAGATAATTGGGAATTTGCTCAAACCATTACCGAAAAAACAGATCGTGTCAATACAAAAACCTTAAAGGGGAGTCAGTTCGTCAAGCCTTTATTTGAGTTTCATGGTGCCTGTCCTGGATGCGGTGAAACGCCCTATTACAGGTTGTTAACCCAATTATTCGGTGACAGAATGTTGATAGCCAATGCTACTGGCTGTTCTTCAATTTATTGTGCTAGTGCTCCCAGCATTCCTTTTACCATTAACTCAGAAGGACGTGGGCCAGCGTGGGCCAACTCCCTTTTCGAAGATAATGCTGAGTACGGTTACGGAATGTACTTGGCTTCAGATTACATTCAAGATAGATTGGCAGAATTAGCAAGAGAGGTCTTAGAAACTCAACAAGGCGACCAAGACTTAAACCAAGCTTTAGAAGAGTGGCTACATGTTAGAAAAGATGGCGAAAAATCCAAAGAAGCCGCTAAAAAGCTTATCAATCTCTTAAATAACCGGAATTTAGACGCTAACACAACTTTAAAACATATTGCCGAATATCAAGATTATTTAATTAAACGATCACAATGGTTAATTGGCGGTGATGGTTGGGCCTATGACATTGGTTTCGGTGGTTTAGATCATGTACTCTCCACAGGTGAAGATGTAAATACCTTGGTTATGGATACTGAAGTTTATTCAAATACCGGTGGTCAATCGTCTAAAGCTACTCAGACTGCTGCTATGGCCAAATTCGCCTCTTCTGGCAAAGCCACTATGAAAAAGGATTTAGGTATGATGGCCATGAGCTACGGTTACGTTTACGTCGCGCAAGTTTCTATGGGAGCAAATATGAACCAGACTTTAAAAGCTTTCTTAGAAGCTGAACAATACCCTGGTCCTTCTCTAATAATTGCATATTCTCCATGTATCAATCACGGAATCAGAAGTGGTATGGGGACTAGTATCAGCCAAGAAAAAGCAGCAGTTGACTCAGGCTATTGGCATCTTTATCGTTATAATCCTCAGTTAAAAGAAGAAGGTAAAAATCCCTTCATTTTAGATTCAAAAGAACCTAAAGAATCACTGCAAGATTTCTTAATGAGTGAAGTTAGATTTGCTTCTTTACAAAAAGTGTTCCCAGAAACTGCAGAAAAACTATTTGAAAAAGCCAAACAAGATGCTCGTACCAAATATGAAACTTATAAAACCTTATCAGAACATAAACTCTTTTAAATTGAAGAGTAAAAAGCTAATAAACTAAAAAACCTACCAGGCACTGATTGTAATCCATAAATTATAGTGCCTGGTAGGTTTTAATTTTTTTCATAAAACGCTGTGACTTCAATTACTTTTGATTATTGTCTACCCATTCTTTGGCATTTTCTACTTCATACTCGTCAGGAAGAGAAACCTGGGATATTCCTTTTAACTTCTTTATATTTGCCCATGCTGCAGTATCATGCTTTTCAACAGGTTTAAATCTACGATACAGTTTAGTCTTTTTCATATTCTCCCTCCTAGATTAAAAGTGGTTTTCATACTATGGGATTTTGACTTGGAATTTCAGATTTTGCGTTTTTTTATTGAAGTCTTTCAGATTCACTTACAATGCAAGCTGTTGGGCATTTATCTTTACACAAACCACAGTTAACACACTTATTTTGATCAATAACTGCTAAATCATTATCTAAATTTATAGCACCAACGGGACATTGTTCACGGCAAATACCACAACCAAGACATCCATATTGACAGTTTTCCTTTACAATTTCTCCCGTTTCTTGAGAGTTACAATATATAAAATGTTTGTACCTATCTCCCGGTATCAATCTTATGACACTCTTAGGACATGTATTTACACAAGTGGCACAGCCCCTGCATATATCATGGTTTATACGAGGAAGACCGTCATCTCTCATTTCAATAGCTTCAAAAGGACATGTTTCAACACAGGTAGCTAGGCCTATACACCCAAATTCACAAGCTTTTGGACCATTTCGGTACATCATTGCAGCCCGGCAATCTCTGACTCCATCATACTCAAACTTCTCCTTACAATACTCTCTAGAGCCTAAGCAAGCCACTTCTGCAATGTATTTTTGAGAAGGTTCCTGTATCACTTTATTGGTTTCTTTCACATAACCCAAGGTGCTAAACTCATTGCTCTCACCTGCTCCATTAGACAGTATCTCTGAAATCTGTTCGGCTGCCTTCTTTCCTCCAGGTGTACAACCTTCAGGTGGAGCTTCTCCCCTGGCTACAGCTTCTGCAAAAGCTTCACAACCTGGATACCCACAGGCACCGCAATTAGCACCCGGCACAACTTCAGCAATTGCCTCTATGCGTGGGTCTTTCTCGACTTTAAATTTTTCCGCGGCATAAGCTAATACAGATCCAAAAATAAACGCAATAGCTCCTAAACTTAAAACAGCTTCAATCATCTAATTACACTCCTTTTGTATCACATCCTTAAAATTATTCACTAGATTATGCCTAAAAATCCTGAAAAAGCCAGGGCAAGAATTCCCGCGGTAATAAAAGCGATTGAAGCACCCTTAAAAACTTCATGCATTTTAACAAGTTCCAAGCGCTCTCTGATACCGGCCATCAAAATTAAAGCCAAAATAAACCCAACTCCCGCACCAATTCCATGGACAGTAGCTTCCAACAAATTATAATCTTCAAGTATATTAATCAATACTAAACCTAAAATAGCACAATTAGTAGTAATCAAAGGCAGAAATATTCCCAAAGCTTTATACAAGCTCGGACTAACTTTTTCGAGTAACATTTCAATAAACTGTACCAGAGAAGCAATCACCAGAATATAAGCTACATACTCTAGGTATTCAGCTTCCAGGGGGATGAGGATAAATTCAGCTATAAACCATGTAATTATAGATGACAATGTCATAACAAAAGTAACAGCAAAACCCATTCCCAAAGCTGTTTCTACTTTTTTCGAAACTCCCAGAAAAGGACAGATTCCTAAAAATCTTATTAATACAAAATTATTAACAAGAACTGCTCCCAAAAAGATAACCAGTAGATCCTCTATCATAATAAGCCCCTTTCCCAATGTTTATTTTATTTATTGTGTTTTCGTAAAGATCAAGTAAAAAAATAGTTTACATACTTACACAGAAATTTTTCTAAAATACAAATTCATTACTGCCAATAATAGCCCCAGGGCAAAAAAAGCTCCAGCAGGTTGGACAAATATCAAAACTGGTTGAAATTCTGCCCCAAACAATCCAAATAACTGATCCATCACCGGCCACCCAAAAATACTTCCCATTCCTAAAAGTTCTCGCACTACACCTACAGAAAGAAGTGCCAGGGTAAAGCCAAGCCCCATACCGAGTCCATCGCCAATGGAAGGTACAATTTCTTCTCGGGAAGCAAAGGCTTCAGCCCTTCCTAATATCAAACAATTAGTTACAATCAAGGGGATAAAAATACCTAAAGCAGAATGGAGCTCTGGATTAAAAGCTTCTAAGACCATATCAACCAGGGTTACAAAAGTGGCTATGATAACTATATAAGCTGGAATTCTAATTTTCTGAGGAATCAGATTACGTATAAGAGATATAACAATATTTGAAGCCACTAAAACTGATAAAGTGGCAACTCCCATGCCTAAGCTGTTAATAGCAGTACCGGTAACTGCCAGGGCAGGACAAAGCCCCAGCAATTGCCGGTACAAACCATTTTCTCTTAATATCCCTTGGGCTAATGCCTGACTAAAATTCATTCTATTCACTCTCCTGTTCTAAAGCTTCCTCTACTGCGTTAATAATTCCAACACTTGATTGGGTAGCTCCAGATACAGTATCTACATCAGTAGACTGTTCTTCTAAAATTCTTTCACGCATATCATCCCAAGCTTGATTCATGTATGAGTCAGAATCATCATGTTCAAGGAGTTCCAGTTCGGTTATTTCACCATCCTGAACTGTCACCTCAACAACAACACCTGGATTTCTTCCCGTTCCTTCACCTCTCGCTACTCCATCTTCAAATTCTTCTTCTCTTTCTTCAATGGCATCTTCTACTGCATCCTTTATACCAACACTGGACTGGGTGGCACCTGATACCGAGTCCACATCAGGGCAGTTTGCTTCTTTTATTTTATCAACCATTCCTTCCCAGGCTTCATCCATATATGCATCGGATTCATCATGATCAAGAAGTTCAATATCTGTAATTTCCCCTTCCTCTACAGTAACTTCCACTTCAATTCCCGGATTACGACCAGTGCCTTCCCCGGTAAATACTCCATCTTCTAATACTTTTGGAGCCTCTTCAATCTCTTCAAGCTCCTCTGGATCCTTTTGAAAATAGGTTATAGCAACTTTTTCAACCCCTTTTTCTACTCCTCTAGTTACTCCCTGGCTACTTACAGTGGCGCCTGAAATAACATCTACATCAACACCTATTTGAATTTCATCTACTACAGTTAAGCCAATAAACTGGGTCTGCCACTCTTCGTTTTCAATTTTGTCTCCTAATCCTGGAGTTTCCGAATGGCCTAAAATTTCTATTCCTCTAATTTCACCATCAATATCTACTGCTACCATCATCTCTATTTCTCCACCATATCCACTTGGATTGGTTAAAGCAGCAGCTCCAATTGTTTCATCATCTTTTTCTACTACATAAAATTCATCGTCATTAACCTCTTCTATTTCAAATTGATCAGCTTCTGGGAAGAATTTAAACATGGCATCTTCTAACTGTTCCATCCTTTGTTCCCAAATTAGAGGCTCTGTATATACAAATGAGAAACCCAAGACAGTAGCTGCCAAAAGTGTAACTAAAGTTAAAATCATTGATAGACGAAGTACGTTGGATGCTTTCATTTTTTATTATTAACCTCCCCATAGACTCTAGGTTTAGTATAAACATTAATAAAGGGTACTAATGCATTCATCAATAGCACCGCATAGGTTACTCCAGCGGGAATTGCTGCGTACATCCTTAAAATGGCAGTTATGGCACCACAACCTATCCCAAAAATTAGTTTTCCAGTTTTTGTATAAGGAGAGGTGACCATGCAAGTGGCTATAAAAATAGCTCCAAAAAAAGCACTACCGCTAACTAAATGGAACAATGCATTTTCGCCTGCAATAGAAACAACTAAAGCCAAGGCACCCAAAAAACCGAGAGGCACTCTGAAATCAATATGTCCTCTTATTAGTAGAAATATTCCACCAATTGTAATTGCTAAAGCCGAGGTTTCACCAAGTGAACCAGCAATGGTTCCTACAAACAAGTCAGTAAAGGGAACTATTTCAAAGGGTGAACCCTCTGTCATACCCGGGAATGCCAATGGGGTGGCCCTAGAAGCAGCATCAACAGGTTCAAAGGGTTCTGTCCAATGAGTTAAATAAGAGGGCCAAGCTACTACTACAAAAGCCCTACCTACTAAAGCGGGATTGAAAATATTATATCCAATCCCTCCAAATATCTGTTTTGCAATGAAAATAGCAACAAAAGCGCCTGAAGCTACTACCCACCAGGGCGTCCCAGGGGGCAAACTCAGTCCAAAAATAACCCCTGTGACTGCAGCACTTAAATCTCCTTTAAGTTTCCTTGGAGCCAATGATTTATGGACTATAAGAGATTCAGTTATCATAGATACTGCAGTTGCCACTGCAACAACAATGATAGATGTCCAACCAAATAACCAGATGCTTACAATAAAAGGTGGTATTAAAGCTATTAACACATCTCTCATAATACTATCTATAGTTTCTGGTGACCTGAGATGAGGTGAAGAAGACACCACAAGTTTCTCTTTCATCTTATACCTCCTGCTATCAAAAACTAGTCTTTTTAATCCGTCTTATCAATCGTCATCCTTCTTTTTCTCGCTTTTTCATGATATCGGCCTTGGCCATTCTAATATAATGCACCAGTGGTCTGTTAGCAGGGCATATATAAGTACAGCAACCACATTCTATGCAATCCATGGCGTTATAGTCTTCTGACTCATTTACCCTGCCATTTTCCATATAATGGGCTATTACATTGGGAAGTAAATAGGCAGGACAATCGTCTACACATCTGCCACAATTAATGCAGGGTTTTTCTTCAAAAACTTTAACCTCTGATCCTGTTAATAATAAAATCCCTGAAGTTCCCTTAATAACTGGAAACTCAACTGTCGGTTGGCTCAGCCCCATCATAGGACCGCCCATGATAACTTTTTTTGTATTTTCCTTTGCTCCACCACATTCAGAAATAATATGAGATGCTAGTGTCCCTATTCTTACTAAAAAATTACCTGGTCGGTTGATTCCTGGACCTGTTACTGTCATAACTCTTTCGTAAGAAGGTTTATTTAATTTAATAGCCTCAGCTATAGCTACAGCTGTTCCTACATTATTTACGATACATCCTACATCCATAGGCAATCCTCCAGAAGGCACTTCTCTTCCTGTAACCGTTTTTATCAACTGTTTTTCTGCCCCCTGGGGATACTTTGATTCAAATATCATCACCTGTAGTCTGTCGTCATCTGCTACAATATTTTGCATTTTCTCGATAGCTTGGGGCTTATTATTTTCAATAGCAATAACTCCATTTTCACAGTTAACTGCTTTCATAATAGCTCTTAAGCCAAACAACACATAATCTTCTGCTTCCAACATCATTCTGTAATCAGTTGTTAAATAAGGTTCACATTCAGCCCCGTTTAAGATAACTGTATCAATAGGTTTTTCTTTATCTGGAGAGATTTTGATATGAGTAGGGAAAGCAGCTCCGCCCATACCAATAATTCCAGCTGCATTCACTTTCTCTTTAATTTCATCAGCTGTAATATTATCGGGGGAATCTAATCCCTCGCTTTCTTCGTAATCCAATTCATCTTTTCCGTCATTTTCAATTATTATTGTATTGGCTTTTTCTCCAATTGGATGGGTGTATTCAGTAATATCTATAACTTCCCCCGAAATACTTGCATGAATAGGTGCCGAGACCGGAGCTTCACTTTCTGCAATTTTTTGACCAGTTTTAACCTTATCTCCTACATCAACAATAGGTTCACAAGGTGCTCCGATATGTTGTTCTAGGGGAATATAAACTTTGTCGGGTAATGCCATCTGTTCTATAGGGTGGTCTGCGGTATTTTTATAGTCACCAGGTTCCACACCTCCCCTAAAGGTTAACTGGGCCATTATACTCCTCCTTCGCTATAACTTGTTACTTAAATTTTGAACTACATATGCTCTTGTTTTTAATTTTTACTGGGAGCGTTATTTTATACCATTTAAATTCGAGCAATATAAGGTTGTTTGTTATGCTAGCAAAAATTTACTTTTGTTTAGGTAATGTCAAACTTATAGGCAGGAAACACTGTATATTATTGTCTTTAGTAGTACATGATACAAATTGAATTCAATTACTTTGTTCTTTTATTATCTCTTGATTTTTGAACAAAGTGAGTTCAAAAAAATGTGTTATGAATTAGCTTAGCATGTGTAAAAACTAATTATGATTTTTCAAGGAGGTATAAACAGTGCGTAAAATATATTCACGGAAAAACAAATATTTGCTTTTGTTAATCACCCTGGCCTTATTAGCAACTTTCACATTAACAGCTTGCAATGACGGTGACCAAGATGAACCTAAAAATGGTACCCCTGGTGATGGAGAGGACGAAGGAGAACCTACTAATGGAGAAGATGGAATGTTTTCTGCAGCTTCTGAAGCTGATGATAGAGGTTATGTTTATGCAGAAGTAACTTTAGAAAACGATCAAATCACCGATGTGGAACTGACAGAATTTAACGACAAAGGCCTTGCCAAAGGCGAAGATTACGGATGGGAACCTTGGCATGAAGCAATGGATGAACTTCCTGACCGATTTGTTGAAGCGAATTCTTCCGAAATTGAAGCTTACAGTGAAGCTACCACTACATCAAATAAAGCAATGGGAGCAGTAGATAAAGCAATACAAAAGTCAGAAGGCCAAGAAACTTTTGATGGCACGTTTATGGGAACTTCCGAAATAGATAAAGATTTAGGTTGGGGAGTTGCTTGGGTTGTGGTAGAAGATGAGGAAATAACTGAAGTACAACTAGAAGAAGTCACGGTTGCAGACGAAGAGGAGGATGAAGAAGACAAGTATGAATTTAAAGACGACGATTATGACTGGGAAGATTGGCAAGAAGCCAGAGAAACTATGCCCGATTGGTTTGAGGATGAAAATACATGGGATGTAGATATTTACACTGGTGCTACCCAAAGTTCAGAAATGTGGAGAGAAGCCGTCAAAGATGCCCTTGAAAAAGCAGGTATCGCAGAAGATGTCGAAGACGATGCTGACGAAGACAATGACCAGGAAGATGATGAAGAACAACAAGAAGAAGAGGGCAATAATGATGAACAGGACGAAAATGATGACGAAGAAGAGTAATTTTAAAAAATGAGTCCTGATAAAGTTTCTTACAAATATTTACAATTTATTTGATATACTAGAAAGTCTACAAAAAGGTCCTCACCCTAAAGAATGGGTAAGGACCTTTTTTGTATAACATATTAGATTTTCGCTAAATAAGAGGGTGTAAAATAAACGGTGTAAACCTTCCGAATTGATGTATAATAAAAAAAGGATGGGAGGTTTGCACCGTTATGAATTTAATTGACAAAAAGAAAGTCAGAGAAATGATGAAGGAAGGAAAGTTGAAAGATGTGAATGATATTCAAGACTTACTGAAGGAACAGTTTGGCGAGCTGATAGAAGAAATGCTGGAAGGCGAACTTGACCATGAATTAGGCTACTCGAAGTATGATTATCGAGAAAAAGAAACTACCAACAGTCGAAACGGGAAGAGAGAAAAACAACTCAAATCGAATTATGGTAATTTAGAAATAGAAGTACCAAGAGACCGAGAAGGTGAATTTGAACCACAAGTAGTTAAAAAGAACCAACGAGACGTTTCAAGCATCGATGATCAGGTTCTAAGCATGTATGCAAAAGGCATGACAGTAAGAGATATACAGACTCATTTACAAGAGCTTTATGGAGTGGATGCTTCTCCTACACTCATTTCCGGAATTACAGACAAAATAGTTCCTCTAATTAAGGAGTGGCAAAACCGACCGCTATCAAGAATCTATGCTCATGTAGTTATGGATGCTGTCCATTACAAAGTGAGGCAAGATGGTAGAATAGTCAACAAAGCAGCTTATATGGCTATAGGAATTGATTTAGATGGCATGAAGGATGTTTTGGGCATTTGGATTGGAGAAAATGAAAGTTCGAAATACTGGTTGAAGATAATTAACGAGTTAAAAAATCGAGGCGTAGAAGATATTTTAATTGTATCAATAGATGGTTTAAAAGGGTTTGAAGATGCAATACATGCTGTTTATCCGCAAACAGAAATTCAAAGCTGCATAATTCATCAGATTAGAAATAGCACAAGATATATATCGTACAAAGATCGAAAAGAATTCTGTAGTGATCTTAAGAATGTTTATAGAGCCCCAACTGAGGAAGTCGCTTTAATAGAGCTAGATAAACTCGAAGAAAAATGGGGAGATAAATATGAGATTTCCATTAGATCGTGGAGAAATAATTGGGACAAGCTCTCTGTTATGTTTAAATATCCAGAAGAAGTTAGAAAACTAATTTATACAAACAATTCTATGGAAAGCTACAACCGACAATTAAGAAAAGTTACCAAATCAAAAAGTATCTTCCCTACCGACGAATCCTTATTAAAAATGCTTTATCTTGCTACAATGGATATCACTAAAAAATGGACTATGAGAACAAAAAACTGGGCTCAGATTCTGGGACAATTGAGTATTTACTTTGAAGGAAGAATTTAAAACTTTTTAACTTTTTTGATTGATGATAGCTAGTACCAGGGGATTCTATACCCACTTATTACCACAAAATCTCAAAAATGAAAAATCGAGGGAGATGATCTTCCCACACAGGAAACTCCCTCGATTTCTTCACTGTATTTAAGTTGTTCCTATAGGTCATAATCGGATTGTTTACACCAATTACTTGACAGACTCCTAAATAAATAATAACTTAGCTATGGTGTTAATATTTTACATGCTAGTATCTAAACCATTTTCGTCTTCAGCTTCTTCGCCTGCAGCTACAATTGCTTCCATAAGATTTTCCATAACTAAATTCGCTTTAATATTAACAGTTTCTAGCTCATCATTTTCAAGAGCTGTTCCTAAATTCTTTACGGATTTTTCTAATTGTGCGGCCACATCTTCTCCCGGTTCGTTTCCTTCATCTTCATTATTTTCTTCATCCTCATTTTCATTGTTTTCATCCTCTTCATCCTCTTCATTCTCTTCTTCATCATTTTCCTCATCCTCATCCTCTTGCGCTTCCTCTGCCGCTTCCTCAAGGTCTTCAACAATTAGCTCTGTTAACTCATCTAAGGAATCAAAGTTTTCTTGGGCTTTTTGAAAATTTTCCTGAGAAGATAATAGAACTATGGCTCTCGTATGATATCTAGCTTCAAAAATTTCAGGATAAATTTCCTCACTAAAAGGCATCATGAAAGTCGAAATATCTCTGGTAACCTGATTGGCATTTTCTATTGTAGGTAAAAATTCTTCACCATTAACAGTACTGTTTAAATCGTCTAGTAATTCCTCAAAGGAGTCAATTTCTTCTTGTGCAATGTCTTCTTCGGCAATATCAGGGGCAATATCATCCCACATTTCATGAAGATTAGCAGTATCATCTTGTACTTTATCCCAAATCTCATCTGGAGAATCTGTTTCTTTTTCATCTTCATCGTTATTATCTTCTTCATTGTTTTGGTTTTCTTCATTATTGTTTTCTTCACCATTGTCATTTTCTTCTTCCTCAAATTCTTTTTCAATTGATACAATTTGATCTAAAACTGATTCTTCAACTGTGGATTCAGCTCCCTCTATAACAGCTAAAGTTGTTTCATGCATTCTCAATAATTCAGCAAAAACTTCTTCCTGTTCTGCTTCTTCAACTTCCTCTTCGGCATCTTCTTCGTCATCTTCTTTATCTGGCACCTCTTGACACCCCGTCATCCCAAAAACAAGAAATAAACTTAAGAGAATCAAACTAACATATATAATACTTTTTTGACCTGCAACCAATTTCATCACCTCATAATTATTGTTACCTAAAAATCACGCTTTTACTACAGTTGTCTCGGGAAATTACGGTTGATCTAAAAATATTAATTGGGAGTTGTAGCAAGAAAAAAGGCAACCGAAAGCCTTAAAAATCTATAGGCTTCGGTTGCCTTTTTAATAAAATTCATATTAACTAGTTCATATTAACGGACAGTTTTATCATAATTTAAAATACCCTCTACAATTGCTTCAGCAGCCTTTTCGCGGAATTCATCCTTTTTAAGTAATTCTTCTTCTTTTTCATGGGATAAAAAGGCCAATTCAACTAAAGCTGCAGGCATAGTAGCATTTCTTAGTACTCTAAAACTGCTATCTTTCACCCCTCTATTATTTCTTTGAAGACTGTGTAATAAGCTATTCTGTAAGGCTTCAGCTAATTCAAAATCTAAAGGACTCCGTTCTGAAGAATAAAAGGTTTCTGTACCGTGAATATCATTATTGGGATGAGCGTTAGCATGGACACTTACAAAAATATCAGCATTTGAATCAGTTGCCATTTCAACTCGCTCGTCCAGAGAAACTTGAATATCCGATTCGCGGCTCATATAGATATCAGCACCTAATTCCTCCAACATATCCCTAGTTCTTAAAGAGACGTCTAGAGCCACTTCCTTTTCTTTAAGACCATTTTGTCCAATAGCTCCACTATTACTACCTCCATGTCCTGGATCTATAAATATTTTCTTACCAGATAATGGATTATCGTCATATAATCTGACATTTAAATGAGCATCTTCCCAATCTATAGAGTAGTGTTCCTTGGAATTCAAATCAAAAACAACCCTTGTCATTCCATTGTGTTCATGAGCCCTTATACCTTGCAAAGTAGATGTTTCGACTTGCCAAGCAGTCTCATCAGTAGCTAGAGCTATTCCTTCAAAGTCTAGAACAAGTCTATCAGGGTCTTCTCTCGTAAAGGACTCCAAGGGAATCCTTTGTACTGGTCCCAGGGTGATTTCAGTGTTGTTAGAGTTCTCGGTCCAATTTATATAATTTATTTCCTCTAAATTATTCATCAAATCTATATTATCTCTTTTGACATACTCTGCAGCAACCCAACCCTTGGCTTCATTTCTGTCTTCCACATCTAAGTTTCTTTTATCTAAGTCGATTTTAAACCACTCTTCATAGGTGGGATGATTTTCCATAGCTGCCATAGTTATGATGTCATAGTCTTCACCCTCATCAACTTGGGTGATACTATCATAGTCCAACCCTGGCCCTGTCCTAACATTTAAATTGTCGGCATCTATAACTATCTCACCTAAAATATCATCGTATTCTTGTGGTATTTCCGGTCTATCTCTTTCATCTTCTTCTGGTTCTTCTATTTCTTCTTTTTCTTCGTCTTTTTGTTCCTTGTCTTCATCTTCTTCACTTTCTTCTAGAAAACTAATCTCTATAAAATCTGCACTAACCCAAACATCATCTTGTTCATCCTCTAAATCAATTTTCAGCCAGTCTTGATATTCTTCCTCATTTTCATTATGGTGCTTGTCCAAAATAGGAAAGGAATCTCCTGCCTGTAAATTATCAACTACTGAATAGTCCATTCCTGGTCCTGTTCTTACATTTAGATTGCTCGCTTTAATTTCAGCCATAGCTTCACTGTTCTCCAATTCTTCTTGTGAAGGAACATCAGACGGATTATTCTCGTTATTTTCATTCTCTTTTTCTTCTTGACTCTCTTTTGTATTAATATAAACAGACTCTTCCTCTCCTAGCCAATCTACTTCAGCACCCAAACCTTCACTTACAAATCTCAGAGGTACCATGGTTCGGCCCTGTTGTGAAACTTGTGGAACTGTATCCATTTCTTTTTCACTATTATCAATTAAGTAAATTTCTTGTCCCACTTCTAAGGATAGTTCCTTTTTATCCAGTTTAATATTGACTGTTTGAGTACTGCCATCCCATTCCACATAACCTCCGAGGGCTTCACTGACAAAACGTACTGGTACTTGAACTCTGCTGTTTTCGTCTATGTAAGGTTCTTGGTCAGGAAAATTCACCAGATCCTCGTCTACAAAAACATCAACATTTTCTTGACCAGCTGCATAGTTCGTTGTTATTACTAGCATGAAAACAACAATAACTAAAGTTACAACTTTTTTCAATTAATTTCGCCCCCTTGATTAGTGCTTAAATTTGGTACATTTTACAGATTTCACAAAATGATAGATTTTTTTGGATTAGCTTTTATATAATAGACGAGCATTTTTCCGGAAAAGTTTCAAAAATTGACAAAAAAACTGAATGTAATTTTATTCCACCCTATGCCATTTTCATTTTCAATTAATAGCCTTGGCACCTAGAGTTTTAAGTAAAATTTCATGAGATCTCACCAAATAGCACTTTTTATAATAGAGATAATTTTGTTTTCCTAATATAGATATACACACAGAATACTTTCAACTATCTCTTTACGAATTTTCATTTTATTGTTAGCTTTTGCTCTTTTTGTATATTTGTAAATAGTTGCAATATAAAAACATTATTTGAGTTTATCCATATTTATTGCTTTTTCACGAATTTGTTACTAAAATAACTTTTAAGATCTATAGTAGTTATAAATAAATTAATTCATTTATTCGTCGAAATAAAGGAGAAAAAATAGCTTAAATATTATCCAGTAGGAGGGTCAGTAATGAACAAAAAATATACTGATACAGTAGTGGTCGGTTTCGCACTCTTTGCCATGTTCTTGGGGGCAGGAAATGTAATTTTTCCACCGTTTTTAGGTCATTCTTCTGGTACCGACTGGTTGCCTGCCTTGATCGGTTTTTTGTTAACTGGTGTTGGACTACCCTTACTTGGTATCATCGCTGTTGCTGTAGCTGGTGGCACTGTCGACCACTTAGCTAAAAATGTCAGTAAAAACTTCGGTAAACTTTTCGGCTCAGTAATAGTTTTAACTATTGGCCCACTCTTGGCCATTCCACGAACAGGGGCAACAGCTTTTGAGTTAGGGATAGCTCCCTTTCTTGAGGAAACAATAATTACTTCAATAATAGCAACAACAATATTTTTTGGAATAACATTATATTTTTCTCTAAATCCATCAACAGTGATTGATCGGATTGGGAAGTATCTCACACCAACATTGGTTGCAGTATTAGGTATTATAGTCATAGTTGGTTTTATCAGCCCAGTTGGAGCACCACAAGATGTGAGTTCTGAAAATACCTTTACCATAGGTTTTACCGAAGGGTATCAAACTATGGATGCACTGGCTTCAATTCTTTTTGCCGGTATTGTTATTGGAAGCTTAATCGACCGGGGATATAAAACTGTATCAGATCAGATCTCCTTGACAATTAGGGCGGGAGCTATTGCAGCCACTGGACTCGGGTTAATTTATGGAGGACTTGTGTACTTAGGAAGTACTGCTAGCGGAGTGTTTGATGCCGGAATTCACAGAACAGATTTATTAATTGGTATCAGTGGTAATTTACTCGGCTCTCTTGGCACTGCTATTCTAGGAATAAGCGTTTTCTTAGCGTGCTTAACTACTTCTATTGGATTAACTACTACGGTAGGAAAATATTTCAATGATTTATCTGAAGGTAAATTAAAATATAACCATCTCGTGATCGGTACTGTACTATTTAGCCTATTCTTTGCTAATGCCGGTGTAGAATTAATTGTAACTATAGCAGAGCCAATTTTAATTACTATCTATCCAACAGCCATTGTATTGATTATTATGTCATTGTTTGATAAATACATTAATGACAAAATCGCCTATAGAGGGGCCGTTGTAGCAACCTTTTTAATTGGTTTGATGGATGCTTTTAGAACATTAGATTTGAACCCCAAAACTATAGAAATTTTTATGTCTAACCTCCCCTTAGCCGAATACGGTATGCCTTGGATTACACCAGCAATTGTGTGCGCTATACTGGCTTCAGTTGCTAAAAAACTAACATCTGAAAACATGTTTTAATTTATTTACTTCTTAAAAGTCTTTAAGTACCATGAATTATATTAATTATATTTAAGTATGGCAGATAACAAACAAGTACGTGCCTTGGATATTTTCTTAGGCACGTACTGTTTTGTTTATAAATGCTTTTTACAGGGTAAGGTTAAGTTTAAACAATATTTGATTAATTTTTAAGGATTTTCAAATCGTCTAGAAACCTCATTCCAATTGACAATCTCCCACCAAGCATTAATATAAGCAGCTCGATCATTCTGATACTGAAGATAATAAGCGTGTTCCCACATGTCAATCACCAATAGAGGTTTAGCACCAATCACAGTTAGATTTTGATGTTTTTCTAATGTCAGTACCAGCAATTGCTCTAAAACATCGTTCCATGCTAAGACAGCCCAACCCGAAGCTTCAACGGTTTTAGCAGCATTGGTAAATTGAGCTGCAAACATTTCAAAACTGCCAAAATCTTTGTTAATCTGATCCCGCAGACTCTTTGATAGATTTCCTTGTTCCGGACCCAAATTATTAAAGAATAAAGTGTGTAAAATATGGCCAGATCCATGAAAGGCTAGTTCTCTTTGCCAGTGCTTTATACCGTTATAATCATTGTTTTCTCTAGCAACTTTTAATTTTTCTAGAGCATTATTTAAACCATTAACATAGGATTGATGGTGTTTACTATGATGAAGTTTCAAGGTCTGTTGATCATAATGAGGTTCCAGTGAATTATAACTATAAGGCAGATCCGGTAATTTAAAATTCATTTTATTAGCTCTCCTTTTTGTACTGTTTTTGGCTGGTTTTATTATTTCCCAAATTGTGTGATTTATAAAATATTAATCTCATTTAATAAAGCCCTTGATTATAAGCTAATTTCTTGCTATAATGGTTATTGCCATGCCGAAGTGGCGGAATTGGCAGACGCGCGCGACTCAAAATCGCGTGGGCTTTCCCGTGTGGGTTCGAATCCCACCTTCGGCACCAAAACTTTAAAAAACCTAGGGTGATATCCCCTAGGTTTTTTTGATTCAAATCGCAATTATGTTAAATAAATTATAGTATTTTTTTAACCCTACCTACTATCCCGGATGTTAACCTTACCTTAATACCATGAGGATGTGAAGAGGATTTTGTAAGGATTGAATCAACAATTCCTTCTGTTAATTTTCCTGAATTTTGATCTTGTTTTTGAACTACTTGAACACGTGTACCTGAATTGATATCTTTCCTGTTAATTCTAGTCATTCCTTTCTCTCCTTTACTTGTTTATCCATACATTCTTATTTTCTAATGGTTGTGCTAAAGTCCCGTTTTACTTATCCAGATATCTAATATAAAATATCAGTAGACTCTCTAATTACTAAAGATAAAAAATTAGTAGACTAAGGAAAGAGGTAGAAATAATGTATTTTACATACATAATAGAATGTTCCGATAGCACACTATACACTGGTTATACAACCGATATTACTTATCGGATAAAAAAACACAATGAAGGTAAAGCTGCTAAATACACAAAATTTAGAGTTCCTGTTAAACTAAAATACCACGAAAAATTCAGCACTAAGTCAGAAGCTATGAAAAGAGAAAGAGCAATAAAAAAGATGAGCCGACAGGAAAAACTAAATCTAATTTATAAAAAGCAATCAAATACTTTAAATCTCAAATCCAAGTAAAACTGATTGATCTCAAATAGCTTAAATTGACTAAATTGACCTTAGAATTGGCCTTACTTATAGAATAACTACTTCTTATTCATTTTCATTTATTTTCAGCTGAAATACATCAGTTCGGTCATAGTGACCAACTACATCAAAGTCCATCTTTCCTTTTATAACTAGATCCATATTCAAGTCTGCCAACAACATTTCTTCCTTATTATACACAGGTTCCACTACATATTCACCCATAGGATTGACTATGGCACTACCTCCTGAACACATAATATTGGGCTGATTTTGTAGTTCATGATAATATTCAAGATCATCAGGATACATATCCTTGGTTACAAACTGATTACAAGACAGCACATAACATCTGCCTTCTAAGGCTATATGCCTAATAGTTGATTGCCAAACTGATCTGGCATCTGCTGTGGGAGCAACATATAAACTGACACCTTTTTGATACATAGCGGTTCGTGCAAGAGGCATGTAATTTTCCCAGCAAATCAAACCACCTAATTTACCATGGGGAGTATTTACAACTGATAGCGTACTACCATCCCCTTCTCCCCATATAAGTCTTTCAGACCCAGTAGGTTTTAATTTTTGATGCTTATCTAAAAGTCTTCCATCGGGGCCAAAGTACAAAATTGTACAATATAAAGTGTTATTATTTTTTTCAGTATCAATTTCCGTAACTCCAATCACTAAATAAATTCCTGCTTTTCTTGCTGCTTCTCCCAATTTTTCAGTAGTATCACCAGGAACTGGGACAGCATTTTTATAATATCTCAAAAAATCGTTTCTTCCTTCCATTGTCCGACTTCCTACTAAATATCCAAAGGAAAGCCCTCGTGGATAAGCGGGTATAAAGGCTTCAGGAAAAACCACTATTTCAGCTTGTTCATTTTTCGCTTCTTTGATTAAATCCAAAGCTTTATTTAAAGTTTTCTCTCTATCCATTATAATTGGTGCTGCTTGAATTACTGCTGTTCTTACATATTGATTGGTTTTCAATTTATATTCCTCCCAAGTTAATCATAACTTTAATATTATCCCCCAAATATATTTTATGACAAGTTTATAACTTAGCCCAGTGATTTAAAAAGCTCCTATGGGCCTGTACCTATACCAGAAATTCGCCATCCCGTTTCAGGAGTTTCTCTAACTAAAGTCATAAAACGTGGTTGTTTTCCGCTGCCATGAGTAATTTTATCTTTTACTGTTTTATCAACTGTTACTTTAAATTGCTTTTTGTCTCTAGAATCATGGTTAGTTTCATAATGCTCTTGTTTTTCCACCTCTAGTAATTCTACTGATTCAATATTATAAAGCCCACCTATTACTCCTTGATTAAAACTTTGATTATATAGTTCCCGATTATCCATATTTGAAAATAGATAACTTCTTAAATTACATCTACTTAGAAGAGAATAAGCTTTGCTATATTCACCTTTATCTGCTGCCTCCCAATATTTTTCAATAATTTCTTGGGCTCCTAACTTGTTAAGCTCTCTTTCTTTTGGATTATCTGCATCAATAATTGAGTCAACCCATTCTTCCCATGTTTCTCCCGTTATTTCTTCTCTTTGTTTTCCTCTTAGTGAACAAGCAAAATCATCATGACTGCCTGCACCTAGCCAAGCACCAATTATTTCATTTTGGTCTCGGACTACAATTGCCCTACCCGAATCTTCTCTAGGACTCATAAACTCTGGCAAATCTTCCTCTATGTCGTAAAGATTAACGGTAACCTCATTTCCTAAATAAGGTCTTAAATCCTTGCCGATATCCTTGTTCAATTCGTTATTATATGCCCAGTAAATTACTTCTGGAAATTCTCCGGGTTTATGCTCAAAACTCTCAGGAAGCCTTAGATTAAATGAATTAATCGCCTCTGAAACAGTCCAACCATAATCACTTAATAGTTCTTTATCTTCAAATTCAATTTTCTCGGTAATATTTTCATTAATTCTATTTTGTCTTTCCTTTTCATATAATTTTTCAAAATCAATCTCTAGGGTTTCCTCTACTTTATCCATGATTGACATTGCTTTTTCTTGGTCTTTTTCTGCTATCTGGAAAAATTGGTTTTTGGCTTCTCTAGCGCCCTGGTTTTCTATAGTCTTAATTATTTTATCTACTTTTTCTTCTTTTTCACTAGGTTTACTATTATCATTATGGGAACCTTCTAAACAACCAGGCAAAATAATAATCAATAAAGTCGACACAACTAAAAATAATATATAATATACTTTTGTAAATTCTTTCCATTGATATTTCATAAAGCGTATAGTCCTCCCTTTGATATGCTCTCAAAACTAAAGCAGTGGTTTTATGATGCTGTTTATCGTAAAATCCTGGTTATCAATATTTAGCTTAATACAGCTTTTATTTAAAAACAACATAATACCTATTTCCTTTTCCTCTAAATTTTAGTTGCTCACCATCTTCGTTTTCAAAAATCCACATTGACCCTAATTGTTCCTCCTCTTGCCAGTCCCAGCCTCTGGCTTCCATAAAATTTACAAATATTTCACTGCCGTTATTTTTTCGTACTTGATCTACAAAATAGTAATTGATATCTAGTTCTTCAAGTTTTAAATATCTCACTTCATCTTCCGATGGCAAAATATGAGTAAAAGCCCATACAGCCCAAAACCTGTTCATCCACAATATAATTAAACCAAATAATGTTATTAATAATATGAAAGATATTTTTTTCTTATTCATATTGCTTCCTCCTAAGATATTAACCCTTAATTCATAGATTTTAGTTAGTCAATCAGCTCTCCATTGGCTAAGCCTTTTAAGATATTCTAAAAAAACGCCAATTATTATTGAAAAAATTATCAATAAATATGGAACTGACATTACTGAATAATAATCTCCAAGTCCTCCTGTATAAGCTAAATTATATTTATTAATAATATTAATTGTTAAAATAGCCAAAATATGTCCTACAAAATAAGCTGCTAAAATTCTATGTTTCTTTAATACCGCTAACACAAGTACACCTATTATTCCTGTATAAATGTATGCTTCACTATAGCTGGTAGCATGAGCTATCAAAAAGGAAGCAACAAAATATATTACCACTAATCCAACAGTAAAAAGTAATAAAAATAGTAATGAATAGAGATTCTTAGACAATGGTAGATCACCAAATCTGAAATGAACATATGCCCAAAAAATTAATACTATGGCAATAATTATAAATAAAAGAGAGCTTTCAGAAACCAATTTAACACCGCCCCTTATCAGTTCTTATTAAATCTTATTGATCCTTATATTAATTATCCTGCTGTTTTTAATTTTCAATTTTCTTGGCATAATTTTGAAGGCACAATTCGTGGGAATTTTTATTAAATGGAAAAGGAATGAACTGCCACTCTGTATTTTCTACAAACGACCATGCTTTCCCTTGAAAAATTGCAAGAAAAGAGGAAATCGTGTTGAAATAACGCCCCAAAATCATTTTTTGGACATCTTAAAAAGATGAAGACATTAAAGACATGTAATAATATCGATACCAATAGAATAAAAAAAGTTGACCCCTGTTCATGGCAGAGGTCAACTTCTGTATCAGCGGCTTTTTTAATTCTCTTTATCTTAAAAAGGCAGCCCAATTTGTATTATTTACGATAAATGTTTACAATTATATCCTACATCTTTTGATTATTGTTCGTATACTATTTCTCCTCCTACTATAGTTTTAATGGGTTCTGTTTTCCATATCTTCTCATCAGGAACCTCTTCTTCATCCATTATATTTTGATCAAGAACAGTAAAATCTGCAAGCTTCCCTGGTTCAATTGATCCTAGTAAGTCTTCTTGAAATGCGGCATAAGCATTATTGTAAGTATATTGTCTTAAAGCCTGCTCTCTGGTTAGTGCCTGATCACCGTACCACCCATCTTCTGGATTGTTATCACGATCTTGACGGGTTACAGCTGCATGAATTCCATAAAAAGGATTCAGTGGTGAAACAGCTGCATCAGAACCACCAAGTCCAACAACACCCAAGCTTTCCATAGTTTGCCATGCATAAGCGCCAAGAATTCTCTCTTCTCCTACACGATCTTCAGCAAATAGCATATCCTCTGTAGCGTGAATCTGATTCCAGGAAGCAATAATGTCCAGTTTAGCAAACCTGGGAATATCTTTAAAATCTATTATCTGAGAATGTTCAATAGCTGATCTGTGATCATCAACAAAATCGTTGTTAACTTGTTCAAGGGCTCTTTCATAAACATTTAATGTTTTATGATTGCCATAATCTCCAATTGCATGAGTTCGTGGTTGAAATTCAATTTCATATAAGTCTGCTACTTTTTCGGTTAACTCATCTTCTTCATAATATGTTAAGCCGTCATTGCCCGGGTCATCACTGTAATCCTCTTTAAAAGCTGCACTTCTTGCTCCAAGAGATCCATCAATCTGAAATTTTACAGATTGAATACTGTATTTATTGTTATATAACCCTTTTTCTGGTGTTCCCATCTCCATGGCTGCATCATAACTAGCCATATCATTGACTCTGATATCTATTTTTCCGTTCTCATAAAGTTCTTTCATATTATCAATGCGGTCTAAGGAATGTGCTGAAGCATCATGTAAATAAGTCAAACCATAGCTAGCAGCCAATTCTGTTACTTCTGCAATACCTTGCATAATCTCCTCTTCTTCATAACCTGGTCTATCTATTTCTCCCATAGCTGCCCCTAATAACAATCCTGTGGGTTCGCCATCGTCATCACGTATTAAAGTACCATCTTCCACTTCAGTTTCAGCATCTATACCAGACAATTCCAATGCTTTACTGTTCACCCACAACTGATGGCCACAATACCTCGTAAGAGCTATAGGATGCTCAGTACTGATTTCATCAAGGACTTCTCGATGAGGTTCTGCATCGTCCCATAGGGCTTCATTATAACCACGTCCTAGTACCCATTCCCCTGGTTCTGTTTGTTCTACTTCCTCTTCTACATTTTCTAATAACTCTGATTTTTCTAACCAATAAACATCAACCCCTAAAGCTATTGTTGCCATACTATAAAGATGCATATGACCATCTGCTAAACCTGGAGTAACTGCCCTTCCTTCCAAATCAATCACTTCAGTTTTTTGACCCATAAATTGATCTACATCATCATAACTTCCTGTTTCTATAATTGTATCATCATTAACTGCAACAGCTTCTACCACCGAATTGTTTTCATCTACTGTGTAAATTTCTCCATTCTTAAGAATCAAATCCGCTGTTTCATCAGACCTTGCCTGCATTGTACCAACACTAACACTGAACACCATCACCAACGCAATGGCAGTAGAAACTACACCCTTAAAAATTTGATCTGAAGACATTTAAATAAAACCTCCTTAGTTTAAATTACTATTAAATCTGCCAGTAAAAAGAACTAGCAGATCTAAACTCTGTTATCTTGCAATTTACACTTTTCCGTAAACAGTTAAATAATAATTAGTATACTTTATTTATATATAATGCTTTTTATCAATACTACATCGAATTATTCTTAAAAACTGTGTATTTATACTTTATAACACCGCAAATTTTGCAGCAACGGATTAAATTTAAAATTTATTGTATAATTTTGTCATTAATTGTCCAATCTTTTGATATTCAACAACAATATAAAATACTGCCCACCTTTTGTAGGCGGAGCAGTATAACAAAATCAAATACAGAACATATGCCTAAAAAATTAATACAATAACAATAATTAAAAATAAAAGATTAATTTCTGAAACCTTAAACTCCTAATATGTATGTAAAAATTAATCTAGATCTCTTATCTTTTTAGACATGTAATTATAAAAAAATTCATTAATACCGGCTCTTACTTCCTCTGGCAGTTTGGGTATCATCTCATCTGCTACATCTAGTAATTGTTTCACACCATGCGGTAATCTCTCGGGACAGATATTATTATAAATATCAATAAGTTTTTTATTTAGGTTTTCATCAATATAGTTATTCAAATTCTTAATTCCCAATTGTGCTTTAGAAGGATTGTTAATATATCTTACAATTACACATAGATCACTAATCAAATGTCCTCCTAATCTAGAAGCCCACATCAGATCTTTTCTTAGATAAGCTGTCTCAAATTCTAGTAAAGAAAATGTAAAACTATTAAATAATTTGATTATTTGTTTCGAAGTAAACGATAAGCTTTTAGGTTTATAATCACTTAGTAATTGCTTTGGATCATATAGTACCTTTATTTCATCTTTTTCTGGTAAGGTAGGCTCGGTTACAGTATAAAAATCAAAATGAAGACCATTATCGAAAACTGCAACTATCTGTGGTCCAACAAAGTTTGATTCAGACCAAAAAATTAGATTTCGGTACTTTCTTAAGTAATCAAAACGTTTTTCTAGAAAGTCAGCCTTTTTATCCTCTTTAACCAAACAATAAAAGTCTACATCTGAATACTCATCATATTCTCCTCTAGCAATTGACCCCTTAAGAAAAACCGCTTCAACAGCTTCATCATTCTTCACATGAGGTAAAATGCTTTCAATTGCCTCTTCTTGTTTCATTTAACCCCTCCCACCTGCACTAAATATGAATATTAAAAGCAGAAGCAGTAACTCTAAATTAAGTATCTAAATTAAGTATCCTTAATGCGTTTTTCAAAATCATATAGCCAAAACTCAAAAAACTCCATGTATTTATGTCTAAGACTATAGTTTGTTGTATTAACCCCTATACTTTCCTCAATTTGTGCATTTATTTTAATTTTATTTTCTTCTAAGTACTCCATCTCAATAATGGCTTGTTTGGGGAGCAATTTCGTTGGAGCAAGCCATGTTCCTAATAATCTTGTAATCAAATATGAGCCTTGTTTAAGAAATATTTTATTAGTTGTTTTTTCTACAATTTTCATTTTATGCTTTTCTAAAAAGCTATTCAATTTATTTTCTAAATACTCATGTTCGCCTTCTATTATTAAAGAAGTGTTTTGCTCTATCTTTTCCATATTAATCTCCTTTCGTCAGCCAAAGTTCTGTTAAGTTATATGATATTTGAATCAGTCTCCGTCCCGGAGTTAAGATAGTTTTAGACAGAAATCAAAACCCTCCGGGAGAAAGGAGACTGATCCATGACTAAAGTTGTATGCCCTAGATGCAATAATAACTGCTCTGACAAGTTTTATAGGTTTGGTTTTGATAATCATGGTCATCAAAAGTATCAATGTCAAGAATGTTTTAGTCAGTTTGCACCTAAGACACTTTCTAAAGGCGGGGATAAAAGAGGTCCTAATAAACCTCGTAAATATCCCTCTTGCCCTAAATGCGGTAAAGCTACATTTTTACATCACGACTATGAATTTTATTCTAATTTGAGGTGTTGGGACAAAAGCTGTAATCATTCTTTCTATGTCCCTAAACCTCAAAGTATTCCTGAACCTTCGCAACTTGATATTGACGGCAAAGTAGACTTCTCTAACATGAGACATTCTCTTCATACTGTTATTCGAGCTCTTTACCTGTACTTTATCAATGGTAGCTCTACTAGAGGTGTCTCACAGTTCCTTATTGATTGTGAAGGAATTAAAGTATCTCATGTTACTATTGCTGACTGGACTAAAAAGTTTGCTCCTCTGTTTCTTTATATCTCTAGATATCTAAAGCCAATAGATCTTGACTCTTCTGATGAGTGGCATGTCGACGAAACTGTAATTAAAATTAAAGGCAAAAGATTCTACGCCTGGACTGTTATTGATGCTGAAACTAGATTTGTGCTTGCATTTCATCTATCTCCTTACAGAGATAGCCAGGCTGCTTTTAAAGTGCTGAACTATGCTAAGAAACATTTTGGACAGCCTCATAGTATCGTTACAGATAGATACTGGGCTTACAATGCTCCAATTAAAGTTCTGTTTCCAAACTCTAATCACATCAGAGTCGAGTCTTTTCAAGATGATATCTCTAATAACTTAATTGAATCTTTTTTTCAGATTTTCAAAAGCTGGGTTAAGCAACGCAGAGGATTTGCTTCTTTCCAGTCAGCCAACAAGTTGATTGCGGTATTTGTGTTTGCTTTTAACTTTGTTAGGACAAGCAATGTTTTGAATCAGTCTACTCCTGCTCAAGTTGCTGGGATTAATTACTCTAATCGTAATAGGACTTTTTGGCTTTTACATAGTAATAATGCCGCTTGACTGCCAAATCTTTTGAAATCTTGCGAGCAAATGAGCTTATTTTTCATAACAACTTAACAGACTCTCAGCCAATATTATTTATTTATATTAATTCCTAAATCAAATTGCTCAATGATCATTTCTTTCATCATATTGTGTTTGTTTCTGCATTCCTTATGAGTACAGACTTCCCACTCTTCGTTTTATATTCCGTCTTTTTAAATTACCCATACGATCATCCTCCACCATCGTCCGATAGGACCACAAAGTTCGGTTTTAAATAACCCTATTCGACTTTAAAATCTATCTTTACTTAAGCTATAGCTGTACCCAGACATAAAAATCAATTAGAAATAATTTAGTTAATTTCTTTTAAATCAATCTCTTCTTCCTTATCAAACCATTTCACAGTAGTCTTTATCTTTTCTTTTTCTATCGGTTTATCAATGTGACCACCTGTATTATAAAAACTTTCATCTTCTAGTATACTACTTCCATCCTTCGTGCTCGCCGAACTTCCTGAACCATAATGTTCATGAAATGAATATTCTAAAGCAATTTCAGAAACTTCTTCAGGATCTTGGTCTAAATATTCTAATTCAAAATTATAGTATCCAAAAAATTCAAGATTCTTATCTCCTTTTTCATCTTCCCATTGATATTCAAAAAATTCCATATCAAAATTAATATCCCAGTAGTCACCTTCACCTTGAAATTTTTTATTTTTAGTTTCATGCATGTTATAAAACACAGCCTCACCTAGTTTTGTCGTAGTTTCTAATATTTCCGTTCCTGATACATCAGTTAATTCATATATGATTGCAACATTCTTAGTGGCATATGAAGAATATCTGGTACTCTCATCACCTTCAACAGAAAAGCCACCTAAATTATCTGGAAAATATTCCTTTCTTTCTTTAATAGTATCAAATTCATAAATATATATTTTTTCCTTTCCCTCATTAATTTGATATGCCTCATGGGATACAGATACTTCCTCTTGTTTTGGTATTTGAAATGTATCATGAGATATAGAAATTTCTTCAGGTGAAGTTTCTTCTATAATGCTTATATCTAACCCTTCATTTTCAATTGCTGTCTCTACTTGTTCAAGATTTATAATTTTATCATCTGATATTTCTTCAACATCTTCAGTACAACCTATAAAACCAGTTATAACAATAAAAATATTCAATAATAAAGTCAAAATTCTCATTTTCAAGTCACCTTTCCCTTTCTATACTAACTAATCTGGCATATAACACTTATTTGCTACATACCTGTTATTTTTTCTTTATTTTGTTTCTATTAAATTTTGTAATTTAAATTTTATCTGTTCCAACTCTGAAATATCATCTTTGGCAAGGTTTGACTTTAGGGCAAACAAATCGTAAAAAATGGGCAGTATGTCCTTCTCAGTTATTAATTTCAGCTTTATTGAAGTTTCAATTACATATATTAAATCTACAAAAGACTGTTCAACATCTTTTGGCAAAGATTTCCCTAGTATATTATTTATAGTTTCTTTTTGTTTAACCTCTAAATTTTTTTGTTCTGCTCTAAGAAAATCATCAAGTTCAGCTAAATCTTCTGATTTTAATTGCCAACCACTACCACCAATATTTTCTTCCAAATGGGTAATCTTTGATGGTCCTGTTAACGCACTAACTACTCCATTTTGATTTAATATCCAAGAAATTGTCACTTGAACCAATGTTTTATTATACTTATCTGCAATTTTTTTAAACTTACCACTCACTTTTTTAGCAAATTCAAAATTATCTTTAAAGAATTGAGGGTCTATATTCCTTATATCTCCCGACTCAAACTCATAATCATCTTTGTTCCAAAACTCATCTGTTAAAAGTCCTCTCCCTGTTACGCTAAAAGGGATTATAGCTACATTATACTTTCGGCATAGTGTGAGTACCTCTTTGTCATAATAAAGTGGATTCATTTCCATAATAACGGAAAAAACATTTCCTTCACTAAAATATTTTTTGAATACATCTTTACTTAGATGTCCCAGACCATATTTTCTTATTTTACCTTCTTTCACTAACTGTTCTAATGCACTAATAGTTTCTTCAACAGGAGTATAAGGATCATTAAAGTGTACATGGTAAATATCTATATAATCAGTTTGTAATTTTCTCAAGCTTTCTTCGCAAGCTGACTTTATATACTCTTTAGAGAGGTTTGGTTTATTCCCCCCTTTGACCCCCACCTTACTTGAAATATAAATATCCTTTCGAAAATCTTTAACAGCATCTCCTAAAATTTCTTCGGCTTCATCATATGCTTCTGCCGTATCAAAAAAATTTATCCCTAAATCATAAGCCCTCTTAAGCATTTCCTTGAACATATTAATATCTACATTTCCATAAACACCACTTAATGAATAAGTACCAATACCTATTTCCGAAAGTTCAAAATCTCTATGTTTTCGATAATTCATGACCAACAAACCTCCTTGGAATTCAGAAGCTTTGATCCTAACGTTTCCGTTGTTTCATATCAATTTTTTTATATATCTCACTTTATTCAATTTCTTTCCTATCTCTATCTGATTCACTTTTCCTTCTTCTATAAACCCCATGCGTTCATAAAATTTCCTCGGTCCTTTACTTTTTTCAAGAACCCACAAAGTCGCTTTTCTATATCCTTTTTCCTTCAGCTTTTCAATTCCCCAAGAGATTAATGCTTTTCCGTACCCTTGTCTCCAATAATCAGGTAGTAAGTACATTCCCCAAATCTCACCTGTTTCCGACTTATAATCGTCATCTCTACATTCACCTATAGTTATAAATCCAATTATTTTATCATCAACTTTAATTACACCTGTTTTTTCCGTTCCTTGCTCTAAAGAGTTTTGGAAATATTCAGCTCGCTTAGTTGGATTTAACCTTTTAAGAATTTCATCGGGAATTATGTTTTTATAAGCCATCTGCCAAGATTTTGTGTGAATTTTCCCAAGCTCTTTACAGTCTTCCTTCTTGGCCCAACGTATTGTATGATCCATAAAGTTCCCTCCAGAAAATCTAATTAAAAGACTCACTTCTCATCTGTCGCATGATATTCTATTTTCGCTCTTACTGTTTTCAACTATATTTCGAAACTTATTCTACACTTTTATCTTCTAATAGTTTAATAACCTTTTCGTTTTGCTTTTTTACTTCATTTAACTTAGCACTAATCAAAAGTAGAAATAAAAACAAAAACATAAATAGAATATATATAAGCATTATTTATACCTACCCCCTAACTTTAGTCACAAATAACTTCAACACCTCTGTCTTCCAATGAATCTATCACTTCCATATTTTTAGGATCAGATTGCAATTCTTCTATACTCTTCATATAAACTTTTTCCAAATGTTCAAGTTCTTTTATCGGAGTAATGTCATTTATTTCATTATTTGACAAATTTAAAACCTCTAAATTATTAAGGTTTTTAACTGGGTCAATATTATCTATACTATTATTAGCTAAATCTAAAAATCTTAATTTATTTAAGTTTTCTATTGCTTTTATATCTTCTATCTGATTATCCCTCAAGGTAAGTTGTTCAAGTTTCCTTAAGCTTTTCAAAGGATCAATATTTGATACTTCTGTTCTGTTTAATTCTAGAACCTTCAAGTTTTCCATATGCTCTATTCCAGCTATGTTTTCTATTTCATTATATTTAGGATGGACTGATAATTTTTCGATATCTTTTAGATCCGAAAGATATATTTCTTTATCATCATCCGCTTTAGGCAAAACCGCATTATCCTCAAAATATCCTAAACTCACCTTTACTGTTTTTTCAAATTCACTGTCTTCGAAAATTATTTTTTCATTTTCAACATGTCCCGATGAACTACAGCCAGAAATTAATGCCATAGTTAAGAGTGAAATCACTAAAAATGTTAATGAGTATTTGGGAGACGTAATAGTACCACCTCCATCAAATTACAAGGTCAATAAGGTCATCTTTCATCTATTCTGTTTTTTCGCCTTATTATAAGAGACTTCCTCTAATAAATCACTATAAGAGTTAGACAACAAGTCTTCTTCACAAACTCCAAACAAATTCATATACTGTTTACACTGCTTCAACAGTTTCTCTTTACCGATACTACCACCTTTATCGATAGCTTCAATTTCAATAAAGTTCCCTAGATTTTCCACACTATCGATATGAAATTTCAAATTATCAATAAAGTAAATTTCTCTTTGCTTGTCTACAACAATATGAATACCCAAACTACGAATAAGGACATCCTTCAATGTTGTATTAGGTTCTGTTTTATATAAAATGTAATCAGATTCTTTAGGACCTTTTTTTTCTTCTCTCTGATAACTTATAAGATTATTCTCGATAGTTCCTTCTCTTAATTTTAACCTGCCATTATTTACATTAAAATAAGTGTCCACTTGATGATCAATTCCTTTGTAAATCGCACCTTCAACTTTTAAAATTTCTCTTACTTTTTCGGGATTTGAACATTTTGCTTTAATTTCAATATTAATGGTCATACAAAGTATCCCCCAATTTTTTTCATTCTCCCATAGTTTAATAATCAAAGGCATAATCTGATTATATAATTTGTATATTTTGGCTATTTCTTCTTATTCCAATTTAGCACCAAAAGACTCTACGATTATTGCTGCTTGAGTTAAATCTAGTCTAACATTTTTTAAGTCCAGGTTTCTAAAGTCAATATCCTCAATTTTAGCTCCTCTAAGATCACAGCCCTGAAGCTTGGCTTTTGCTAAATTTACACCTGTTAAATCTGCTTCTTTAAAAACTGCATTTTCTAAGTTAGCTCCATACAGATCGGCATGAGAAAGTTTGGTTCTACTAAAATCTAACCCTTTTAAATTGCTGAGTCTTAAATTAGTATAAGACCAGTCTCCTCCAAATATATACATGGCTATTGTTTTACTTTCTGTAAAATCTGTCCCAACCATTTTGCAATCAGAAAAAGAAACACAGAATAAATTAGTACCCCCAAAGTCACAATTCAAAAATGCTGATTCATGATGTTTCGACTCATTGAACCTGGCGTTTGTAAAGTCACACTGATTAAAAATACATCCATCAGTTTTCAATTCTTCCAAGTTAGTATCAACAAAACTACAATTCGTAAAAGTGAGATTTTTAAACTCCCTGCAACTCAGATCAAGATCATCAAATACCTCATTTTCATATTTTGACTGGTCAAGTTTCAACTAACTCACACTCCCCCCTAAAAAATTTAGTGAAATTATCAGCTCCAATAACCACCCACATCAAAACCGAAAAGACCATAGTTTGACTTCCTTTATTAAAAAGTTAAATCACTAATCTAATTTAGCCTTTGTGTTCTTCCAATTGCTTTTATTGATTTTAATACATCTAAATTTCTTTTAATTGTTTTGGTAGTCTCAGTCAATTTCTACTTATTAATTTGACTCTTCTATACTCCGTTGTTGATAGTTGAACTCTTCGATTGAACGAATTTTGTGAAATGTCAAAGTAACTCCAAAAAGCTAACAAAATTGCAAAAGGCAAAATTTGAAATAAGGGATACATAATAAATACCTCCTGTACTGGCGATAAAATATTTATTACTCAATTACTCAATTGCATTTAAAGTGTTAATCAAATCGGATGCAATATCTCTAACAAAATTAATTCGTCTTTCAGATACCTCTTCTCCATGAATTGCAGGTGAACAGATTGAATACACTTCACTTATTACATTAGCAAATCTAAAATCAATTACCTCCGCACTTACTAACTGTTGTAGTATATTTTGTATAGAAATGGTTCTTTTCCTATGTTCTTCTGTACTAAATCTATGATTCCAGATTCTTCTAAGCTCTCTTTCAATATGATATCTTACGGCAAAAAGATAACTAACATTATCCGAAATTTCGGGGATATTCTTTGATTTTACATTTTCATTAATATCTAAATTTTTTTGTACTTCATTCAATATACTTCTTGATCTTTCTTCAATTACCGGAATACTAGCGTCAGATGGAGGGGTCATATAAATACTAGGTCCTATCTGCTTATTAACATTAACGAAATTTTGTATGAGGTTCTGGAGACCTTTAACTTCAGTTTTTAAGCCTTTTATTTCCTGTCTTAACCTAAATCCAAACATTTCAAATTCATTAAATAATGGAATTAATAATAATCCTACCCAGATTATAAAAATACTAAATTCCAATATATGAACTTGTTCGTCTAGTAAGTAATCACGTCTGCTATAAAGAAATGAAGTAGCTAAAACAATTAAAACTATCCACCAAATTATTTTAAACCTTTCTGAAAATCTCAAAAAATTCCCCCTAAAGAGTATAGCAGCTAGCGTTTCCGTTGTTTGATTGCCACCCCAGTCCCGACATAAACCCAAAATATAAAAATTTGTTTAAATGCTACAATTTGTAAGCGATTTTGGCTTAACCTTTTCTTTCTAAATTCCACCTCTATGAGTAAATTTTGAAACTGCAAGTAATATGACCGCCGCGATAAGTACTATGCTCATTAAAATTGCCACTGGATGATTTGTAGAAAACAAATAAATAGGTAATACAATACAAATAGCAAAAATTTTAATAACTGCTATAATCACAAATATAAACCTAACTAATACCCCCAAGTAATCACAAACAGCACCAAAAATCTCGTAAAACCTCATATACTACACCTCATTCACACTTATTACTTCATAACCTCTTTCCATAAGCCGTTCTAATATGCTATCTTCTCCTGCCAAATGAGCATAACCAACAAGGATAAAATACGTCTGATCCTCCGATTCATTCAGCAATTTTTCTAACTCATCAGTCATATCGGCATCGCGGCCACTTAAATGAGCTTCCCACTATTCAGCCATGGAATCTGTTTCCGCTTCATTGATACGTTCTTCTCGTTTTTTTGCTTCCGCTGATACATTTCCTTCTTCCCAGTCTGTTATCAACTCAGTAGATCCTTCTTCATAATCTTCGAAGCCATCGAGGGTATTTTCAAGCATTTTTTCCTGGGATTCTTCAGATAAAAGTTCGTAATTTTTAACCAGATCTTCTTCATAGTCTTCGAGTTCTACTAGTTCCATATCTTCTTCAAAGGCTTTTCCTATAAAATACGGTTCCACACCATGATCATAGGAATATTTCGATTCTTGAGTTGCTGCTCTTTCCAATAATGAGTTGATTCTCCAAGGTTTATAATTTTTGAGTTCTTCTTCTGAAATTGAAGTATTATGTTGTTTAATTAATTCAAAAGACTCATAAAACAGTTCTTCTGATATAACATCTGTTACTTTGGTCTCATCCTGGTAAGTTCCATATTCATCTTGTATGGAGTCCATGGGCGTATTCATAGGATCAATTTCCATAGCTAGAACATCAGATTCATCAAAAGCTTCGTAAATGCTGTCATCCAAAGGATACATATCTGGATGGCCGATATGAACAGTTCCTAATATATACATGTCATTTTCTCCCCCAGCTATTTCATAGAAGAAATATTCACTTTCTTCAATTTCAGTGACTTCAGTTTCGTTGCAACCAACTGCAATTAATAAAAAACTAATCGTAAACATTAATGTTAATGATCCCCAAAATGTTTTACCTAACAACAAAAATACCTCCTTATCATCGATCTTTTGTACCAAAAATTCTTAAGATTAGCATTTTTTATAATATTACCGTTGCTTATGATTTGTCTGTCCGTCAAATAATGGCTGTAGTGTAGGTTTTCTATATTCTTTTCAAAACAAAATATAGATTACCCATTTCTCCATTTATTTCTTTAGTCATATTTACTTCTTTAAATTCTTTATCATATATACTTATTAATTTAAATAAACCAGACTTCTGAAATAAATTCTTCAAATCCTCAAATAACCAAAGTCTCATAACATGTTCATCTTCAATTTTGAATTTTTTATCTTTATCTATATCTATAACTTCCATTTTAGAAGATTGGTAACTTAGTTTGTTTTTTCTATCTTCGCTATTAATAGTCCATTTCATTTTCACTTTAGTTCCTTGGCTTTGCATTTCCCATTCAACAAACATTGGCTTTTCAAAACTGGAATATGCGCAGTTTAATTGAACAATATACAAACCATCCTTTTTAACACATTCACCTGTGTTCCTAAAATGTTGGAGTATATCTTCATCTTTTGTTATGTAACCAATGCTATTTATCATATTGATGGCTAGATCAAATTGCTCACTAAATTTTGCTGTAATCATATCATCTTTAGCTACAGAGGCAATTTCCTGAAGTCTTTTATCTTTTATTTTATCATTACTGTATTCAACCATCTCTGGGTTCAAATCATAGCCTACTATCTTACTAAAATTTTTGTATTTAGGCAGTTCAATTAAGTAACGTCCCGTTCCACATGCAGGTTCCAAAACGTTATTAACTTCAAAAGGTACGTTTTTCTTAAATACATCAAGTAAAAAATATATTTCCTCTGATAAGTCCCACGAAAAGGCTATATCATAATATTTAGGTAAGTTATATATGTCTTCTTTTTTCAAAATATCACCTCACTCACTTTCAGCTAAACTTATAGATACCAAACTGCCACATTTCAATGCCACATTTCAATGCCACAGTTCAATGAAGTTTATCAAGTTTCTCTAATATTTTTTTAAGTGCATTATAGATATTTGTCAGTATCAATATTATAAAACCTAGCATAAAAAAAGTTACTACTTCCCCAGTAAAGAAAGACGCTACACCAAGTATGAAAAGAATAAAAGTATACCAAATTGTGCTAAAGTCCTTCATTCCATATCACTCCTTACAAAGAGAAGTCCATAGGGCTGTACCAGACTTACAACCACTCTCAATATACGTTCTGTTTAGCAAAACTATCTACTACGTATTAGTACTTGCAAATGCAATTAGCAAGAACCTACTCAGCCATTTCTGCTTTAGAACTTTTATAAAAGCCTACAACAAGGGCTAAATGACCTACCAGTGTCAGTAATTCTCTAATCCAGGTTAATATCATTCCTCCCTCCCAAGTTGGTATTAAAAAAATCTGAACTTTACTCATGGATTCATCTCCCTTTGAATTTTCTAAAACATATATTGGAATTTCTCCTAAAATTATTTTCGTGAGTATGCCAATAAAACAAAAATAAAATACCAAGTTATACTTAAAATAACCACAAAAAAATCTGCTTCAAATATGGTTCTTAAGGTAACATGAATCAAAATAGCCGGCAAAAGTGATTCAGTCCATTTTCTTAAAAGAGCTAACACTATTGCTAAAATAAAAATATCAAACATGTTTGCTCCGTAATCTGGGAGTAAAGTTTGTGTATGAACTGCTGCGAAAGCTAAACTCGATATTAGAACCGCCCATACCCAAGGTTTCTCAGTATATTTAAAAATCCTCAATAGTAGTACATATAAGTATCCACGAAAAAACACCTCTTCACCAGTTCTCGCAAAGATTTCGATACCTGAGGATTGCCAGTCTTTGAAAGAAAAAAGCTCAAAATTTAAAATAATAAATATCATATAAACTGCAACAGTTATGAAAACTTGATAATTTATTACAAAACCAAAATCACTAATACTCCAGTCTTTTTCTTTTCTAAAAAATGAATAATACAAAAAAGGAAGATATAACAAGATCCAGGAAATTACGTAAATTGGATTGAGTTGTTCAACTACTCCGTCGGCCCATGAAAAGTAATTCAGTATACCGGCATATATAATAAATAATATGACATAGACTATTCCTATAAGGTGATCTTTTTTAAAATCTACCTTATACAAATCATAATAACCCCCTTGAATGCCATTATATTATCGAACTAAGTTCTAAAGTTCTAAATTAGATTAATATCATTTTTAAAAAATAATTGCAACTTCCGTGATAGCAAGACGACTGTTTATTTATTCTCTATATAATCCTTTTGTAACGAGTACCCCGGCAAGCCCACTCAAAATCATTTGATTCGACCCCCCACTGCAAAGGTGCAAACAACCAGTCTATCAATCTATCCCCAAAAGGTTGAAGAACGCCAAAATTTTCACTAATCCATATAGTAGGTAATAAACTTATACCTAGAATTAATATCCCTGGTAGCAGTTGTATGCCAAAATTTATATTGCCTTCAAAATAACCTTTTACTTTTCTCCAATTAACTGAAGCACCTATTATAAATCCACACATCACTCTAAATATATGTGATCTTATAACTCCTGAATAATCCAGATGATCTGAAGCCCTTTGTCCTTCTAAATAAAATTCCGCAGATAAATTCAGCATTACAATTCCTATGCCAAAAAATAAAACATAAGGCAAAATTTTTGTGAGTTGGATAGAGATCACTCCCCGATAAATTTAACAAGGATATCTAGATAAGAAGTTGACGGTATTAATTATCATAAATACAATGCCAAAAACAGTAATCGATAGTAGAAACATTTTTCTGGTGTTCTTATTATTAATTATATCAAAGCCTATATTGGAACCTCTGAAAAAACTAATACACAAGAAGGAAAAAACTAGACTTATAAAAATTGTGGTAATACAAATAGCTATTATATTAGCTGTTATATAGCCAAAATTCTGTTGAAATAATATTGTCTCTATACCCACTAAACATTCTCCTTCCTTCATGTAATGTGGTTTTGATAAAATGATAGTAACGATTATCTAACAAAACATTTAATATTTGCTTATAGTTTTTCTCTTAACACCTCTAAAAAGTCAGTAAGACGCGACTTTATTAAGATGTCACTTCTTTTCCAAGGGATTCTGAAAGAAATATTGAAAATAAACCTGCTACAAGAATGCGTAGATTCCCTCCTTGTTCTAGTACCTGAGTGTAAGTCAATGCACCTTCAAGTAAAAACACCAGAATCAAAAGATATCCTATATATTGGAGTCTTTGTATATTTTCTTTAGTAATTAATTTAGTTTCTGAATTTTGTAAAATTCTAAGTAAAATGAGGTAAATAAGAACCCAAAGAACAGACCGAATTAGAGTCCCAACAAAATTAAGAGGGGCAATCTCTTCTTCTATAAAAAATGACGAAATTGCTCCAATTATACCTAACCCTAAACTCGCAATTGATATGAACAATATTATAGTTAAAATGTTGGATAAAATTAAACCTACCTTGCTGTTCATGAAATTCTCCTTTTATTGAAATTTATCATGCAATCCAGTTTGCAACCTAGTTAAGGATTGATCAACAACTGTAACTTCTGTGACAGAAGGGCATGTCCCTTAGTACGCGACCGTCAGGGAGCTGTTTAAGCAAGCGTGTTATCTGATGCATTGGGATTTCAAGCGAAGCCAAGGACGGCGAAGGCTAAATGTTTTTTAAATTATACCATATATTTCCATTTGGATCTAGATAATCCTTTTGATTTTAAAAAAGAATGGGGAAAATTTTAACCCATTCCTTCAGCTTTTCAGAAATTCTAGTACACATAAATCAGATGATGTTCACTAAAGATATTCTTTTTGTCAATCAATAAAAACCCCCTTGATAATAGACATACTATACATGAATTGTAAGCTTCCTCATAAATAAATTAATTATTAATTTCAATAATCTCTCTGTTTTTAAAATCGATTTTATACTCTCCAGGTAACTTGTGCTCTCCATCCTTACCCTCTTCATGTTCTTCACGAACAACAACCTTTAAAACTTGTGTATTTTTCCATTCATGGTCTTTATAAACGTCAAATGGATGTTTTTTGGGAACATGCTGAACAAATGGGTCTTCATAGGAAGACGCTTCAGTAAAACTATAAAGCTCGCCCCGATCAGTAACACTATTTGGTTCAAATACCTGTTCAACGCTTAAGTCTTCATTTATGTTTACTACCTGAACATCGACAGTTAAGGGTAATGGGCTTTTTACCCTATAAGCTATATAGTCATCTCCAGGAGATTGGTCAAAATCAACCAATGTCAAATTCATCTCATTATCCCTTACAGAAAGTTTTTTGAGATCATTTAATTCTCCTAAAAAGTTTATTTCATCGATTTCATTTCCTATAAGGTTGACTTCTTTAAGATTAGTCAATTCATGTAGTGCTTTAATATCTGTTATCTCATTATTGTTTAAGTTTAACTTCTCTAGTCCCGTAAGTTCAGTTAAAGCGGTTATATCTTGAATTTTATTGCCCGAAAGGTTTAAGTTTTTAAGATTTTCTGCCTTTCCCAAGTTAATCAGATCGCTAATCCCTTCTCTTCTCGCCTCCAAAGATGTTAACTGTTTAATATTTTCTTTTGTCACTTGATCTACACCTAACTCTTCCTTAATAGCTGCTTCTAAGTTTTCATCAGGAATGTTTACAGTTTCTGCAAATTCAGCAACTAATTCTATACTTTCTTCAATTTCAAATTTATATTCTTGATCTTGACTTACTTCTTCACCTTCTTTTTCCCATTTTTTAAATTCATAACCTTCATTAGGTTCAGCTTCAACTGTAACCTCTTCTCCTTCTTCGTAAGTGCCTTCACCTTCAATTTCTCCTGCTTCTTCAGGATCAGCTTGTATCTCCACTTCGTACTCTGGTGTGCAACCTGTCATAAAAGTTACTGAAACAGACAAGCATGTGATCAATAATAATTGAAATGACCTTCTTACTGACAAGGTATCACCTCATTCACTTTAAGATCTTCAAATTAAATTTTTTATTAATGACTAAACAAAGAATCATACTCTATCTGATAAACTGAATCATCTTTCTTTAAGTAAATATCCTGATCTTCAGGATCAATTTGGATAAGCTTAATATTATCTTTAAGATAAACCAATTCTATATCTAAACTATTCGCGTTTAGATTAGTTGACGCAAAAACAGGAGCTTCAATAGGAGGACGCGGATCGTCAAATGTATGGTGTAAATGATCTTTATCTGTATCTTTTACAATAACCGGAAGCTGGTCTATCTCTCCATTATCTAATGTTTGAGCAAAATCTAATTCTTTGTGTAGGTACTCACTCAATTTAGAATTATTTTCACCAACATCTTTCATCACTTTATTATTATCTAAACTTACAAAAGCAGATATCTGTAATGAAGATTTTCTTTTGCCTTCCTCAATTTGCTCAGATTCAGTCATATTAGTAGGCCATAAATTGTTTTTAATCCCTTTTTCATCTGGGATAGCACCTACCAACATTACATCATCTTTTTCCTCTTCAAAACCACCGGGAAGGTGCTGTACAGTGCTTGCTGTTAAATCGAGGGAATTATTGCTATCCGGAGCCCATATTTCTATACTTCTAGCAGAACAGGCATGTATTGGCACTTCACTTTTAGTAAGTAAAATGCCATATTCATTGACTCCTAAAATTTTATGGGACACAAAATTTGAATCACCTTCGCCAGGGACTTCCCCCTCATGACTAGTACCGCCTACCTCCAAATGTTCTATAGAGAAATTGTTTAAATCTATTAAACTAAATCCTTTATCACCACTAGCTATAATAGCGCTATTATCATCGTATATTGCTATATCCGTAATTAACGGGGACTCTTCAAACTCCTCTTCAAAATTTATCTCTTTTTGTTTAAATCCATCTTCAGATAACTCGAATACTTTTAAAAAAGGTTTTTCAACTCTGGGTGGTTTTTCATGCCTTACTACCCAAGAATGATCTGCGTAAAGAAATAGGTGATTGCCAATAACACTAGTTTGAAAGTGTAGATTGTTATGTATGTTTATAAAGAATTTTCCTCTCCCATCCTTCTCTAAACCCTCTGGTATGTCCCATTCTAAATCTTGTATATTTAATTTTTTTTCTTTTGAAGCTTGTTCCTCTTCGAGACTATAAAAATACGCTCTTTGACCGGTATTTGGTATATAAATCAACTGATCTTCAATAATTACACATTTCTCATTAGTCCCTTCTTTTGTAACTATTCCTTCTACGGTATCAAAATGTTCTAAATTATCTTTTTGGTAAATGACCAAGTCACCTTTTTCTTCATCAGGTTGAGCAATATAATTTTCTCCTATATAAATTGGCTCGTCAGTTAATGCATTTGATTTTACAGGGTCTAATTCATCTATTAAATTTGCTCCCATGATAGTTTCTTTAATAGTACCATCATCTGTTTCTGTGGTTATCTGTTCAAACTTATCCGAATTATATTCTGTCTCAAATACTGCCTGGAACTTTTTATCTTTTTCCATTGTAAAATTATATTTTTTATCCTCACTAATATCTTCTCCTTCTAAATGCCATTTCTTAAATTCATAACCTTCTTTTGATACTGCTTCTAGTTCAACCTTTTCCCCCTCTTCATAAGTACCTTCTCCTGTTATCTCACCAGCTTCTTCAGGATTAGCTTGTACCTCTACTTTGTATTCATTTGGTTCATCTTCATCCTGTTTAGCCTGTTCATCTCCTGCTTTTTTCTCTTGAGTACAGCCTGTCACAAAAACTGTTAAAACCATTAAGCTTATTACTATTACTAAATAAACTAATTTTCTTCCTGACACTTTTACCACCTCTCTCTAATAAGTTTTAAAATGATATGTCCTATTGAAGAGGAACATAAAATATCTACTACGAAATCCAGTTTTTACCGCGGTAGAAGGCGGGCAGATCTATGTTTTGCTGTTTTACTCAATGTTTTTCAGGTGATAACGTTCCCGTTATATGCGACGTTACCGGCTCCGGCATAACAAACCCAAACAAAATACCAAGGGGTTGGCGCGACTTCTGCCCTTTAAAAACTCTATCCATAACTGCAAAAGGCGTGACAGAAGGCATGTCCCCGTAGGGCTATCTTTCTTAACTCAAAAAAAAATTTCCCTTAAATTCCTCTGACATTATTTTAAAAGCTTCCCCTCCCTATAATCTCTAAATTACTACACTGCATCCTTAAAAAGGAAGGCGGTAAACGTAAACTAGTATTTATGACAGGTTTTCCGAGTCTAAATGGATCATTTAGAATTCGGTTGCACCCATCTTGTTGAAACCTAATTCATTGGTTGCCCCAATAATAGCTTGTATCTCTATTTCGATACTCTGATCATGCTTGAGGTTCCCTTCATAATTACCAGCATCCAGATCCTCTGAATCGATTTTACCAATAATTTTGTCCATAGGGGGTAATATGATCGTTTCGTTGGCATTTCCAGTAGTCACTACAGCATCTGCTTTCGGGTCAGCGTCTGCTAGGGATTGGGAAGAACCATCCCGGCCTGCATACTCGTCCGTTACAAGTACCGTTTTGATCCCCTTTTCCTCAATCTTCTTGCAATTCATAATCAAATCGGTGTCTGTGTTTCCGTACTCTTCTTTTGAAATGATGACACCATCAAACCCAAATTGCTCCGACAATTTAGCAGTGTAATTTGAAGAACGCTCTTTATCCTCTAAAGTAACGTTTTCATTTGTAATAATGACCCCGCAGAAATTAATTTCTTTACCGTGATATTCAAATAAATCTTCAATGATAGGATTATTCAAATGATGGTAGGTGGTGTTCTTGTCGCAAGCTATAATACTATTTCCGTTGACAATAGCACCGTCCATGACTTCTGTTGGATAAATATAAGTAGGTAGTATCTCTTTAGCGTCCACACCATAGAAATAAGTATCGTGTAATAGTCCCTGGCTTTGAAGCATATAGATGTATCCCACCTTCGGTAGCTCAGGGTACTTTTGCTTCTGTTGATCTATGGGTAGCGTTTCATAGGCGACTTTTTCCTGGGCTGTCGCCTCTTGACATTTTTCACCAATGTAATGGGCGATTTTCAAGCCAGCCAGCCGTAAAGCCTCTTCGTACTGGCGACTTTCCAGGCCAGAAATCGGATCGCAGTCTAGTACAAGGTTATTCGTATGAGAGAAAGGTGTGTACTCTGCTCCTGGACCAGACATGTCTATAATACCTTCCTTAACTCCAACAATTTTCCCGGTGGTTACTATCGTTGCACCTTTAAACACTTTGGTAACCCCTTCTCCCACCTGGTCAACACTGCCAATCGTACCAGGAAACAGTTCACACGTATCGTCCACTTTTACTCTAGGTTCAATTACATCTCTTACAGAAAATAAGCGAGCAGATTCACCTGGCTTCACAATGTCTATGTTTACTTTAGCAATCCGATCATCTTCCTTAACTTTTTTAATGATTTCGTTTTTGTTAACGATTAAAGTGGTACCGTTAATCATGGTGTGATCACCAAAAACTAAATCATCAACTCTTACTTTTTCCAAAGTCAGTTTCATAATTATCCGCCTCCAAAGCAACATTTAAATATGTTTTGATTTTTTCTTCGACCTTAAATTAAATATTCCTTATTAATTGTGCAATGCTTGTCAAACGAAACATTCCTGCTTCCGTAATTAAAATTAAGCATCTTAACTGAATTAGATTATTCTTAGCATATTTAGACCCCTCTTCACCTTTTTATTATTTACCTTTTATTATTACTATTATTTTACCATATATTAGGTGTAAAGCTTATTACCTCCCTCTTCATTAACTATTCTTTATTGTTATTTTTATGAGTTTCTTCCCTTACGACCTTAACAACATCAACAATAGAGTATTTTGTTTCGCCAAATCTCTCAGTTTTTTTCACATACAAACTTAAAGTATCTATCATCTTCGACAATTATATTTGTAAAACTTTTTTCTTTACTATGATAGATTAGTTCGGCATCAGTTGGTATAAGTGATTTTTCAGAATTATATCCGTTTTTCTCTTGATTTGCTTTAAATTCTTTCCTAGTTTTGGAATGTACGATTATAAACTTCCCATTTTTATTCAAGTTGTTATATGCATTTTCAAACAACTTGCTTAAATTTCTGAAGTGAGGTATACCATCAAAAATTATAACAAAATCAAATGCTTTCTCTAACTGACATTCCAGTTCAAAATCATCACACCTAATATCAGCTTCTGGGTGTTTTTTTCTAAATTCTTTAACCATATTTTCAGCAATATCAATTCCAACGTAGTCGGTTAAGTTTTTATTATCAATGATAGTGTAAATTATTCCTGTTCCAGCACCTACATCAAGAACCGCATTATTAGCCCCAATATTATATTCTGAAATAAAATCTTTAGCTACTTTTATATGTTCTTGCGTAATCTTGTTATCCCACACTTTTGCTTGATCATTAAAGAATTTGATTTCTTCCTGTTTACCCATAGCTATCCTCCCTCCTTATTGAGTTATATGTCGCCTAACGTTCCCGTTGTTTGCAACATACCCGGGCCGACTCAGTCGGCCTGGCGCGGAGGTTGCCCCTCCATTTATTCTATCCACTAGCTGCAACCTCCGTGACAGAAGGGCATGTCCCTTAGTGCGCGACCGTCAGGGAGCTGTGTAAACAAGCGTGTTAGATGATGCAATAGGCGGAATCATAAACGACGAAGCTTATTTTTTGTCGTATATTCCCCTTATATCTAATATCAAAAATCAAATAAACTTTATTATAGTCACCTTATTTTGTAGTACAAACTTAAACTTAGAAGTAATTCTTTTTCTCATCATTACACTCCTCTAGAATTTCTAACTTTACATATAGACCTGGATAAAGCTTTCTTACTTCATCCCACTTCATTCTTATCACTCTCCTAGTGATCTTTCTTATTATATCTACAATCGGGGGGCACTCATATATTGCTGAAATAACCACACTTAGCATTTCAGATAACGTTCCCGTTGTTTGCGACGTTGCCGAGCCCGACATACAAGATACAAGGGGATTGGCGCGACTTTTGCTACTTACTAACTTTAACCTCTAACTGCAAAAGTCGTGACAAAAGATAATTTCCGAAGGCGGGAAAAGGGAGCAGCGCAAACAATCGTGTTAGACGAAGGACTAAACATTTATTACTAAAATTTAAGTATCATATTTTTTAAATCAATAATAACTTCTGTATCTATCAAAATATCAAGCCCTAGTAACCCATTTATTTCACCATTTATATCAATAAGTCCAAAATCAAGTTCAGCTTTCTTGATTTTGGACTCCCCGATTTTTATTTCATCTATTGTTTTAACAAAAGCATTATGTATTGATCCTCCAACCCCATAATAACTTACTATTTTATCATTTGGATCTGCAAAAATATCCAAGTCTTCTACTATATCAGAAGAAATAATAGTTTCAGACGCTCCTGTATCTATTACTATATTATTAATCTTTTTTCTCCTGCCTTGATAAACTAAATCAACACTAGTGAACAATAAACCTTCTCTATATTCTATCTTCATTGAACTATACCTCTATATCCTTTAATATTCTTTATCTCCAAGACAATTTCTTCATTGTCAGTATGATAAACTACAGTGTCTCCCTTTGAGTTTATAAGTTCTTGAGTTGCCTCTTTTTTATCACTAATAGGTTTTATAACAGCCACATCAGTAACATATTTTTTATTTCCTCTTATTTCAGACTCTAAAATTTCTACCTTAACAAATTGACCTGGATAAAGCTTTCTTACTTCATCCCACTTCATTCTTATCACTCCCCTGGTGATCTTTTGACCATATTATATCAACAATCGTGGCTCATTCCTATATGCTTAAATAACCATACTGAGCATTTCAGATAACGCTCCCGTTGTTTGCGACGTGCCCGAGCCAACCACAGTCGGCCTGGTGCGGAGGTTGCTCCTCCATTAATTCTACTCATCAACTGCAACCTCCGTAACAGAAGGGCATGTCCCAAAGGGCAAACGAAAGCAGGGAGTGCAGCGTAAACAATCGTGTTATATGCTGTGCCATTATGTATTTTGTTCACTTATAAATTCCGTCATTTCTTTTTTTACTTGTTCCCATGTATCATTGAGTGACACTACTAAGCTTTCTAATTCTTCCTAATCAAGATAAAAAGAATATGAATGCGATAAAAATGTCTAAATGCTAAATATTCAATTAATTTATTTCTCAAGTCTTCTGAAATCAAAGGTCCTCTAACTTCATTTTCTTTTAACATTTGTTTAAGTAACTCTTTGTGCCAATTGGAACTTTTGGGTACATATTTATCAATGTTTTTTGCAACAGCTACAAACAAATTCTCTATTCCGTTATAAAATGAATGTAGAACAGAAGCTAGTGCTGTCATCTCAATTAAATCCGGTTTTCCATTTTTTGCTTTCTTAATTAAAGTTTCATACGAGTTTAGGTGTTTTTCAATCTGGTTTAATTCAAACTCTATTGATGAAATATCTTTTTTAACTCAAGGTTTTATCATCCATAATAAATATGCACCTTCTAATTTGTTCTACCAATATTTTACCACACATTGAAGAACTCAATCACGGCATTGCATATAATGTTCCCGTTGTTTGCGACGTTGCCGGACCCGCCATAGCAAACCCAAACAAATACCAAGGGGTTTGGCGCGACTTTTGCTACTTAAACCCTAACCCAATTAATTGCAAAAGACGTGACAAAGGCAATGTCCCGTAGGGCGCGACTGAAAGGAGCTAGCGCAAACAAACGTGTTAGACGATGGACTAATTATTCAATAAATCTTTAATTCCATCTTTTAAAATCGGTAACTTGTTCTGTACAACATCCCATACTATTTCTAAATCTACCTCCGCGTAGTCATGAATTAACACATCTCTAATTCCAGCTATCTTTCTCCACTCAATATGAGAAGCATTTTCCTTAACTTCTTCTGGAATTCTTTTAGAAGCTTCCCCAATAATCTCTAAATTACGAATCACAGCATCTTGAACCATATTGTTTGAACTAAAAGCTTTGTAAGTTATGTTGTTCACATAGCTTTCTATTTTTTCAATACATTTCAATATATCTTGTAAATAAACTCTGTAGTCACGCATATTCAACACTCTCCATTATCTCTGCCTTTAATTCAGGTTTTATTGATTCGGATGTAACTAAATCAATTTCTTTATCAAATAATTCTTCTAAAAAGAACTTGAGTTCTATATAGTTATCATAATTTTTCTGTCCTTTTTTAAACTCAACTACAAAATCAAGGTCGCTGTTGTCTTTCTGATGCTCTTTAACAAAAGACCCAAATAAACCTATATTCCTTACCCCAAGTTTTTGTAGTTTGTCTTTATTATTTTGAAGGGTTATAAGTATTTTCTTTTTGTCCATATTCTCACTTCCTTTTAAAAGTGTTTACTATATTTTACCACATATTATACCCACATTCTAAACTGACTAGTCTTTCGTCTAACGTTCCCGTTGTTTGCGACGATGCCGGCTCCATCAGATGTTAACCCTAATCCTTCTACAAAGAAGCTTGGCACGGCTTTTGCTCCCCCATAGTTTTTGCTTTCTTGGTTGCAAAAGACGTGACAAAGGCAATGTCAATCGTGTTATATGATGCTATAGGTCCAGCCAAAGCCATGGACGGCGGAGGCTGATAAATTTCTTGGATATCTTCGTTACCTTCTTTATCTAAAAGAAACTAAATAAAGAAATCCTAGTAAAATTAATATAATTCCTGTTATTACTATGGTAATAACCTGAACTTCAGTCGTTTCAGTAGAAACATTTAAAAAACCAAAAGTATTAATTTTATCTTTTATCAATTGCAATGACAATCTAGGTTTAATTATTAAAGAAATTCCAATCACAAGTAACACAAAAGATATAAAATCAAAACCAATGCTCCCTGCGCCAGGAGAAAAAATCAATATCACCCCATTTAACTCTTGCTTTTCTTCCTTTCTAGTAGTTAAATCAATTCATGACTTTTACCATTACATCAAATAGGTCTTCCCAACTGCCCGCAGGACGCGGGCAGACGCTTTGCCCAATGTTTCAGATAACGTTCCCGTTGTTTGCAACGTGCCCGGGCCGACAACAGTCGGCCTGGCGCGGAGGTTGCCCCTCCATTAATTCTACTCACTTATTGCAACCTCCGTGACAGAGGGCATGTCCCAAAGGGCAAGCGACCGCAGGAAGTGCAGCGCAAACAATCGTGTTCGTATTATTGGTTCATAACCAGCTTAGTCTGGGCTATGAACCTTTTTTATTTTTTCTAAAAAGTCTATACTTAAGAAAGCCCTGGGGTGAAGGACGTCAATCGTGTTGGGACTAGATCCCGTCGAATAAAGTGTCCAAGCCTAAGCTTACATCCATATCCCGATTAAGCTGGTTGGGTATTTTAACCCGCATCACCGAGCGAACTTGTGAAGGATGGAAAGCTTCGGTCCCCCAAATACAAAGGAGGAGTTCTATGACTGATCCTGTACTAAGTATCGATGTTTCAAAAGAAAATAGTACTGCTGCTCTGTTTCTTTCTCAAGGTAATTTGAAAGACAAAACCTTCACCTTTAAGCACACCCATAAGGAGTTATCTGAAGTTTTGGAGATCCTTAAGTCTACTGAAATAGAAACTGGTTCTAAAGCTAAAGTTGTTCTAGAGGCCACCGGAAACTACTCCACCCCTATTGTCAGTTTTTTTGAAACTAATGGATTTAAAGTTATATCATTGAATCCCATTGAAACCCACTTACAAAAAAATAAAGCTGTAAGAAAGGTTAAAACTGATGCTATTGATGTCGTTAGAATTGCCAATGTTTATTATCTTAAAGGAGATCAATTACAGTTTAGGATGGATGATCAGGCTAGAAATCTACGAACTATGTGTAGACAGTATGATGGTATTTGTGAGGTGTTTAGCGAAACGCAGCTTAAATTTAGAGACTTTGTTGAAATGGTCTTTCCTATGTATAATGGGATTTTTTCTGATTTTTGTTCTAAAACTTCTCTAAATGTACTTTATCATTTCCCTTCTCCAAATGCTGTACTTGAAGCTTCTAGAGAAGAGATAATCAAAGCTTTGAAATTGGCTAACATGCCTAAAAAGTGGTACCAAGATAAGGTGGACATGCTTTACAATGCTGCCAGAGAAAGCCTATCTGTTAACCTGTCCCAAGGGCCTTTTGAAGAAGCTATCAAGGATTATATTTCTATCCTCAATAACTTAAGAGACAATTTGACCCGTATGCGGGATCGAATGGTTAAGCTTGCTAGGCTTTCACCTCAATTTGAGCTCCTCCTCTCCATCCCAGGGGTAGGAGAAGTGACAGCTGCCACCATTCTTTCTGAAATCGGTGACGTCCTTAACTTCCCTACTGTTAAACAACTAGTCGCTTTTTCAGGACTAGATCCCAGCGTTTTTCAGTCAGGAAGGTTTAAGGCTACTAAAAACAAGATATCTAAAAGAGGATCGAATCATCTTAGAAAAGCTCTTTATCAGGCTACTGTTGCAGGTATTAGAAAGAGAAAAGGAAAGCCTGTAAACCCCGTGATATTTGAGTTCTATTCTAAAAAGCTTTCCGAGGGTAAGGCGCCTAATGTTGCAATTATTGCAGCTTCTAACAAGCTATTAAGAATAATTTATGGCATGTTGAAGAGTAGAACCATTTTCTCGACCTCTTGATACAATATTACTCTATTTGAATCTATTTTGAAAGAGCAGTATTACACTAAAAAAACTTACTTGCTGGGTAGGTTTATTTGGCATGGATTATTTTCTTATATTGATAAATTATTAATAAAACCTTGACAAATATTAGCTGGTTTATCTGACGTTTTGCATTTCTTTTAATTTATTGTTTATATAACATATATGTGATATAATTTTATTACTAACAGGTGTGAGGTGAAGTCATGTATGAAATAATATATTTTGAAGAATATAATGAATCACCTGTTGTAAACTTTATCTTAAAACAATACGCTAAAGAACAGGCCAAATATTACGAGAAATTGATCTTCTTGAAGAATTTGGACTTTCTCTAGGGATGCCACATATTCGTAAAATTAAAAATACAGAACTTTGGGAATTAAGGATCAAACATAGTTCTAACATATTTCGAATACTTTTCAAAGATTATAATAATACCTTTGTTTTACTCCACGGTTTTCAAAAGAAAGATAACAAAACCCCTAAAAAAGATTTGAATATGGCTTTAAAAAGGTTAAAAAAGTATCTTGAAAGAGGTGATAATTATGAACCATAAGAAAGTTAAAGAAAAACTATTTAACAACCCTAATGTTAAAAAAGAATATGATAACTTAGAAGTCCTTTATGATATCAAACGACAAGTTATTAAGCTTCGCAAGGAAAAAGGTTTAAGTCAAAAAGAATTAGCTGAAAAAATAGGAACAAAACAATCTGCAATCTCCCGATTAGAAAACGAAAGCTACAATCCAAGTATAGAGCTTTTATATAAAATAGCCAAAGCTTGCGACAGAGATCTTCATATTAAATTTGATTAAACAGTGGCCCTTGAGCCACTGTTTTCCTTTTTCAACGCACTTGCAAAATGTCAGCTAACGTTCCCGTTGTTTGCGACGTTGCCGGCCCCGGCATAACAAGCCCAAACAAAATACTAAGGGGTTTGGCACGACTTTTGCTGCCATACTACCTCAACCGCTAACTGCAAAAGTCGTGACAAAAGGCAATGTCCCGAAGGGCGCGACCGCAAGGGAGCAGCGCAAACAATCGTGTTAGCTGATGGACCGAGCATTATAACTTATAAAAAAAGACCCTCATCTCACATTTAGGGTCATATTGTATGTATCAATAGTTACTTTTCCTAGTATCAGAAAATCCATTCCTACAAGCCCATTAATACTACCTTTTGGATCTATCACTCCAAAATCTGTCTTCAAATTTTCTACGGAAATATCGCCTATAGAAATACTATTAATTTGTTTTCTCACTGCAGGGGACTCTGCTCCTCCTATGCCAGACATCACAACTAATTCATCAGAGTCATCAAATCCAATATCCAAGTCATATAAAAAGTCTGTCAAGATTATTGTGTGACTTGAACCAGTATCAATTATTACATCAGGTATTGTAATTTCTTTTTTCTCATGATAGATCGTAGCGTCAGCATATAACAACCCATTTTCAAACCGTAAATTATACATTGTTATGAAGTCCTCCGAATTCCTATATGTTTTACTACGTCTATAATTACCTTTTCATGTTTTGTATTGTAAACAAATTGGCCTTCTTTACATTTAGAAAACTCTTGCATTGCTTCTTTTGAGTCTTCAATCACTTTAATTATTGAAACTTCATCTACAACCCTTTTATTATCATCAGTATGATAATCTAGCACTTCAAACTTAACAAATTTATTAGGGTATTGCTTTCTTACTTCAGACCATTGCATAACAACACCTCCTGTCAAATCTATTATATCATTGAATGCTTTGGAATAACATCCCAAATTACTAGCGAGGTATTTCATATAACGTTCCCGTTGTTTGCGACGTTGCCGGCCCCGGCATAACAAGCCCAAACAAAATACTAAGGGGTTTGGCACGACTTTTGCTGCCATACTACCTCAACCGCTAACTGCAAAAGTCGTGACAAAAGGCAATGTCCCGGAGGGTGCGACTGCAAGGAGCAACGCAAACAATCGTGTTATGTGAGGTCGGGCAAACCTTAAATGTATTAAAGGATATTAACAGAATGTTATTGAAATAATAATATAATAACCTACAAGTTTGGAGGTGTAACAATGTCGGTTGAAGAATATATTGATTTTGTTTTAAATAAATTAGTTTCCTTCTATGATCCAGATAAAATATACCTGTTTGGTTCTCAAGCTAAAAATGAAGCAAATGAAAATAGTGACATAGATTTTCTGGTTGTTACTGAAACTTCAAAACCAAAAAGATTTCGTGCTTTAGAATTCAGAAAACAATTACGTGGTCAAAATTATTATCCCGTTGATATTCTGATATACACTCCAAATGAATTTACTAATGAATGTAAGATTAAGGGTACAATTGCCTACCATGTTAAAAAGGAGGGAAAATTACTTTATGACCAAGGACGTACAGTCGCTAGCTAAGGAATGGTTCGAATTTGCTGAGAAAGACCTACAAGCAGCTAAAATGCTTTTTAAAGAAATAAATCATATTACTTGTTTTCACTGTCAGCAATCTGCTGAAAAATATATCAAAGGATTGTTGGTATTACTCCAAATAGATTTTAAGAAATCTCATAATCTAAGTTATCTTCTTGAGTTATTAGACAAAAACATCCCTAATGATATTATGGAAGCTGCAGAATATTTGAATGAGTTTGCTGTTGAAGCAAGATATCCTGGTCAGTTCTCAACTGTGACTAATGAAGAAGCTGATAAAGCTCTTGAGTATTGCACCCATATAAAGAAGTATATTATTAATCTTGCTAGAGATAATGGCTTTAAATTATAACTGCTACCACTAATAGCAGTATTTTTTTGCCCGATTTCACATAACTTCGTAATTAGCGAAGCGCTGATTGAAGTGTTCGCGAATACTTCATATTTAAATGGGTTTGCGATGTTTATTTCGTTAATACCAATTATAGTGCTAAAGTTAATAGTTAATAAAAACATTTATTGGGCTTTTTAGCTTTTTCAAATTGAACTTTTTTAGCTTTTTATATATTGAGCTTAAAGTTTTGTCTTACTATATTTCCTCCATTAACTTGTCTAGTGGGCTTTCAATTCTTGAAATATTTTGAGTCGTAATATGTGTGTAAATTTCAGTAGTTTTAGAACTTTCATGACCTAGCAGTTTTTGAATATACCTTAAATCAGTTCCAGCTTCTAGTAAATGAGTCGCAAACGAATGTCTCAAAGAATGAACTGATACTTTTTTATTTATATTAGCTTTCTGCTTAGCTTTTTGAAATATCTTTTGAACTGATCTTTCGCTCAAATGCAGATTTTCATTTTGTCCAGGAAAAAGCCATTTCTTAGGTTGATAAATTTTATAGTAATTTCTTAATATTTTTAGAGCATTATCCGATAAAATAGTATAACGGTCCTTCCTTCCTTTTCCTTGTTTTATATGAATTATTTTTTGCTCTCCATCTAAATCTTCTGGTTTTAACCTGACTGCTTCACCAACCCTGAGACCACTTGAATAAATTATGCACAAAATAGCTTTGTGTTTAATATTAGTTGTTACGGTAAGTAGTTCTAAAACTTCTTTCTGACTCAAAACATTTGGTAATTTCCTTTCTTTTTTAGGTCTATTAACTTTTATTTGCTGATTCACACAAGTTTTAATTCCATGAACATCTACATAACCTTTTTTCGTAATTTCATTATTTAAAAGCTTCAGTGCACTTATGGCTTGATTTACATAGGAATGAGAATTATTATTTTCGAGAAGAAAAATTATATGAGATTGGATATCTTCTTTATTATTTATATTTAATCCCACTTTCAAGAAACGTTTTATGTGACCTATATAAGCTTTTATAGTTTTTTCAGTATAACCTTTTAATTTCAAGGTTTTTTCAAATTCTCGCATTATCTTCTTTTGGTTTAGGTCAAGCTGGTCTGTAGCTTCGATAGCATCTATAATTTTCTCTTTTACAAATAATTGTTTAAGCGTTTTTATTGCTTTTGATGTATTGGGTACAAACCAACATCTACTATTGCGATCATATCTTCTTCCTGGAAACTAATTTAACAATTCAACCCTCTCTTTAGTATAATCGAATTTAACGGTCAATTCGGAATCCGAGTGTCTTTCAATAAGAATGGTCATCTTTTTCTATTGTCTCCTCTTCATTAAATGCGTATCTAAGTTATTATTATATTATATTCCATTTTTTAGGAAAAAACCCTTTTAAATTTAGAACTAAAATTTCACGTTCTAAATATGTTGGACAAACTCTGTCTGCGAGACCTACATGAATAGCTTGTTAATAAAAAATCAATTTTTTAATCAATTCACTTTTTTAAAAATAAGTGTAACCTTTTACGTTTACATTCGTTTTTTTAGTGGAGGCACTTTATGAGAAAGAGGGTACTTTAATGAAAAAAAATCCATTTGAATTAGCCTATAAAAAATACCATAGAGAACTTTACTTCTACGCCTTATCACTTTGCAGACACGAAGAATTAGCTAAAGATCTAGTAAGCGAAACTTTTTATAAAGCCTTCTTAACTTTAGAGACACCCGATAATAATATAAAATTCTGGCTTTTTAGGGTTTTAAAAAATTTATTTATTGATTATCAACGAACAAGCAAATATCATTTTTCACTAGAAGATTATGAAATAATTTTGGATAATCAAAATCAAGATTCACCTTTGAAAAAAATTATAAAAAATGAAAGGGATCATGAAATATACAAAAAAATATTATCTCTCACTCCTAATAATTACCGTGAAATTATAATCCTCTATTATTATGGAGGTTTAAGTATAAAAGAAATTGCTGTCACTTTGAATTCCAATCCTTCAACCATTAAAACAACTTTACATAGAGCGCGAAAGAAACTAAAAAGACTGATGAAGGAGGATATTTATGAGTTTTAAACATTTATTAGAAAAATATAAGAAAGGTAAAGCTACTAAAGATGAAATAAAGCTTGTGGAGCAGGAATTAGAAAAATTCGAAGCAATTGAAGATTATTATACTGAAAACTTTTTATCACTTGCTAATTCAAAAGATGAAGAAGATAAGTTTGATGAGAAAGATAATAAAAAAATTAACTCTTATGAAGAAAATAATACTATAAAAGAAACTAAAAATACGCTAAGTATGAATATCAACAAACTAGTTAATCAACGACTTAGAAAGGTGGTCTTTACTGCTGTAATAATTGTAGTTATTTTGTATACAAGTATTTTCTTTGTGTTGTCACCTTTAGTAGGCATGTTTTTTTACAATCCTTCAGAAACATCCATGGGGGAAGATTCTCCGGATATCAAGTTTGATTTTAAAGCATTATCAGAGCTTAATGTACCTGGTGTTAATATGGCAGGAATAAATTATGTAGAATCCGAGGGATTTGGTAACTATTCCATTAGTTATTCGAAACATGATCCATTTATAGATGAAATGGATAGCCAAACTATTAAACTTAAACAAGGTGATTTTATCGGAACATTGGAAGGAATAGGGCCCAGTTCTCATTCATTCGGGTTTGAAGTTGTAAAAAATCCTTCACTCTATGAGCAAGGTGTATACGAAAATCAACCAGAGAAAATGATGGAACATCTTGAATCTTTATCACCCGTCTCATATGTCTCAGTTTACCTGACTTTTGAAGAAGATATGGATTTGAAAGAATTTGCAAAGATGAAGCTAGAACTTGAAGACTTAGATATCCAATGGGCAGGGGTTAGAACTCATGATGACCATAATAAGGACAAAAGTCATGGTAACAACAGAAATTATCTAACTGGTTTTAACCCTAATATAACAGGTTCCATTAGTGATGCTCGTCCTAATCCTGATAAATATCCATTGTTTCAGCTGGTTGACGCAACAAAAGAACCACGAGATAGTGGTCCAGAATCATGGGCTGAAATATATGAAACCCATTATCGTTCACTATTGAAATACATGACGGATCGAGAAGATTTTATTAAAGCTTTAGATTATGATCCTGGTAAAGTTGAATACTATGAACATGCTTTAAATTATATTGATAAAAATGGAGTTAATGTTTTTGGAGTTTTAGTTTACGGCGAAGCCCAGGAACTATTAGAATTTGCTGAAGAACATGATTTGTTATCTCTACAGCTAGAACAGGCTTTACCATCAAGGCCCAATCTTCAAAAGCCTATTGAGTAATGTATAAATAAGAGTATTTTATGGCTAACAGAGCTGTGTGTGCTTCCGGATCTACTGGTTTCAATGAATTTTAATTTAAAAATCGTTGTATTAAATTTTTTCAAGCTCAAGTATTTTATATGAAAGAAATAAACGAAAACATTGTTCTCCATCATCAAAATTAAGTCCAGTTATTTCTTTCAATTTTTCTAACCGATGTGCCATAGTGTTTCTGTGGATATATAGTTTTTTAGCTGTCATTGTTATATTATTGCAGTTTAAGAAGTACTCATATAAAGTCTTATAATAATCAGTACCATTTGTTTTATCATACGCTATGATTTTATATATAGCAGGATGGCAGTAACTACTTAAATTTTGACGAGTTGATACCTCTGACAGAAGATTATATATATAATAGGACTCAAAATAAAACAATGGTCCTTTTGTATCTAAAGTTTCACCAAATTGAAGCGCATTTACAGATTGGTTATAATAAATCCCCAATTTCATTAAATCATTAAATGTAAAGCTAACCCCTGCTGTGAGATTATTAGAATTTAAAAAATCTTTTAATTTCCTGTCGATATTTTCTATATCATCAGTTTCTTTAAAATCGAGCAATAAAACTATATTACCCTCGTAACATACGGACTTACAAAATGGAATCAGTCTCTCAATTCTATCTCTGAGGTAGTTCACAATATGAGAAGTAGTATTATCCTTGGGCACATTTATTGTAACAACTTTATAGTAATCAGAGGGCTCCCATTGTGAAGATTTTAACCTTTCTTCCATTATTCTCCTATCATTAACCCTCTTATCCAAAAGGTCAAGTATCAAACTTTCATACATAACTCCCTTAAAATTTCTAAACAAATTGTTTTTTTGCATTTCAGAAGAAATGACATCACAAAGAAGCTTTGTGATCTCGTGATCTTCCTCTTTAAAATTTTGATCATATTCTAATACGCCTAAATGACCCACTATTTTATCATCTATTAAAATTTTACCTAAGTATCTACGGATATCTTTTGCCAATCCAGTTTTAACTAAAATTGGTTCAGGGCTTTTTGCAACCTTTTCGATTAACTTTTGTCTTTTAAATAAATTAACAAAATTGTGAGAGCAATACCCTTTTGTTGTTAGATCTTTCCACACAGGGTCAATTACTTCATTTTCCGCATAATATGCCAAAAGTTTATACGAGCTATCTGCAAGTATTACTGGATTACCTAAAATTTGTGATCCTATTTTTACAATATAATTTAATCCCCTCCCCCTAATTAGTGAATTTAACAGGGCTGCGGAGCTTTCTTGATAACGATTTATTGAAATAAAGATATTTTGTACATCATTGAAAAGCGTAAAAAGTTCTGCTTTTTCATCAACCTCAATAATATCTCCTTTTGTATTCAAATTGTCAAACTCCAAATCCTCATAATCATTAATAACAACAAGGTTTATCCCTTCTATTTGATAAAGGTCCTGTGGAATCATAGAGGCAGTTCCAACATAAATAATATTCTTTTCGTACTCCATATTGATGCCAGTAACTAATTTTGCTGATTTTAATCGAACATGCCTTGAGCAATTTTTGATCAGCTTTAAATTATATTTATTTAACCTGCTTAGCTCCGCCTGGATAATGTCAATATTAATACTCACATAGCTCACCTCATTTTATAGGATGCAAAATGAACAATATCACTCTGCTATTTTCGTTAACTACAACAATGTACAGAAAATTCAGTTATGATAAGCTTGACTTGTTAGTTAATTAACAAGAGTTCAATTCTATTGTACAGGGAGGAATCATAATGGACAAGTATTCAAGATTATTTGAAGGTGTTAAGATAGGTGATATGAAATTAAGAAACCGACTTGTAATGTCACCTATGGGTACCTTCAACGAAAACTATGATGGAAGTATTTCACAAGAACAGATTGATTATTATGAAGCCAGAGCTAAAGGCGGAGTTGGTATGATAATTGCCGAAGCTCAATACGTCACTAACAAAACCGACCCTTGGATTGAATCAATGACAGCTGTTGGTACTGATATTCAAATGAAAGGCTGGGCACGTATGGCAGAAGCAGTACATGCTCATGGTGCTAAAATTTGTCTACAGTTAAGTTGTGGTCTTGGAAGAAACGCTTTCCCCTTTGACTCAAGACAGATGGTCTCAGCTTCAGCAGTTCCTTCATTCTTCTTTCCAGATCAATTATGCCGTCCCTTAGAAAAAGACGAAATTAAAGACATTGTAGAATCATATCGGAATGCTGCAAGAATGGCTCTAGTTGCAGAAGTGGATGCTTTAGAAATTCATGCCCATGGTGGTTATATCATTGATCAGTTTATGACACCAATTTGGAATAAACGAACCGATGAATACGGAGGAAGTTTTGAAAACCGCATGCGTCTAGTTACCGAAATATATCAGGCGATGAGAGATGAAGTTGGCCCTAACTTCCCTATCTTAATCAGAATGGCAGCCGACCACGATTTTGAAGGTGGAAGAACTGTAGAAGAAAGTATCGAAATTGTAAAGTATCTAGAAAAATTAGGAATGGATGCCTTTGATATAGATTTAGGCTGTTATGAACAAAAACAATGGATAGTTCCTTCTATTTATACAGGACTAGGATGTATGGCGGATGCCGCTGCCGCAATAAAAAAAGAAGTAAACGTTCCTGTACTCAATTCAGGTACGCACACACCTGAAACAGCAGTTGAAACTATAGAAAATGAAAAAGCTGATTTTATCATGCTAGGACGACCACTTATTGCAGACCCTGATTGGGTAAATAAACTCAGACTTGAAGGTCCAGAAGAAATCAAACCTTGTCTTTTCTGTAATGAAGTTTGTGTTGGAAGATTATATCAAAATAGAACCATATCATGTGCAATTAATCCCCACGCCGCATTTGAGAAAAAATATCCTATGACAAAAACGGAGCTCCCTAAAAAAGTTGTTGTAGTCGGGGGTGGTCCTGGCGGAATGGAAGCAGCAAGAATAGCAGCAAAAAAAGGTCACAGGGTCACGCTATACGAAAAGTCTGATAAACTAGGTGGCCAAATTAATGCCGCTGCAACACCACCTTTCAAAAAAAGATTACAAGATCTGATTGATTGGCAAGAAAGACAACTGAACAAATTTGGAGTAGATATCCGCTTAAACCACAAAATCACTGAGGAATCTTCAGAATTAGAGAATGTAGACCAAATCATCGTTGCAGTGGGTGCAAAACCCTTACTACCTAAAATTAAGGGGATTGATAAAGAAAATGTAGTTGAAGTTATCAGTGCACATCAAAATCCTGAGTTTGTAAAAGGAGACAATATCGTAGTTGCTGGAGGTGGTTTATCTGGCTGTGATTTTGCACTTGAAATGGCAATGGAAGGGAAGAAAGTTAGTATTGTTGAAATGTTAGATGAACTTGCGGCTACGGAACTAATGGATAATCGTAACCCATTACTATTTAAATTAAATGAATATAATGTAGAACAATTAACAGGACACAAAGTGATAGAGTTTACAGATACTGGTTTAACAGCCGAAAAAGCAGACGGAACGAAAGTTGAACTCAAAGCAGATACTGTTGTTGCAGCCTTTGGAACGCAATCTGAAAGTGAACTGGCCGAAAGTATTTGGAAAAAATACCCTACGTCACGATTGATCGGAGACTGTGTTGAAGTCGCACAAATTGGTAGCGCAGTTAGGAATGGATTTTTCGCTGGATGGTCCATTGACTAACATCTTGATTTTAGATTAACCATCTATTGATTAACAGTTATCCTTTGACTCAGGGCTAGCCATTACAGAATTCAATTAATTCATCCTCGCCTGTGTAAACAGGCGAGGATGAATTAATGATTTGCGCCGAATTCTTTTAAATTATCATTTTGTTTGGATACCCAAGTACAGAAAAGGCATTTTAGATGGTCCAGAGATCAAAGAAATAATAGATGATACTGTTAAAGAGTTGTCGGAAAAACACAAATTTGACATTTTAGCTCTTGAAATAATGCCAGATCATATACATCTTTTTGTATCAGCTTTGCCTGAATATTCTCCTAGCAAATTAATGAATATCATTAAAGGAACTACCGCTAAAAGAATATCTAAACAGTTTCCCGATTTGAACATTAAAGGCTCTGTTTGGACTAGATCTTATTTTGTCGCAACAGCAGGAAATGTTAGTTCAGAAACTATTAGGCACTATATTGATAGACAAATATAATCAAAAGAGACAGGATGATTATATGAAACTAACTTATGTTTTAGAGCTTTTGGAACCTACAAGGCGAAAAGAAAATATTTTACTTAAAGGGAGCGTATTTTATATATAAAATACCTAATACTGATTAAACTCAAAAAAAACTAAAAGACTAAGGTTCTAAGTAATATCCTGCAGGATCATCTTCCATTCCAAACCAGACATGAGAATACTGGCCAGCTATACCTATGCCCATAACTTCTAAATCTTTCCAGCTACCTTTGCCTACTATGACGTCTTTATGAGGCGGCGAGTTCTGCCAACCTTCCAAAACATTATCAGGTTCGGCCCCACCCGAACGCATAGCCGAAATTTCATAACCATTACCTTTATAATCAGTTAGTTCTGAAGGCTTACTCCACATAAGTTCTGCGTGCTCATGATCGGGGGTATAGCAAACTTCTTCCCAGGGGCCTTCATCGGACCAGCTATGTAAATTTCCTTCATTACCGTCTTCATCTTTACAGTTTTCCGGTTGATTTTGGTTACTATCATATACGTGGTATCTAGCAACTGTAGTTAGTGATTTAGATACCTTGAATGGTTCCAATCCTTTAGATTCACGGTATTCATTTATTTTTTCTGCCAACTTAAGTTCATTCTCTGTTAATTCATCAGGTAACTCGTCTGGATGATATTCATCGACAGGGTCAATAGTTTCAAATTCCAAATCTACTGTAAATTCTTGCCATGAATCCATACACTCAAATTCTTGTTCTGCTCTGTATTTACCACTTTTGGGCCAGCCGGGATAATTCTCTGTCATAACTGTTTCAAAGGTCCAAGTTTCTCCAGGCTCCTGCTTTTCATCTTCTTGAAACCAGTTGATACTAAAGTATATCTCTTGCCATTCATCTTCCGATTCGTCATAATATTCTACATCGGCTACTCGCATAGGGCGCAGCTCTGTATTTCCAGTATTAGTTAATTCAAATTCTACAGGCTCATCTGCCCTAAATTTTTCTTCGCTAATACTTAATTTCATTTGAGGATTTTGTTTTTCTTCATCATCTTTATCATCCTTTTTATCCTTTTGTTCTTCTTTGTCATCTTTATCATTTCTATCATCTTTGGCTTGTTCTAAACCCTCAGCAGCATCACCTAAGTCATCGTCTGTTACTATAGAAACCAATTTTTTTTCACCATCCCAATTAACTTCAGCACCTAAAGCTTCTGAAACGAAACGTAATGGGACTACTGTTCTTCCTTCCAATATTCTCGGGGCAGTATCCATTTGTTCGTTCATACCATTGTTCTGGTATTCTTGGTTACCTATAAATAGCTCTATCTTTTGATTAGCATGCTCAATCTTCACAAGACCGTCACTTTCATGGTCAGGATACCATTCCACTTTAGCACCCAGTTCTTCTGAAATAAAGCGAACGGGAACCATAGTTCGTCCCTGTTCATCTACTAAAGCTTCTACTTCATCATCAAATACTACCATTTCTCCGTCAATTTCTACATCAACCCGGTCCTGCGTAGCTGTGGCTGAAACTCCCGTAGTAAACAATAGTAAAGACAATCCAATTGTGAAAATTAATTTTAACTGTTTCATCTTTTATACACTCCTTACCTAATTAATGTAGTTAGACTGAAAACTTAATAACTTAATTGGTGTGGTTAAATTGAAACTATAATAGTGCGAAACCAAGTACAATTTCAGTTAGATATCAGTTAGATAGAACTTAATAACTATCGACCCTGATTTGGAATTTATTCGACAAATTTCTATATAATTCCTGTTATGATTAAAAGATAAAAATCCCCCAATTGATGATGAATTGGGGATAAAATCTAATATTTAAATGAATTTTAAATATTAATGTATCAAAAATTGGAATTACTGTCCAAAAAAAAGAGTGAATTGCCTTGCCTAGCGCAATCCACTCCTCAATCTTAATTTTATATTATTTATTATTTTTTCCTGGTAATTTTAATTGTGCGACCAGCTTGTTTTGGAAGTTCCTTGTCTTTATCTTTGGCGTATAGCTTGTTTACATTTTCTGCCACATTGACTGAATTATTATCATTCCCTTCCCTCGTCTCTGGTTTTGGAAAAGGGGCTGGTCGTCCTTGCTCCATATCCATCCCCATAAGCATCTGTTCACTTGTCGCCAAAAGATTTCCATCTTGATCTTCCATTTCGAAGAACATATGCATCCTTTTTTCATCACAATCCAATACCTGATAATATACCGAAAGAGTCATACCTTCAAGAGCTTCTCGCAGATAACAAATATGGTTTTCCAGGGTATATATTGAATAGCCCAGTTCTTCCCTGGCATTTTCGTCTAGACCCAAGTCTTGTGCAATCATTGTGTTAACTGCTAGGGTGAAAACTTCTACATAAGGGGCATCATTCATATGGCCATTGTAATCCACCCACTTGGGTTTAACTTCAGTAGTTACAATGGGACACTCACCGTAATTGGAAATTGGCATGTTTACTCCCCCTAACCTGACATAGAGTTACTGTCGTATGGCTCATTTTGACCGTCTAAGGGCTTGTCCTCTTGCTCTGGCCAATACTCTTTAACCAGGTCAAGAAGTTTTACTAAAAATTCATCCCTTTGTCGTTCCCATTCTTTAATAGAGGTATCACCAGCTTGACTTTCACAACCGTTGATAACTCTATCAGCTAATTCATCTGTCAATTCCGGAGCTTCAAGTTTAGTCCAAGGTTTTTTTAAGGCAGGTCCAAATTGATGCAACATATGTCTCATTCCACCTTCTCCTCCTGCCAAGTGAAATGTCATAAACGTGCCCATCAATGCCCATCGCAAACCGGGCCCGTATACTACAGCATCATCTACATCTTTAGTTGTAGCCACACCGTCATTGACGATATGAAGAGCTTCGCGCCATAATGCTTCCATCAGACGGTCAGCTATATGACCTTCAATTTCTTGTTTTACTACCAATGGACGCATTTCCAACCGTTGATAAAATTCATAAGCTTGATTAATTACGACTGAACTAGTTTGCTCACCACCTACTAGCTCAACCAATGGCAATAAATGAACGGGATTAAAAGGATGGGCTACAATAACACGTTCAGGATTATGCCGACAATCTTTTTGCAAAGTACTAGGAATAATCCCAGAAGTACTAGAAGCTATAATAGCTTCTGAATGAGCATGTTCATCTATTTCAGCTAAAACTTGTCTTTTAAGCTGCTCTCTCTCAGGAACATTTTCCTGAATCAAATCCGCTCCTGTCACTGCAGAAGGCAAATCATCTACAAATTTCAATCTCTCCTTTGATGCACCTGGGGCTAGTCCAATTTTTTCCAATGCAGGCCAGGCATTTTCGATAGCTTTATGAGTTTGCTCTTTTGCCCCTTCAGCCGGATCATAAGCTATCACATCATATCCTTTTGCTAATCCTCTAGCAATCCATCCGTTACCAATTACTCCTGTTCCAACTACTGCTAATTTATTTGCGGACATTTGTAATCACCTGCTTTCTTTATTGAATTTATTTTGGATCCAGTAAATTATAATGCTCTCTAGCTTCTGCTGGTGTCATGGGTTCCATTCCGAAGTGGCCCAGTAAATCTATAGCTTTATCCACCAGTTGTTCATTAGTCGCAAGTACACCTTTTTTTAAATACAAATTATCTTCTAAACCTACACGGATATTACCACCCATTAATGCTGAATGAGCGGCAATGGGGAACTGCATCCTTCCGATACCAAAGGCAGACCATTCAGCGTTTGCTGGTATTTTATTCTTCATACTTACTAAAGTCTCTATGTCTGCTTCCGCGCCCCATGGAATTCCCAAACAAAATTGATATAATGGTGTTCCATCCACCAATCCTTCTTGAATTATTTGTTTTGACAAGTGAATGTGACCTGTGTCAAAACACTCTATTTCTGGTTTTACCCCCGATTCTTGAATCAATTTGGCTTGTTTACGTACCCATTCAGCTGGATTTACATAGATCATATCCCCCATATTGGTACTACCACAGTCCAAGCTACACATCTCTGGTAACAGTTCTTTAATAGGCTCATGGCGTTCTTCAGGGGTTTGAATATCAGAACCAGGTCCAGCCTTGGTAGGATCAGCAGCATTTAAGATTAAATCTCCTCCACCCCCAGCTGTGATATTAACGATAACATCAGTTTCCGCTTCCCTAATTCGTGAAACAGTTTCACGGTAATACTCCACATTATGACTCACACCACCAGTTTCAGGATCACGGGCATGAATATGGGCAACAGTTGCACCAGCTTTTGCTGCTGCGATAGCTGAATCAGCAATTTCTTTAGGAGTCACTGGAACATGTTTATTTTTACTAATTGTATCTCCAGCTCCTGTGATTGCGCAGGTTAATACAGGTTTTTTAGGCATATAACTTACCTCCTTTGTACTCATTAATACTCTTCTTAATAAACAATTGGATAAATAATCCGAAACAATTGCATCAGAAACAATTATCTAACAGAAACAATTGTCTAACTGTAAATATTAATTAAGAAAGAACCTCCCGATTTTGACAGGAGGTTCCCTTTTAATCCTGTGACAATAAAACTAAATTATACTTAACTTGGCTATTAAATTTTCCTAATAGCACCTCTAAAACTTGATAAAATTTATTCAGCCATTTCTTCAATGGAGTCTATTTCAACATAATCGGGAACTACCAACCCTAATTTTGCTCCTTCAAAGATAGGACCCAAGTCTTCCAAGTCATCTCCGTATTCTTCCCAATAATTTGCTTGAGTTAATGGTAACCAGGCACAAACCATGGCATCGTAGTCTCCACTAGCTAAGCCTTCAAAAACAAAAGCCACATCCACCATTTCCATTTCTACTTCATAATTCATTTCCTCTTCCAAGACATAAGCTATTAGATTAGTGGAAGCAATAGCATCAGTCCAGTTATTGTATAAAAGCTCTACTGTCTCGCCTTCCCCATCGGGATCTTCTGGCACCCATTCAGAAATTACATCTTGATTGTCTTCAGCCCACTCTTTAACAACTTCCCTCTCGTTACTATCTGTGTCTTCTACTAATGCCATCAACTCACCAAGTTGATCTTCTGTCAAATAAAAATTTTGTAAAGTTTGACTAACTTCAGGCATGTCATCAGTAAAACCTGCTCTACTTAATGCTTTGATATTTTCCGCTTCACCAAATATACCTTTAGGATCTTCTAAAAATTTCATATCATATTCTGGGATTTTCCAGTGAGGTGTCCAACCGATCCCCACTACCCATTCCTCGTCATCTACCCTAGAATCAATTTCAGTAATCATACCAGCTTCACTAGATTCAACAAGATCGTACTCATCCAGGCCGTATTCCACCATGACTTCATTTTCTACTGTGCCCATAATCTCAGCACCAGAGTCTATACCTACAATTTCATTATCAAATCGTTCAGGAACTGACGCATCTCCGTCTTCTTCTGAACCCCCATCACAACCAACCGCAAAACTTGCTGTTAGTAAAAGAATAGTTAGTGTAACAAGTAACTTTTTACACATAAAACTGAATCTCCTTTCCGTTTTTGTTAGATTATATGGTTTTAAAGATATGTTTACTAATGTATCAATGAAAAGAAATAATAGCAAATCTCTAAAATCACTTTGAGTGATTAAACCGTTGAAATATCTAGCAGGAATATATACATCTGCACACCTTTTGGCTATTTATATACCTATCTGGAATTTGACTAACAGTTTCTACCTACATCTACTATAATCTGGTTTAAAATTTAATAAAATGTGATACAATGAAGTAGAATTTTCAGAAATATCACATATCGAGGAGGAAGAGTATGGATTTAAAATTTTTAAAGGATTCTCTTTTACAAGAAGACTTTTGTGATCTCAGGTATCAAGATTTTTCCTTAACTTCTATCAAAGGAACCAACAAAGAGATTGATGAGGTTTCAGAAATTAGGAAAAGTGGAGGGAATGTCCGGGTATTATCCGGCGGTGGTTTTGGTACATTTTCTTTTACAGATCCAAAGGATATCAATTTTGCCGTCAAAGAAGCCAAAACTGCTAGTGATTTGATTAGTGGTAACTCGGAACTAAAGAATGTTGAGGTGAACAAAGACCATGTAAAAATCAATCCCAAGATAGATCCCCGTCAAGTCTCTATTGAAGACAAAAAAGCCTTATTAGAAAAATACATAAACATTATAATGGAAAAAGATAATATTGTGGATCTTGATTCTAACTACTTTGAACAGTTTACCGATACTTTAATTTTGAATAATCGCGGAACGGAAGTCCGTCAGGAAGAACTGATCTGTGGGATTTCATTTAAAATTACTTCGAAAAAGGATAACTTAACTCAAACTACACGACTTTCCTTGGGCGGTAGTGACGACTACTCAGGGCTCCTTGAGCAAGAAGATATTGTTTCTGCCAAAGCCCAGCAGACTGTGGATCTCTTAGATGCCGAGCCAATTTCCGGAGGTAATTATGATGTTATCTTGGACAGTGATGTGGGAGGTCTTTTCATACATGAAGCCTTTGGGCATTTAAGTGAAGCGGATAATCTTATTGGCAACAAAACTCTAGCTGAAACTATGACTTTAGGTTCTGAATTTGCAGTAGAAGAGTTCAATGTTATTGACGATCCAACCAAAAAGGGACATCCGGGTAGCTATATTTACGATCACGAAGGGATCAAGGCCAAACCGACTTACTTAATCAAAAATGGCAAGTTAAGCGGGCGGCTTCATTCTTTAGAAAGTGCAAATCTAATGGAAGAAGAACTTACCGGCCATGCCAGGGCAAAAAACTTTGGTTTTACTCCAATTGTCCGTATGGGTAATATTTATATAGATAAAGATAAACACTCTTTTGATGAAATGGTCAAATCAATTGATAATGGCCTATATCTTTTTGGTTCTGCCGGTGGTCAAACCAGTGGCGAAACTTTTACCTTCGCAGTCCAGGGTGGTTATAAAATAGAAAATGGAGAGATCAAAGGACTAGTTAGAGATATTGCTCTAACTGGCCATTTATTTACCACTTTGAAAAATATAGAAATGATTGGTAACAAAGTTGAGTTTTCTAAATCCGGTGGTTGCGGAAAAGCCGGTCAAATTTTAATCCAATCCGGAAAGGGTTCAGCCCCAATCAAAGTTAAAAATATGGGCATAGGGGGAAAATAACATGGAAAATTTGTTAAATAAAGCCTTAAAAGTTGCCGATGAAGCTGAAGTTTACATGAGAGAAGTTTTTAATACTTCTGCTTCAGTTAAAATGGGTGAAATGAAAGGAATAAATTCAGAGAAAAAAACAGAAGTAGCTTTGAGGATTATCAGAGATGGAAATATGGGAGCTGCAGTTTCCACATCTTTAGAGGATGATAGTATCATCGACCGAGCAGTTATAGCTTTAGAAAACCAAAAATCCGAGGCGGTATCCTTTCCTAATGAAAACTATCATGAAGTCCCTACATATTCTGAAGAAGTTAAAAATATGAGCAGTAAAGAATTATCCCAACTTGCTTTTGATTATTACAATCGATTAAAAGAGGCCGGTCCAGATATTAAGTTTGATGTTAAGCTCCAAAAATCATTTAAGAAAATTCATTTACTAAACAGTACTGGTTTCAATAACAGCTATGATTACACTAATTTTTCATTAGGTTTAAACACACTAACAGATAAAGGCTTTACAGGCGCAAACAAAGAGTATTCCAGTGCAAAGCTACCTAAAGTTAGCAATGAAAGTATTCAGAATCTAATCAAGCGACACCGTTTAGGTGATCACCCTGTTTCATTAGAAAACGAACAAATGCCAGTGATATTCAGTGGCAAAACCATGGGTGCTTTAATGTTGAGAGTCTTAGCTGGTGTTAATGGTGAAAATATAAATAAAGGGATTTCTCCAGTAAAAGACAAACTAGGTGAACAGCTGTTTTCAGAAAACATCACGATTAGAGATGACGGTAAAATGCCCTACGGATGTAATTCTTGTCCCTTTGACGATGAAGGGACCCCAGCACAAAATACCATCTTATATGATAAGGGAGTCCTGAAGAATTACTTACTAGGTCTCAGTCAAACTAAAGAATTAGACTTAAAGCCAACAGGTAATGCATTTAAAAGGACCTTATTCTCTAAAGAAATTGAAGATAAACCTTCAGTTTTCGACTCAAACCTGGTAGTTGAAGGTAAGTCAAAATCAGATGCAGAGCTTATCAAGAATGTAGATAGAGGCCTGTTAATAACAGGCGTAATGGGAGCTCATACTGGTAATATAAATCAAGGTGACTTTTCTATGAACATTTCCTCAGGTTATCTGATTGAAAACGGTGAATTAGTGGGAGAAGTAAAAGGTAGCATGATTGCTGGTAATATTTATGATCTCTTTCAAAAAGTAGAAGCTGTCGGCACAGAATATGAAGCCATGAGAAGTATATTCTATTACATGGGCTATTCTCCCATGGTATTGTTCAGTGAAGCTAGTATTGTAGGAGAGTAATTTAATTATTAATATAAGAAAAAAGGGACTGTAACCCAAAATTATCATTTAGTTTGGGGACAGTCCCTTTTTGCTTTAACTGTTTCAACAATTTCAATTTTTTAATACAGTTTATACAATTTAAATTAAACCAAATTTATTCGGATCACATCATTTTCATATCATTCTTTTTCAACTGTTTCTAAAAGTTCAGTAATCACGGGTCTACGGAGATTAGAATCCGAATTGTATGCTAAAACTAAGTCTAGTTCTGGCACTACAAAAAGCCCTTGGCCAAACGATCCGGTATGACCATAAAATTTATACTCGATATCCGGATAATCTTCGTATATATACCAGTGATAGCCATATTTAACATCATCACTAACCTCGGATCCATCTTGAAATGTTCTTTCAATCCATTCTTCTGGTACCACATCTTTTCCATTATAGGATCCATCATTTAAAGCTAGATCTCCAATTTTGGCCATATCCTTTGTGTGCATTTTAATTCCACTGCCACCTAAGTTAACTCCATAGTCATCAGCTATCCAGCTGAGATATGACATATTAATATCAAGTGGTTCAAACAGATACTTATCAGCGAACTCATAAGGCTTCATACCTGTAGCCTTTTCGATTATATGTGACAATACATGACTATCGGCGGAGTTGTAATAGTATGCTTCTCCAGGGCTTTCATCCATAGATTTTGAAAAATAATAACCCAGGGGATCCCCTGAAACTTCTGCACGAGTCCAATCATTTCTAAATTCTCCTTCTTTATTCTTAACATAATAGCGTACATTTTCCTCGTTCCATTCTACTCCACTTGTCATTTGCAATAAATTTTCGATTGTTATCTCTCTCATCTCAGGATTTTTTTCTTCAAGCTCTGGAAAGTATGTCCCTATTTTCTCGTCAACACTATCGATATAACCTTCATCAATAGCAATTCCTACTAAAAATCCTGTAATTGGTTTTGTCACAGAATACATTGGATAACTATCTAATAGGCGAGGATATCTGTAGTATTCTTCGACTACTTGCCCTTCTCTTATAATTACCAGACTGTCAACATTACCCCAATGATCCAGGCTTTGTATAAATTCTTCTAATTTCTGAGGATCAAATCCTTCTGCTTCTGGTGAAGAAGCTTCCCATTTAGTAGCTATAGCAGGTTCCTGAAAATAGCCCGATACACCTGGGGTAATTATTGCTAAACTTAAAATTAGAACTAGCACTCTTAATCCTACTTTACCTTTAAAATATTTAGAACTTAATCCCAACAATATGGCAGTTAGGGCTAAAATAATAACAATTTCCCTGAGAACTTCAAAAATACTTAGCCCTTCTACCCATGTTACCGATATTGTCATGTAACTGTTCACTACAGGGTTGATTATCTCCAGAATCATGGTACTAACTGGCCCTATTTGGAAATTTACGTAGAATATTAGTAAAATTATTTGGTAACAAGAAATAATCTTAGCCAGTCGATTATAATTTCTTTGATTATTAACTATATTAGTCATGAAAAAAGCAATGGCCACTTGAAATAAGTTGATTAATACCAATGTTATCAGTATATTATGAATACTTCCATAAGATATTTCCACTCCCCAGATAGCTACAACATAAACCATCATGATTGCAATACTCAATAATTGAAAAATTAATGCATTAAGAAACAAACTAAAACCTAAAGTGAATGGTTGAACCCCTAATAATTTATACTTTGCAAAAGAATTAAACTCTTGATATCTTGCAAGATTGCCTCCAAAGTTAATTATTATGGAAGTAACCACTACAAAAACAATATATTGCATTGAAGTGACATCTTGCATCATTTCCTCGGCAGTAATTACTAAATAAGTTACTAGCAATAGTGGGATCACTATGATAAAAATTGAGTTTCTATAATCTCTAAAATCAGATCTTAATTGGTATGAAAGCAGGGGTACAAATTTGTTATTCATTAACAATCCTCCCCTCTCTATCTATTTTGTACCCGGCAAATTTACTAAATATATCTTCTAAAGTGGGATCTTTAATCTTTTCATCTACTATATCTACATCTTGCTTTAGTTGTGTTAACATCTTATGGGCGTCGGAAGTTAACAATTTATAGCGATCACCACTCAATTGAGTCACCTGATATTTCATCAACTGTGAACTCGCTTTTTGGTCTTTAATCTGAAATTCAATGATCTGCCATTTTAGTGAGTAGTCTTCTAAAATCGAAGATACTTCATCTAAACACACTTGTTCTCCTTTGTGTAAAACCAGTGTTCTATCGGCCAAATAAGCTACTTCATTAATCAAGTATGTGCACATAACAATGGTCTTTTTTCTATTAGTCCGTATCTTTTTTATGTTTTCCAAAACTTCTTTTCTTGGCACTGGATTCAAATTTGTTGTCGGTTCGTCTAAAAAAATAATTTCTGGATCTTTAATAAGGGTTAATAAAATATTGAGCTTTCTTTGATTATCATTTGAGAGATACTCAACAAAAGTATTACTTTGCTTCTGTAAATTGAATTCTTCTAATAATTGCGTTATCTCCACATCACTTTGGAACATTTCTTTGTACATTTCACAAACTTCTTTTACCGTTAACCATGGATGTTCAAAATATTGTGCTTGCATCTGCACACCTATATGTTTATAGATATCTTCCTTGTTACTATTAATATTATAAATTATAGAACCTTGACTCGGAGTATTTATTCTAGTCATACAGTCTAACAAAGTTGTTTTTCCGGCTCCATAATGACCTAAGATAGCAAAAATTTCTCCTCGGTTCACAGTAAAGTTTAAATCATTTAATGATTGGCCACTCCTATCCTCTGTAGTTAAGCCTTTCACATTAATGATTTCACACACCCTCATCCCTCCAGTTTTGCCTGAATTTTACAATAATTCTAAAATTTCGTAAAGAGTCGTTTACAGAAGCTGATGTTTAATTGTGAGCTTATTACAATAAGAAAAGTTGCAGCTCATGAAAAACTGCAACTTTGTGGAAAAATCTTTCGAATATCATTCTATGGTAGTTCCTTTCTACAACAGCTCTACAACAACATATACTTCTACTCTTGTATCTGTTCTATTTGTTCTATCTCTTCCAAAATTTTCTCTAGATAATCGTCCCATGCCACTGGATCCTCTATTTCTGGAAAATCAATTTCTTCCCCGTAATCGTAAAATGACATTTCCATTTCTATGGTAGTATCAAAAGACATTTCCATTTCTTGTTCTTCCATTTTCTCAACAAAATCTATTCCGTAGTTCATATTTGTTGTAACATGAGAAGTTTCAAAAGTTTCATGGTGAATATACCAGTATTGTTCCATGTTAAGCTGTAGGTTTTCCATCATCTCGTCAATTAGTTCTTCCATTTCCTCATCATTTTCATAGTTAATAAAGTATTGTTCAATCATCTCACCAAAAGCATCTTGATTTATATCTAGATATAATACGTAATAATCTTCTCCTTCAAGTTCTTCTACACCTTCCAATTGGTATGAGATCCCTAAATCTTCAGCTAGTTCAAGAGAAGTTGATGGATCTAAGTTGATTAAATACTGCATAGTATCTGCTATTCCTTGCTCATCGAAATCATTAACCACCCAAATATCCTCATTAATTCTTTGAAATACTCCGTCTTCAGTTATTAACATTTCTTCTTGACCTCTTACTCCCATGTCGATCTCATCAATTTCATCGATATTTTCAATCTCTTCAAGCCCATCTTCAAGATCTGATTCAATCTCCCCTTCAAATTCCGAACCAACTCCAGGAAGTTCTAGTTTTTGTGTAATATGCATAATAAATGGGTCATAACTATAGCCGGCTTCCATGGTTATAGGATATTGAAGTTTTGGAAGAGTTTCAGCCGATGCGATTTCTGGCATATCAGATATGGAAAAATCTACACTAATTATTCCTTCACCTTGCATCCGATAACTGTTTTGCTCAATCATAAATTCTTCAGCTTTTAGAGCAATGTCCTTTGCTTTCATGTCATCATGATTATTGTTGCTACCAAAATCCTGATCTTCAGGCAATTCGATAATAATTGTTCGGCTTTCACTATCCCAATCTACTTTGGCACCAAGCTCTTCAAACAGCTTTCTAACAGGTACGTAAACATTCTCGGAGTCTTCCCCATCCTCATCTGTCATGAACTGTGAATCCACGTAGGCAGTTCCATCTTCTGTGTACATTTCCACTTCCACTACTTGACCATCAATCTTTAAACCAATGCTTTGATCTTCTTCTTGATTTTCATTATTGCTAGCTACACCAATTCCAGTTATTGCTAGAGTTAATAATAAAGCCATCCCAACAACCAACCAAGTACTTTTTGTTTTCACAAAGCTAACCTCCCTGAAAGAATTAGTTAACAAACAATTAATTTACCATCATCATGATATTTATTATACTATAAAACCATACTTTTTTCCGCTAAAATTTTATAAATGCTTATATTAAAAAATGGTAAAAAAATAGTCTTTCATACTTGAAAGACTAATAATTAGAAGACCAAATATAAAGGGATGGCCATTATAGATGTAATAATCCCTGTCATACCCATTGAAAACGCACTAATACTCCCTTGAATTTCTGATTGTGCCACGACTCTAGCCGTTCCAATTCCATGGGAAGATGTCCCCATAGCAGCCCCAATAGACTCATTTTCACTGATCCCACATTTTTTCAGTAGCTCAGGACCAAATAAGCTTCCAAAAACACCTGTCAGTACAGTAAATGTAGCTCCTAAAGATGGCATCCCACCCAAATTAGCAACTATTTCTACTGATATTGGGGTAGTAGCCGATTTAGGCATCATAGAAAACATCAATCCCTGATTTCCACTTAAAATAAAGACCAATAACCCAGCACTAACAAGCCCCACTAAACTTCCTACAGTATTTCCTAACAAAATAGGAACTAAATTATCCTTAATTCTTTGAGCTTCTTTGTAGATTGGTACACCCAGGGCAATAGTAGCGGGAGCTAGCATAAACTCAATGATGCGCCCACCTTCTTCGTAAGCATCATATGGTATATCCAAGGTTAATAAAAGTAATATAATCAATGTAGTAGTAAAAATAAAAGGATTTACCATTGGAACTCTTTGTTTCAATAACACAAAAATCATATACGGGATGATTGTCATCCCTACACCAAAAATTGGCTGATTTAGAAATTCCATATCAGTTCTCTCCTTTTTTGCTTAATTTACTAGATATGGCAAGTTTGACAGTAATACCAGTAGCTAATAAAACAAGAATTGTACTTACAGTAAGACTTATAATAATCACCAATAAGTTCTCTCTTAAAAGAGGGAACAATGAGATGATTGCAACTACGACTGGTATAAAGAACAGTGCTAGGTGTTTGACTATCACTGAAGAAATAGTTTCTACCCAGTCTAATTTAATAATCCCCGAAAATAGTGAAACTATAAATAAGATCAGTCCGATTACATTACCGGGGAGCGGTAAATTTAAATAGATAGACATTAATTCGCCTAAAAAAGCAAAACCTATTAGAATGGTTAAACCAAGCATTTTTTCTTCCCCCTTCAACTACTTCCTAATTGCTTTTATATTCGTCTGCTATGGTTCAATCTCCTTTAATTTCTACTATTTAGTAATAAAAATCCCTGCACTCTAAAATTAAAGTGCAGGGATCATCTACGGATTTCTACTATATTAGAGAATCATCAAAGAATCAATAATTTAAAGGTTAACATTAATATTTAAATTTAGATACCTGTTGCTGCATTTCCTCAGCTAACTGTGCCAAACTATCACTGGCTTTAGCTATTTCATCCATAGAAGCAGTTTGTTCTTCTACTGATGATGAAATTTCCTGAGTGCTTGATGAATTCTCTTCAGCTATGGCAGACAACTCTTGTAAAGCAGTTGTAATTTCTTCCTTTTTAGCTCTCATTTCTTCACTGGATTCTCGTAGCGATTCTACATTTTCTTTAATCTTCTGTATCCCTTGAGAAATTCCTTGGAACTTTTCTTTAGTATTTTCAACACCTTCAGTTTGTGCTTTCACAACCTCTTCAAGAGTCTCCATTGTACTCACTGCATTATCGGACTTTTTATTTAGATCGCGTACTATTTTGGAAATTTCCTCTGAGTGTTCATTAGATCGTTCGGCTAACTGGCGTATTTCATCGGCTACAACGGCAAATCCTGAGCCTGACTCTCCAGCTCTAGCCGCTTCAATACTTGCATTTAGAGCTAGTAAATTAGTCTGTTCTGCAATGTCCTGAATTGTACTACTGGCCTGTTCAATCTCTTTAGCACTGTTTTTTGTTTCCTTAACAGTATTAAATATCTCTTCAGCTGCTTGATTACTCTCTACTGCTTTATCTGCTAAATCAGAAACTGTAGTACTTCCTTCTTCACGTAATTTATCAACATCTTCAGTAACATCACTTAACTCCATAACCTGTTTTTGGTCATTTTCAATAATTTCTCCCAGCTTATTAATGTTTTCTGAAGTTTGCTCAGTTTTTTCAGCTTGATTTGTTGCACCGCTTGCTATATCTTCTACAGCTCGGGACACTTCATTGGCAGCATTGGTGTTTTCTTCACTGTTGGCACTCATTTCTTCAGCTGATGAAGCAACTTGTTCCGACTTTTCATTGATATTTTTTATTAACGAAATAATATTTGTTTGCATATTAGTCAAAGCATTAGTAATGATACCTATCTCATCTTTTCTGTTTAGATAGTTATTTGTAACACTATCCTCATCAAAAGTAAAGTCATAATCAGCTAATTTACTTATATTTGATGTTAAATTTTTAATAGGTTTGGTAAAATTATTTGTTATAAAGTGAGTAATAATTAAGGAAATAATAATTATTAATCCAGAAAACATGAGAAAATTCAGACCTGCTTGACTAACCATTTGATTTATTTCTTCTACAGGTGTTCCTACTAACCACATACCGACTATATTACCATCTTCATCCTCAAGGGGAGCATATCGAGCCTCATAAGAAGTTCCTGCAATTTCAACTTCTCCGGAATAGTTTTCCCCTTCTTCTAATACTGTTTCAGCAATTCTTTCCTCAGCCTGAGCCCCTATGATTCTTTCACCATCATCTCCCTCTATAGTAGTAGCTTCTATGGTATCACGTCTGAAAACTGCAAAAGCGGAACCAGTCTTTTCATGAAATTCATCAAGTACATCATCAAGTGTGTGGACGGGAGTACCGCCTTTATACATATAGGTCCGATCTTCCCTTTCCATTAGCGTCCAAGCCCCAGTAGAATGTTCATCTATTAGTCTCATACTCATGCTATGTTCTGAATCCAGTTGGTTTGCTGCCCTTTCATCAACTATATTGTTTACTGTATAATTATTTAAAACCCAAAAACAAGCAGTGGCGATCACAATTATGAGCACTATAAACAACATTAACTTCGGCTTAATTCCCATATTATTCAACATGTAAAACCTCCCCTTTAACTAACATATCAAACCCTTTCTTCACTCTGCCCAGAGGTCTAAATAGGATTCCACCTCCTTATCAGGAAAATGATCGAATACTTTCGAAAATCAATTTAAATTGTATTGTAAATTCGTATTAATTTAAAATTTCTTGAAATAATTTCTTCATTCCTTTGTGACTTCTGTCTTATTTTGTCATAAAAAAGTACTAGTCTTAATATCGACACTTCTGTTCATAAAAAAAGTCCCCTTAAGGTTAAACAGGATCTTTCCATAATCTTCATAATCTGTCTACCTCAAGGGGAACATATCAGACATCATTCCTATATATTATTAAATATACTCTCATTCCTGATAATGAGATGTATCACCGTGTAAAAGGACCTTGTACCCATTTTCATTTATTTCTACTAAATTTAAACAAGTTTGATACATGAAAGGAGGATCCCACAGTTTTTCTATAGGTCTATTTTCAAAGTGAGCCATCAAAACTTTTAAAACTGCAGCATGAGTCACTACTAAAATATTGCTATTAGGATTGTGATCTGAAATTATCTGTTTTATTAAGGGGACTACTCGATCTTTTAATTGATAAAAAGTTTCCCCAGTTTCTTTTCGATAATTATGTGGTTCTTCCCAAAATTTTCTAAAGGCCTCATTTTCCTGTTTCTTTATATTTTCGACAAATTCACCTTCCCAATCTCCCAGGTTGATTTCTCTCAAATTATCCTTTGGAATCAAGTCAATATTTCTGTTACCTCGAATAAGTTCGGCAGTTCTTTGTGTTCTACCACTAGTACTCGTGTATATAGTTTCCAACTCCACTTCTGCAAGCCTGTCACCAAGCCATTTGGCTTGTTTCTCACCTAATTGTGTTAATGGTGAATTGTGCCATCCCTGCATTTTCTTCTGCAAATTCCATTCGGTTTCACCATGTCTGGTAAGGTATAACTTAGTCACATTATCACTCCTAATTAAATAATATTTAATAATATCTAGTCTACATTGCCTTCTCAATTATTAAAATACAGATAATGTATTTAGATACAAGTTATGAAATTCCTTTTAAGGAAGGAAAAAATTCTATACGAGTATTTCTTGCTAAAAGCAGGGATAAAGTCTGGATAGTAAGAAATATATCATTCGAGAAAATGTCACAATTTATCAAAGGAGAAATCGGCAGCAAGAGGAGGTTGTAATAATCATGCATGAGATTTCTTTAATTACAGGTTCTAGCAAGACCCTGGAAACATTGTTATCTCAACTACAAGAATATACCTGTGAAAGTAAAGATATTAATTTGTATTCATATGCTTTAGATGAAATTAAGGGTCCCCCCTACTTTGGAAATGTGGTCATATTTTCCAGTCCAATAGTTAAACAAGAACTAGAGGAAATATGGGGATTAAATATTCCAAAGTCTTCTGAAGTAATTATCGCTGATAGAACTATCAACTACGAATTTATTGATCGAATAGTATTGCTGCCATCGAGAACAAAAGTTTTATTTGTAAATGATGCTAAAGAATCTGCTTTAGAGGGAATTGAAGCTCTACAAGAAATCGGTATTGACCACCTAGAGTTTCATCCATATTACCCTGGTATTGAGTTTTGCGATTCTAAACTAAAGGATATAAACATTGCCATCACCCCCGGTGAAAAGGACAGAGTGCCAAAGCATATTAACAAAATCTACGATATTGGCCCTAGACTTCTAGATTTTACTACTATCATGAAAGTACTCAAATCAATTGGTCAGTTGGAAAGTCGTGGAAGACAATTCTCAAACAATTACCTTCAAAAAATTATTACAATGGCTAAAAGACTATCTCATTCCGCAAATTGTATTTCCGAATTAAATCAACATTTAAATACTGTCATTGATGGCCTACAAGATGGTTTAGTTGTTTTTGACACCCAAGGCAGAATTAGCGTATATAATGAGAATTTTCGCAGAATGATGGAAATACCAGAAGCAAATTTACGTGGTCGCAAAATAAGTGACGTAATCTATCAAAAGCCGTTAAAAGAATTTCTCATGAATTACGATACAGAACAAGAACTATCCATAGATTTGGATAAAGACAAACTTTTAGTTTCCAAAATTAAATTGATGGACAATAATTATCTAGTTGGAAGGTTTCGAAGCCAAAAAAATTCAACGGAATATCGTGAAGCTAAAAATATTGAAAAGGGTCATTTTGCCAAACACACTTTTGACAATATTGTTGGTAAAAGTTCGATTGTGACTTATACGAAAAATATTGCTCATAAGCTTTCCAAAACAGAACTCACTATCCTGTTAGAAGGAGAAAGTGGGACTGGTAAAGAGCTATATGCAAATGCTATTCACAATTCCTCCCACAGAAAAGATGCTCCTTTTTTAGCAGTTAATTTTAGTGCCTTACCTGATAATTTAATTGAAAGTGAACTCTTTGGCTATGAAGAAGGAGCTTTTACAGGAGCTTCCAAAGGTGGTAAACCTGGTTTATTTGAACAGGCAGATGGAGGAACTATCTTTTTAGATGAGATTGGAGACAGTTCACTAAAAGTACAAGCTCGCCTATTGAGAGTTCTGCAGGAAAAAGAAGTCATGAGAATTGGAGCCACCAAAATACGACCGGTAAATGTAAGAGTAGTAGCAGCAACTAATAAAAACTTAAAACAATTAATAGCTCAAGGCAACTTTAGACAAGATCTATACTATCGCTTAAAGATGGGATATATAAAAATACCTGCTCTTCGTGACAGAAAAGAAGATATTCCAAAGCTGTTAGACTATTTAATTAAAATCGAAACAGCTGCTGATATAAAATTTGATGATGAAGTCCTGAATATTCTAAAAAACTATGATTGGCCGGGTAATATTAGAGAATTAAAAAATGTAGTCAGTTATATGCTGGCAGTTAGACAAAATGACTACCTAACTATTGAAGATATTCCACACAAAGACTATTTTGAATACCGTCACAACCACGTAAAATCAGTTGAAAATAATGTAGATAACTTAAGCTGTAATACCTCTGACCAAAAGACCCATTCAAGTGTTGAATCATCTTCAGGAAATAACGCTATATCTCCTCTTTCACAAACAGATAAATTTATTTTAGCTGCCATTGAAAATTTAACTCAGAGCGATAAAGTTGCTGGTAGAAAGAAAATATCCGAACTAAGCCAGAAGAACCAAGAAAATTTAACTGAAGCTCAAGTCAGAACCAGGTTGAATAATCTAGCCAAGGAAGGTTATGTGAAGAAACATAAAGGTCGTGGATGTAATTTAACAGATAAAGGAAAAAATTTATTGCGTGATAACGAAATTAGTTAACAAGATTTGGTCACCTGGTTAACCAGGTGACCATTTTTAGAGTTACTTTGGTCAAGAGCAATGAAAAATTATTTTGAAAAATCCCTATCTTGTAGCAGTTAAGCCCATTATACTATTAAATTTTATCATTGGCATAAAACATGCAATGAGTATTCAATCAAAATCACAATTATCTAGGAGGTATTGTAATGTCAAAACCAAAGTTTCAGGCTCCCGATACCTATGTAATTATTTTCTTTGTGGTATTGGCAGCTGCTTTACTCACCTTTATCGTTCCTATCGGTTCTTTTGAAACTGAAGAGGTTACCGTCGAAGAGCTAGACGATACCAGAACAGTCATTGATCCCGAATCTTTTAGTTATGTTACAGACGATGATGGCGAAAAAGTTAGAGAAGGTATCTCATTGTTTGAACCATTTGGTGGTGTTGGATTTTTAAATTATATGTTTGAAGGTATGGTAGCTGGTGACAAGTGGGGTGCAGCAGTTGGTGTTGTCGCCTTTATTCTAGTAATTGGTGGTTCTTTTGGAATTATTTTAAAAACTGGGGCTGTTAATGCAGGAATTCTTAGTATGATTGAAAAAACCAAGGGTAGAGAAGTTTTATTAATACCTGTATTGTTTTTTATGTTTTCCCTTGGTGGAGCCATCTTTGGCATGAGTGAAGAAGCTATGGCCTTCGCCATGATAGTCATTCCAATAGTTATAGCCATGGGATATGACTCAATTGTAGGAATATGTATCACCTATGTAGCCACTCAAATTGGTTTTGCTACATCATGGATGAATCCTTTTGGCGTGGCAATCGCACAAGGTGTGGCAGATGTTCCTGTTTATTCAGGAGCCGGATTTCGCATGGTATTGTGGACTATTTTCACAGCTGTAGGGATAGCTTATACTTATTCCTATGCTAGAAAAATTAAAGAAGACCCAGCCAAATCTATTGCTTATGAGAGTGATCGGATACATCACAGTGATTCCATCAAAGAAGGACAAAGTCAAGAAAAAATCAGTGAAGGATTTAGTTTAGGACATGCTTTAGTACTTACTACTATTGGTTTAGGAATAGTATGGATTATTTGGGGTGTTGTAAACCACGCTTACTATATTCCGGAAATTGCAACACAATTTTTCACTATGGGGATAATTTCAGGGATTATTGGAGTCATCTTTAAGTTAAATGATATGACAATAAATGATATTGCAGGTTCTTTTAAAGATGGTGCAAAAGATCTCGTAGGAGCAGCCTTAGTTGTAGGTATGGCTCAGGGTATTATCTTGGTTTTAGGTGGTACTGATCCCGAAAACGGAACAGTACTAAACACTGTACTTAACTGGGTTGGTGGTGCCATTGGAAGTTTTCCAGCAGCGATTTCAGCATGGTTTATGTATTTATTCCAGTCAATTTTCAATTTCTTCGTAGTCTCCGGTTCAGGCCAAGCTGCCCTGGTCATGCCATTAATGGCTCCTCTAGCTGATCTTGCAGGTGTTGCCAGGCAGGTAGCCGTTTTGGCATATCAAATGGGAGATGGATTTACAAACATGATCGTTCCAACATCGGCCTCTCTTATGGGTGTATTGGGAGTAGCTGGATTGGATTGGAGTAAATGGCTTAAATTTATATTTAAGTTCCAAATTATCCTATTTGTCATGGCTTCCTTAGCAATCATTACAGCTGTAATGATTGGTCTGCAATAAAACGTCCACTCTCTAATAAATGCATTTAATTGATTATAAAACCAAATAAACGAAATTAGTTTGTGAATATCAAAACTCTAAATTTATAAGAACTAATTGAAAGGGGTTAATTGATGGTTACTTTAATACGCGGAGGACAGCTTTACACACCTGAGTATCAAGGTAAAAAAGATGTCCTGTTAACAGGTGAAAAAATTGCTTACATCGATGACAATATCAACTTACAATCTCCTTCCTCACAAGATGGAATTGTAGAAGAAATTGATGCTCGCGGCAAATTTGTTGTGCCAGGTTTTATAGATGGTCATGTCCATCTCATTGGTGGTGGTGGCGAAGGTGGCTTCGCCACCCGAACCCCTGAAATTGAACTTTCTAATATTATAACTTCTGGAATTACCACTGTTATTGGATGTCTCGGTACTGACGGTATCACCCGAGAAATGAAAGACCTCCTAGCAAAAGCACGTGGACTAAGAGAAGAAGGAATTTCTACATATATCTTGTCCGGATCATATAAAGTGCCTGTAACAACCTTAACCGGTGAAGTACAAAAGGATATTGTTTTAGTTCCAGAAGTTCTTGGTGTAGGAGAAATAGCTTTATCAGATCATAGATCCTTCGAACCAACAATATCCGAATTGAAAAAATTGGTTGCAGAAACCAGAGTAGCAGCTATGTTATCCGGTAAAAAAGGTATCATAAACGTACACATGGGCGATGGAGTTAAAATGTTCCAAGATATTGACAGAATAATTGAAGAAACTGAGCTTCCCGGTTCTCACTTTGTTGTGACTCATGGCAATCGAACCCAAGGCTTATTCAATGAAGGATTAGAATTAACCCAAAAAGGAGTCTTTTTAGACTTAACGACTAGTACAGTACAGAAATTCATAGAAGACGGTGAAATCAAGTGTTCCCGAGCGCTAAAATATTTTGATGATAATGGGATAACGCCAGACAACGTAACGTTTTCTTCTGACGGTCAAGGTAGTCTTCCGAATTTTAGTGAGTCTGGAGATTATTTAGGCTTAAAAGTCGGAGGTGTAGAATCACTATATAGAGAAGTTAAAGAAGCTGTCACTGAGGAAAATGTACCCTTAGAAAATGCTCTCAGGGTCATCACAAAAAATCCAGCTTCTGCATACGGACTAAACAACAAAGGAGAACTAACAAAAGGTAAAGATGGTGACTTAATACTACTCGATGAAGATACTTTAGAAATCGATACAGTTATCTCCCGAGGAAAAACATTAATTAAAAATAAAGAAATTTTGCAAAAAGGTACCTTCGAATAATAGAGTCCTGAGTCCTCCAAAAGCACGTGGACTAAGAGAAGAAGTGAGAACCTCCCAGAAAGTTTATTGAATCTCTGGGAGGTTCATTTATATTGCTAGACTAGCCGTTTGAATAGCAATATTATTCTTGGTCGTGAGCTTTTAAAAGTTTTTCAAATTTTCTCCGCTCCCGTTTCCGTTTTTGTTCTCGACGAGTATCTTCAATTCCCTTAATCAAGGCAAAAGCCATGGCGGTTAATACCACTGCAAATGGAAGTCCAGTACTAATTACTGCTGTCTGTAGAGCAAGTAAAGCTTTTTCTCCACCAATCAATAACAGAACTGCTGCTAACAAACCCTCTAAAATTGCCCAAAAAGCACGTTGATTTGCCGGAGTATTAAGTTTACCACTTGATGTAATTTTATTAACTACTAGTGACCCCGAATCAGAGGAGGTTATGAAATATACTGCCACTAAGAAAGTTATTAATATAAACAATAAAATTCTAAATAATTCGGCTAATAATGGTAAATTTAATAAATTAACCAACTCATACAAGGCTACAGGTAAATCATCCTGAACTACTTCATACAAACCTCCTACTTGTTCGTTAATAAAAATTGCACTACCACCAAAAACAGATAACCATAAAAATGATAACAGTGACGGTACTATCATTACTCCTAAGATCAATTCCCTGATGGTCCTACCTTTTGAAATTCTTGCAATAAACATTCCAACAAAGGGAGACCAGGATATCCACCAAGCTAAATAAAAGATCGACCAATTTGCTTGCCACCCTGTTTCTTCTACTGCAATAAAGAAAGAGTATTCAATAATATTATTAAAATATAAGCCCAAAGAATTGGAAAAAAGCCTTAAGATAAAACCAGTAGGTCCCAATAATAAGATAATTCCCATTAAAATTGCAGCCAATCTAATATTCATTTTTGACAGAAACTTTACTCCTTTATCTATACCCGATAATACGGAAATGGTAGCTAATAATGTGATTCCAATTATTAAAGCTACTTGGATGTTAACACTAAAACCAATATCAAATAAATAATCAAGACCACTGTTTATTTGTTGAGCCCCTAAACCCAAGGAAGTAGCTAATCCAAACAGAGTTGAAAGCACCGCTAAAGTATCGATAACATCACCTAGGGTTCCGTACACTCTTTCTTTAAAAAAAGGATAAAAGACTGATCTAATTGATAATGGCAAATGCTTATTATAAGCGAAAAAGGCTAAAGCTAAAGCTATTAAAGAATAAACTGCCCAAGGGTGTAAGCCCCAGTGAAAAAAAGTAGTGGCCATGGCAGTATGTTTATCGAAAGGGCTATCAAATACTGGAGGTAAAACTTCAAAATGAGTTAAGGGCTCACCAACTGCCCAAAACATCAGTCCAATACCCATCCCTGCTGATATTAGCATGGAATACCAGGCAAAGTTACTAAATTCTCGCTCGGCATTTAATCCACCTATTTTGACTTTACCTAATTTGGAAAAAGCTATATATATGCAAATCAAAATAAAAAAACTGCTCGAGAGAATAAAAATCCAATCAAAGTTTGTCACTATGATTTCATTGACTGAATTAACTAAAATATTAGCTCTTTCAAGATTGATCAAAGCAAAAGCAGAAAAAATTATAATTATTATACCTGCACCTAAGGAAACCACTGGATTTAAATCAAAACCAAATTTCTTTGTATTTCTACTGAACAATAATTCTTCTATTTTATCTCTATCTATTTCTTGATCCTCATTTCTATTTCTTCTATTATCATTGGCAGCCATATTATTTAGACCCCTTTCATTATTTCATTAAGGCGTTTTGACAGCACGTTGAGAAATCAAATATATATAATATTCAGATTAGATCATTTTTATTTTTATCTGTTATATGAATAGCTATTTATTATCAATTTTGGTGCTAAAAACATTAATTGGTAATATGGCCATGTTTTAAAAATAAGTTGTTAGTTTTGCAGGATTTCTAATAGTCCTAAAGAATAGTAATGATGATGAGTTTGATGTTATGTTTGCGGATGTATGTTTTTTGACAAGTGTGAAAAATTATGAGCAGGGTGATACATATGAAATTATTTGCAATCAGTGATCTACATCTAGCCTTCCAAGTCGACAAACCAATGGATATTTTCGGACCGTCATGGGAAAACCATCATGAGAAATTAGAAACTTTCTGGAAAGATAGTGTTAGCAATGAGGATACTGTTATCATTGGTGGAGATATTTCATGGGCATTGAAATTAGAAGAGGCAAAATTAGACCTGGATTTTATACATTCACTTCCCGGTAAAAAAATTATTTTTAAAGGTAATCATGATTATTGGTGGGAAAGTTATTCTAAAGTCAAAAGAGTCTTACCGGAAAGTATAGAAGCAATCCAAAACAACTTCTTTCCCTTTGATAGAGAAAAAAGCATCGCTATCTGTGGCACTCGAGGCTGGCAAGTTCCTTTAACTGATGATAAAAGTTATAAACAGAATAATGAACAATTTAGTGAACAACAGGAACATAATAAAAAAATCTTTAATAGAGAATTACATCGACTGGAACTTTCTATGAATGCCGCAATTGATGAGGGATTCGAAAATCTAATAGTAACATTACATTATCCCCCATTTTATAAACACAATCCTTGTTCTCAGTTTGCAGAACTTATGGAGAAATATAATGTCAAGATTTGTTTGTACGGACATTTACATGGAAAAGATCATGAAAATGCCTTTGTAGGAGTAAAAAATAATATAAGCTATAACTTTATTGCTGGTGACTATTTAGACTTCAAACCTTTGAAAATTGATTTAAGTATATTACAATAATCAAATTAATAAAAAGAAAGCGGGCTATTTAAAGCCCGCTTTCTTTGCTAATATTGAAATATCAATTGTTATGTTATTTATAATACTACTAGTTAAAACCTGGGTACAAAATGCTTCCCTTATAGCTTTTGAACTATTGCTTGGCCTTCGTCAAAATCTCCTTCTTTTTCTAGCTCATCAACATCTCCACATCCGATTAAAGCTGTGGTGGACAACACTAAAATTGCGCCTAAAAGCAGAACTTTTTTCATGCTAATGACCTCCTTATTCGGATTGTTTAATTATACTATAATCCATAAATTAAACATACAAATCAACAATTTTTAACTATTTTGTAAACATTAATTTGACTGGAAATACTATTTTTGTGATATAATGAGTTAAGTTACTAAACAATCCCAAATCAATTAATGTGTTACTGATGTTTTAGCTATTGTCATATAGTAATTGATTGAATAGGAGGCCTAAAATGAGCAAAAAATTATATCGCTCAGATTCCGACAAAATGATTGCAGGTGTTTGCGGCGGCTTCGCCGAGTTTTTCAATATAGATTCTACTGTTATTCGCTTGGCCTTTGTATTATTAGCTTTAATTACAGCAATTTTACCTGTAATACTTTTTTACGCGATAGCTTACTTTGTGGTCCCAGAAGCTAGTACATAATATTTTCAGATATTTCCCCGATATTTCCTTATATCTTGATAGCGGTGCCGTAAACCATAATTTCTGAAGCACCTGAAGAAATTTGTGAAGTACTAAATTTTATCCCTATTATAGCATTGGCACCCATTTTATTTGCCTCTTCTAGCATTTCTTCAACAGCTTTATCTCTTGTTTTTTTCATTAGATCTTCATAATCCGATATGTCCCCTCCAGTTAATTTTTTTATAAAAGCTATGATATCTTTTCCTAAATGAACGGCTTTAACTCTATTTCCTCTAACTATCCCCAACACTTCGTACTCGGTATTTAAATCAGTTGTAGTCAATAACATTACAAAACCCCTCCTTGGATTTTATCAATCGAATTTTTATAATTCTTTATTCTTGAAACTATTTATACCACAATATCCGATCACAAGACTTAGTAAAGCAAGGGCAATTAATCCAAAATTATTCTAAATACATTAATATCTAATCCTATTATCAAACTTAGTACAATTAAAAAAATAGTTGGAAGCAGTATCGATAATAAAATAATTAAGCAACCTGCCAAAACTTTTGTAATATAAATCATTTCTCGGCTGATAGGTTTACTTAATAAAAAACTGATAGTACCCCTATTGAATTCTCTTGCCATCATAACAGCACCTAAAATAATGGCTAATATAAATCCGATTTGAAGCACATTATTGCTATGCCATTGACTCCAGACATAAAGGGTGTGATCTTGCATCCAGGCGGCTGATTCTTGCAAAAATGACACAAGAAATTGGGGTGGATCATCTAAAGCATCTATTATTTCAGGCAAGGATAAAGCATCCATTAAATTATAAGAAAACACCACTATAGCTGCGGAAACAGTAAAAAACAGTAATCCAATTATCAGAATCCATTTATTTTCTATTATTTCTTTTCTCAAAAGAGTTTTAATCATATATTTACCTCCCAGAAGTATTAATTAGAATGTCTTCGAGACTCTGTTCAATTACATCAAGGGTAAAGTGAGGTTTACTTTTACATCTTTGATAAATTTCCTCAAAATTCTCTGAGACTGTTAAAATATAGGCATTATCACTTTTCTCTACTTTTGCTATGCCTGGAAAATCAAAAAATTCTGATTCAATATCTCTTTGAAAAACAACTCTAATCTTCTTTTCATTGGTTTTAAGTTCATCCATATCTCTAACTTTCAACAACCGCCCATCATTAATTATGCCTATCTGATCAGCAATTCTCTCAACATCATCAATAATGTGAGATGAAAAGAAAATAGTTTTCTCTGATTGAGTCATTTCTTCTACTAGAACATTTAAAAATTCCCTTCTAAAAATAGGGTCTAGCCCACTTGTTGGTTCATCTAATATCAAAATTTTGGGGTTATGGGCCAGTGCTAGAACGAGAGAAACTTTTACTTTCATACCTTTAGAAAATTCCTTAATAGGTTGATTTAAAGGAAGCCGAAAAAACTCCGTATACTTATCGACTAGACTCGGATCCCAATTAGTATAAAAACCTTTCGCAAAGTTTAAAATACCTTGGAAAGTCATGTAATTATAAAGATTACTTTCTTCGGAAACATAACCAATGTGATCTAAAATTTGATATCCATTTGAGATATCTTGGTTAAGTATTTTTATTGATCCTGTCGTCGGTTTAATAAGCCCTGTCAGCATTTTTATGGTAGTTGTTTTCCCAGCTCCATTGGGTCCGATAAAACCAAATACTGTGCCACGTTCTATTGTTAAATTAAAATCGTCGATAATTTTTGAGTCACCAAATTTCTTAGAAACATTTTCAAAACAAATAGCGCTCATTTAAATTCCACCTCTTTTAATTAAATTTTGATTTCCAACTAGATAGTTTTTCCTCAAATAAAGATCTGATTTCTTCCTCGGATAAGTTCAAATGATATGCTTCAACTAATAGTTTTTCTAAATTATCACTAAAAATTTGTTTAGCTTCAGTCTTTTGACTATACTGAGAAGTCTCAGCCACAAACATTCCAATGCCTCGTTCTTTTTTGATAATACCTTCGTTTTCAAGCTCCTGATACGCCTTCGATACAGTATTAGGATTAACTGTCAAATCTTTGGATAATTTTCTTACAGATGGGAGTTTTTTCCCTTTCTCTAAAGCGCCAGAGGCAATAGCATTTTTAATTTGGCTTTTTATCTGTATAAAAATGGGCGTTCCTTCACGAGGATCAATATTTATCCACATATAAGTTCCTCCGTAATCTAATCTTTAATTAATAATTAGAAATTTCATTTTATAAGGCGCTAATATACATTTTAGTGTAACATACTGTCTTAATACACTAATACACCTGGTGGTTATTATTATATTCTCATTTGTGTAAAAAGTCAATACTTGCTTTAATTAATCGCCACAATCTGCTATACTGTAAAAGTTGAGAAGGAGGAATTCAAAATGACTACACAAAAAATCAGAAACATAGCTTTAATTGCCCACGTAGACCATGGAAAAACGACCTTGGTAGATAGCTTGTTAAAGCAAAGTGGAGTTTTTCATGAAAAAGAACAAGTAAAAGAAAGGGTTATGGATTCAAATGATCAGGAGAGGGAAAGAGGTATTACAATACTTTCAAAAAATACTGCTATCAAATACAATGACACAAAAATCAACATAGTAGACACTCCGGGTCATGCAGATTTTGGTGGAGAAGTGGAACGGATAATAAATATGGTAGAAGGTGGATTACTATTAGTTGATGCTGTTGAAGGACCTATGCCCCAAACTAAGTTTGTCTTAGAGAAGGCCTTATCAATGGGATTAGTCCCCATTGTTGTCATAAATAAAATTGATAGACCACAAGCAAGACCGCAAGAGGTTGCCGATGAAATCCTTGATTTATTTTTTGACTTAGAAGCCAACGAAGATCAACTGGAATTCCCTATTTTGTATACAGATGCACTTAAAGGAATTGCCAGCCATCAACTAGAAGATTTTCAATCAGATAACCAAAGTATTGAAAATGGGTCCTTAAAACCATTGTTTGATACCATCTTAGAAGTAATACCAAGCCCAAAAGTCGATCCTAATGCTCCTTTCCAAATGCTTGTATCCAGCACGGATTATGACAGTTATCTTGGAAAATACGCAGTGGGCAAAATCATGCAAGGAACTATTTCAAAGCACGATCAAGTTTTAATTTTAGAAAAACAGGAAACGGAAGACCAAGAGCCTAAAAAAGATAAGCAAACTGCGGGACAAATTTTCACATATCAAAACCTTGAAAAAATTGAAGTCCCAAAGGCAGAGGCTGGAGACATTGCCGCAATTTCTGGGCTTAATGATATTAATATTGGTGCCACTATTACTGATCCCAACTATCCAGAACCTTTACCAAGCCCTACTATTGAAGCACCAACAATTAGCATGACCTTTTCAATTAATAATAGTCCCTTCGCAGGACAAGAAGGTAAATATCTAACATCAAGAAAGTTAAAAGAACGTTTATTTACAGAGCAAGAATCTAATATCAGTTTAAAAGTAGAAGAAACTGATAACCCAGAGCTTTTCCAGGTTTCAGGTCGTGGTGAACTCCATCTTTCTACGGTAATTGAAAAACTGAGAAGAGAAGGATATGAATTTCAGGTATCAAAACCTCAGGTGATTTATAAGGAAATTGATGGAAAGAAATGTGAACCTATTGAAGAAGTTGTAGTGACTTTACCTGATGAATATTCAGGAACAGTAATTGAAGAAATAAATCAGCGAAAAGGCGAACTATTAGAATACAAAAATTTATCCAGTGGAAATACCCGATTAAAATTCAAAGTACCATCTAGAGGATTAATTGGTTTCAGATCAGAATTTTTAACATTAACTAGAGGGACTGGATTATTTTATCACAATTTCCTTAACTACGAGCCATATAAAGGAGATTTCTCAACGAGAGTGAATGGAGCCCTTGTGGCACATCAAGCCGGTGAAGCTACTTTCTATAGTATTCAAGCAATGGAAGATCGAGGCGAATTTTTCATATCCCCAGGAGTTAAAGTTTATGAAGGAATGATTGTAGGCCAAAGGAATCGTGAAGGTGATCTAGATATCAATGTATGCAAGCAAAAACAATTGACCAATGTAAGGGCAGCAGGTTCCGACAATACTGAAAAAATTGCGCCTCCTAAATTATTATCACTTGAAGAAGCTCTAGAATTTATCAATCAGGATGAACTTGTTGAAATAACTCCAAATAACATTCGATTAAGAAAGAAAACATTAAAAAAACAGTTTAGAAAATAGCTTTAAAGAATTAATTACAGGGGTGTTATTCATGAAAATTGTATTTCATGAAGATTTTTTCAAAACCTATAGTTTTGATCCAGCGGCATCCAAAGGAAGATTAGATCATGCTGCAGCATTGTTAACAAACCACTACCCCGTAGTCACTCCTTATCTAGCCTCAGAAAAACAAATCAAAATAATTCATACTGATTCTCACGTCCAAGAGATTCAAAACTCAAGTCAGATATATCACATGGCACGCCTGGCAGCAGGTTCAGCCATCAAAGCTGCTGATCTCGCCTATTCTGGTACAGCAGCTTTCTCCCTGGCCAGGCCTCCAGGCCATCATGCAGGTCCGTCTACATATTGGGGTTTTTGTTATTTTAATAATATAGCCATCGCAGTAAAACAGTTGATATTAGAAGAAAAAATCAATTCCGCTGTAATCGTAGATTTTGACCTTCATCTAGGTGATGGCACTATTGATTCCTTTGCTGATACTCCCGAAGTTCATTATTATCATCTTGAAAACGGAATTGATTTAATTGGTCTCAACAATGGAAATAAGGACTTTAGAAATCACCCGGTAACTCAATTAAGAGAATACTTAAAGAAATTCTATAATATACCAGAAGATACACCTGATATCCTTGCTGTGTCTGCAGGCTTTGATCGACACATACATGATTGGGGTGGCAGCTTGGATACTAAAGAGTACCAGGAAATAGGTGAAGAGTTGGGAAAATTTGCCAAAGAGCAATGTCAAGGTAAGATTTTTTCCGTACTGGAAGGTGGTTATAATCCCGAATCTTTGGGAGAAAGTGCCTTGGCCTTTTGTCAGGGAATTGAAAAAGGAGTTAACTAGTGTGCTTTAACTAGTGTACTTTTTGGTTACATCCAAACTAAAAAGGGAGTGTCAAAATGATTTCTCAAGTTTTTTCCCATATAGAGGATAATAAAGAGAAGTATTTAGATGAGTTAAAAAAGTTGGTAAAACAACCAAGTATCAGTACTAAAAACCAAGGAATAACTGAATGCGCAAAAATGATACAAAAATTGATGAAAGAAACTGGAATCACAACTAAACTAATCCCTACTTCAGGTCATCCCATAATCTATGGCGAGTTAATCACTTCAGAATCAGCACCCACAATAATCTTTTACGGTCATTACGACGTACAACCCCCTGAACCATATGAATTATGGCATACCGAACCTTTTGAACCAGAGGTGAAAAACCAACGTCTTTATGGACGAGGAGTAGGAGACAACAAGGGACAGTTATTAACCCATATTTTAGCAGTTCGGTCTTATTTGGAAACAAAAGGTCAACTTCCAGTTAATGTAAAGTTCGTTTTCGAAGGAGAAGAAGAAATAGGCAGTCCACATATAGCTCAATTTGTAAAAGAAAATAAAAATTTGCTTAAGGGTGACTTAGTTTATATTTCAGACGGGCCACTGGCACCTGGAGACGCGCCAGTGGTTTCTCTTGGAAATCGGGGGATATTATCAGTCCAATTAAGTATCAAAACTGCAAATAGAGATAATCATTCTGGTAATCGTGGTGGGGTTATTCCAAATGCCGCTTGGGAACTAGTAACCGTGCTAAACTCCCTTAAAAATGAAAAAAATAAAGTATTGATCCCTGAATTCTATAAAGATGTCATAAAACCTGGATCAGCAGAACTCGACTTGATTCAACGATTGCCATTTGACTCGCAAAAAACAGCCGAAGCTTTTTATGTAGATGAAAGCGATTTAGAGAAAGAAAATTTTTATAAAAAACTAACACTAGAACCAGTATTAAATATCAATGGTATCGTAAGCGGTTATACCGGTGAAGGAACTAAAACCATTATCCCCTGTCAAGCTAGTGCTAAACTTGATATGAGATTAGTACCAGACCAGGATCCAGAACATATTTTCCATAGACTTTCAGAATGGGTCAAAAAAATAAATCCCCGCACCCAAGTTGAGATGCAGGGACGTTACATGTATCCGTCCAGAACAAGTCCTAAACTTTCAGCTATTCAACATATAACAAAATCTGTTGAACAAGTTCATAATACAAAACCATTAGTCTATCCTTCCACAGGTGGCAGTTTACCCACCTATGTTTGGACGAAAATTTTAAATTTACCAGCTGTCACTGTTCCCTATGCCAATTCAGACGAAGCCAATCATGCTCCTAATGAAAATTTGAAGCTAGATTTGTTCTATAAAGGAATAAAAACATCTTGCCAGGTCCTTGATAATTTATCTCTGCTCAAAAATCACTGATAATTAAAGCCTATAATAATCATTCTCAACGATAAACCAAACTCAACGATGAATCAAAAACCATAGTCTTAAAGATACTAATACTAAAGATTTAAAGATATTTTAATTCTCTTTCTAGAGTGACACCAAACTTTTCTTTAACTGTTTTTTGGATATATGATACAAGTTCTTTAACATCACGACTCGTTGCCGTACCGGTGTTTATTATAAAACCACAATGTTTTTCAGAAACCTTGGCTCCTCCTATTTCAACACCTTTCAAGCCACTATCTTCAATCAGTTTACCTGCATAGTATCCTTCAGGCCTTTTAAAAACGGAACCTGCTGATGGATAATTTAAAGGCTGCTTTTCAGTTCGCCTGGATTTCAGGTCTTCCATATAAGACTTAATTTGGTCAAAGTCACCCTTTTGTAAGGCAAGTGTTGCCTGAAGTATTATTGCATTCTGATTTTGAAAAGTACTACTGCGATATCCAAAGTCCATAGACTCTCGTGTATAGTTTTGAATTTGGTGGTCCACTATAGCAGTCACTTGTTTAACCACATTACTGAGTTGCCCGCCAAAGGCTCCGGCATTCATGTATAAACCACCACCTAAGGTTCCAGGAATGCCTTCTGCGAACTCTAGACCAGTCAAACCATGTTTAAGAGCCATACGACTAAGCTTGTTAAGAGAAACTCCACTCTGAGCTGTTATTTCTGTCCCCTCTACTTGTATGTCTTTAAAGGTTTCTCCAAGATAAATTACTATTCCCGATAAACCATTGTCGTCAATTAAAACATTAGAGGCATTGCCAAGCACAAAATAAGGGAGTTCTTCTTGATTTACCAAGTTTAAAACAGCTTGAACTTCTTCAATATTGGATGGTGTCACAAAAAGCTCAGCTGGTCCACCTATCTTAAAAGTTGTATACGGTGCCAATTCGTGTTGAAGTTTAATATTATCTTTAGGTAGATGGTTCAATAGCTCATCGTATATGGCTTGAGTGTTCATGAGCGAATCACCTCTGTAATCAATAGTTAAAATACTTTCCTTCCATATCAGCATATTCAACATAGTACACTACGATCTTTTTTATTGCAACAAATTATTTATTCTATTTACCCTATCACATTATTGTAGTCGAAACATGAGTTCTTCATTAAACTTTTATTTCCTTCCATTTACCGGATTTAAATCTTAAAAATACTAAAATTCCTCGAACATACAGATCACTAGCCATTGCCAACCATGCTCCAAATAATCCCCAGTTAAACACAAAGGCAAATAAAACAGCTAAAATCAATCTTACTCCCAACATTCCGATTGCCGTTGTTACAGCTGGGAAAGTAGTATCTCCTGCCCCTCTAAGACCTCCTGACAGTATAATAGCAGTCGCAAAGGGAGGCTGTGCCAGGGCTACTATTCTAAGACACATCACACCAAGATCTATAACCTCAGGCTCATTAGTTAGGAAGTTCATCAGTACATGGGGAAAGAAAAAGAATATTAATCCCATGAAACTCATTACACCGGCACCCAAACGCCAGGTTTCTAGTCCACAACGCTCTGAAAGTTTAGGATCTTTGGCTCCAAGGCCTTGACCAACCAAAGTTGTAGCAGCCATGGAAAACCCAAAACCGGGCATAAAAGACAAGGATTCTGCGTTAATGGCCATATGATGAGCGGCAGTAGCTGTGGTTCCCAAACTTGCAACTATCCTAGTAAATAACACCTGGCCTGAACTCATGGCCATCCGCTCAATTGCTGTCGGAATCCCTACTTTAACTATCCTTTTTATCATAGTAAAATCAGGCCGAAAGGAATCTGACAAATTAATCTTTATCACGGATTTTCCCTTTAATAAGGTTTTAACAACTAATAAAGAGGCTATTGCCCGGGAAATACTAGTCCCTAATGCTGCCCCTTGTACTCCTATTCCAGCGCCTGGCATCAGGAATTCTATTCCTAAGAATGACATCTCTCGAGTTTCAAAAATCAATAAAAAGTTCAATATGATATTAACAACATTGGCAACAGCATTAACCCGCATAGGGGTCCTAGTGTCGCCTGCACCTCTTAAGACACCGCTTAATATAAAAGAAGATGAAATAAATAAAATACCTGCACTGATAATTCTCAAATAATCTGTACCTAAGGGGACCACTTCCGGTTCGGCACCCATCAAGTTAATTATAGTTGGAGCAAGAGGAAAAACTATTGAAGTTACTAACAAGGCTGTTGCCACGCTCATAATAATAGCCTGTCGTCCCGCCAGGTTCGCTTGATTATGTTCCTTTGCCCCTATATGTCTAGCAACTACTGCTGTAGTGCCTACACCTAATGCTGCGAACAATCCCATAAAAAACATCATGGGAGACATTGATAAGCCAACGGCAGCAATTGACGCTTCTCCTAGCCTTCCTACCATGGCATTATCAACGATTTGCTTAAATGTCATCAAAAACATTTCAATAATGGCTGGCCATGCCAGGAAAATTACTTTTTTGCGGATTTCACTATTAGTAAGATTTTCTCCTTCTAATAGTATTGAATTGGATTGTTGATTTGAATTTTGCTCACTACTCATAAAATTTTCCCCTTTTTCAATATTTCGCCTCACTAAATATTAGTTTATTACGATTTATATTTAAGTGTCAATATAATTTTATGGTGTTTTTTCTTCTTTGCTATCTTCTTAGCTATTAACTTTCAATATTTTATCATTCCAAAACAAAAAAGACTAGTTTAATGTACAAATAAGACTAGTCTTTATAAGACTGTATTTCTATTACATTTTAAAATTTGGCTCTTTTATACTCCGTTGTTGATAGTTGATCTCTTCGATTGAACGAATTTTGTGTAAGGTTGATATTACATCTTAACGATCAACAGTAGAATTAAAGTCAAATAACAAGATGTTATTTCTGATCATGCTCTAGGATGAGCAGCTGTTCAGGAAGCTTTAATTCTACTATTGGGGAGTTTTAGATGTACCAACCCGAAACATTTGATGTGAAATCGAAGAGTTCAACTATCAACATTCAACTTTAACACAGCTTAATATTGAAAGATATAATTATAGAAAGGGTCCTATGTAAGGGACCCTTTTCTATAATTTTGCTAAATTTAGAATAATTCTTACTGCTTTTTGGGCTAATTTCTCTTTTAAATTTTTTAAATTTCTGCTTTTCTCTCTTTAAGCAATCTTAAAATTTTAGAGATACTGTAATATGCCATACTAACAATTACATATGCCATAAAGACCATTAAAACAAAACTGAGCCAATTTTGTTCAACTACAAAACGATATAATTCGTAAATGACTGCAGCTAAAGCCGATGGATATATAACTATTAACGGAGCTACTACAAAAATCTTGAAGTTTCTGTCAAAAACCTCTCCACTTTCAAGTCGATCAATTATCAAAAGACTCAAAGGAACTGTAAGTAAGGTAATAGAACCTAACGCTATTCCTGACCAAAGGTCCATGACCGGCGTATAAAAAAGTACTATTACTGCAATAATCATAAACACAATACTTGTAATTATTCTGCTTTTACCAAAATAGTTCCAGGTGAGCTCTTGAAGTAAGTATCGACCATTTCTCGCCCATGAATCCAATGTTGTTAATAATAATGCTCCAAATGTTAAAGCGCCAATGGTTCCTCCCCAAACGGGATCTAGACCATATAATTCTAAAGCATTAGCTAAAGCGTTAGAAAACGCGCCTCCGGGATCGGGATAAGCACTTTCCATGAACCCATCATATGAGAAAAAAGTCATGATCATAGCTGCCGAAACAACTGCCATAAAAGTTTCTCCTTGCATACCACCAAACATAACAAAATAGCCATCTTTTTCTTTTTCTAATTGTCTGGCTGTTGTGCCGAATGCAATTAGTTGATGCACTCCACTAGCTGCTCCACACGTGATTGTTGCCATTATCATGGGCCAAAGGGGACCACGTTCTGTAAAAAAAGATGTGTACATAGGTAACTGTACTTCTGGTCTAAAGATTAACATGGCTGAAGCTCCTAAAATTAATCCTCCGATAACAAGCACAGTATTTAGATAGTCTCTGGGAGATAGCAAAACCCAAACGGGTATGGTAATAGCGCCAAGTGTATAAAATATAAAAACAGCCATCCAAGCATTCACAGACAGGTTAAGAGGGAAATTAGCCCCTATACCTACAACTATCAATAGCAGTATTACAAAAACGGCTGTAGTCGGTCCAAGAGGAAACCCTTTTTTAATTGTTACTCCGAATAACATGGCCACGGGAATTAGTAGTAATATTGGTAAACCTGCTTCGGGAACACCTACCACAGTATCTGCCATAACTTCAATAAACATACTGGTTACCATTAATCCAGCTAAAAAGTACAGTACTGTTAATAAAGTCCCAGTTCTCTCGTGAATTTTTTCAGAAGCTAGCTCGCCCATAGACTTTCCCTGGTTCTTAACCGCATACATGCCCGCAAAATAATCAGTAGTTGCCCCAGCAAAGTGTACACCCACTAGCATCCAAATTAATGAGGGCAGCCAACCCCAAATCAAGCCTGTAATCGAAGCAAAAATCGCAGTAGTACCAGCTATAGACATCCAGTGGTGTCCAAATAACACATACTTGTTCTGAGGAGTATAATCTACTCCATCATACATAGTGTGAGCTATTGTTTCTGCTGTGGGGTCAACCTTGGCGATTCCTTCTACAGGCTTTTTTAAAGCCTTGTGTGCAACTAACAACACGGCCCAAGAACCAATCAAATAGCCAAAAATACCCATGGATAAACCTCCCTTTTTAAATGGAATGGTCTTACTACTTCTAGTACCACCTCGCTTTCATTTCAATTTCCATTTCATTTTTATTGATATTTATATTAAGCAAGTTGTTATTAGTTTTGATGTTATTTTTTGTAATATTTTGAATTTTTATTTTTGATTATGTTTACGATTTTAATGAATTGTATTTGTGGGATTTAAGAGGATATATAGATCTAACTATTTGTTATGACAACCTTTATTACAAGTTGTATTTTCAACTCGGCTTTGTTTATGTAGTTCAAAAAATAATTCCGATAATTCCTTTAATACTTCTTTGTTTACAGTATAATGAGTAAAATATCCTCTTTTTTCACCCCAAACGATACCTGCTTGCCTCAATACTTTTAAATGTTGGCTAACTGCCGCTTTAGTCAGTCCTAAATTATTAGCTAGTGCTCCTACACAGTAATCATGGGAAATTAACAACTCTATAATTTTAAACCTGGTATTATCTCCTAAGGCCTTTATTGTCTCAATATGGTTCATAGTAATCACCCACTTTACTCTTTTAAAATTAAGTCTTTTCTTAATTGAATTATAATACAATTGAGTGAAATAAACAATCAAAATTGTACAAAAAAAGAAAAAGTAGAAAACTTATCCTTGACAATTCTTATTAAGTTTTTTATTATTTAGTTAAGTACTTACTTAATAGTTTTTTAAAAACAATTATTTATTAGTATTATTACGGAGGTAATATAATGATTAAAAGCCCCATTATAAACGTTAAAAACTTAACAAAAAAATACAAAGAGTTCACAGCAGTAAATAATATATCATTCCAAGTTCATGCAGGCGAAATTTTTGGTTTTCTAGGACCTAACGGTGCAGGCAAAAGCTCTACAATTAACATGCTCACAGGTCTCGCTCATATTACTTCAGGAGAATATAATGTGTTGGGCTATAGTTTTGACAACTATCACAAACAGTTCAAAAAAGTCATGGGAGTTGTCCCAGATGAAAGTAATATGTATGACGAATTGACAGGCTTTGAAAACCTGTGCTTTTCAGGGTCACTCTATGGAGTAGATCGAGATACACGAACTAAACGAGCACATAACTTGTTAAAAAAATTCAAATTAGAGAATTCTGGTGATAAATTATTTAGATATTACTCCAAAGGTATGAAAAGAAAACTAACTATAGCTGCCGCTTTAATTCATGAACCTAAAATATTATTTTTAGATGAACCAACTACTGGTATTGATGTTCAAAGTGCTAGAGAAATTAGAAGTTTAATAAAAGATTTGAATAACGACGGAAAAACCATCTTTTTGACTACCCACTATATTGAGGAAGCTGAGCGGCTTTGCCACCGTATTGCCTTTATTGTAAATGGCCAAATCGTAAAATCAGATCATACTAATAATCTACTGTCCGGAGAAAAACAAGGGAAAACATTAGAGCTAACTGTAGATAAAACTGTTCCCGAACTGCAGGAAAAATTGATTACACAATTTCCAAACCTTGATTTTAAAGTAAAATCTGAAACATCTATTATTATAGAATCTCATAAATCCGGATCTATCACTCTATACCCTTATATTCATTTCCTTTATCAACTAGGTATCAATGTAATAGAAGCCAAAGAAAAGAAACTCTCTCTAGAAGAAGTGTTTGTAAGAATTACAGGAATCGAATCAGACGCTTGGACGGCCAATAAGAAAGGAGAGGAACCAGCATGATAACCGCTTCAGAATTAACAGCTTTTATTAACATATTAAAAAAAGATATTAAAAGTTATTATCTTAAACCACCTAATATAAGCTGGGGATTGATTTTTCCTTTTGCCTGGATGCTCATGTTTTTAATCCGATCCGAAGGACATTTAGAAATCATAGATGTATTCCCTGGAGTTATTGCCATTTCAATCTTATTTGGAACCACCTCTATGTTAGCTGTAACTATAACATTTGAAAAACGCAGTCGATCTTTCGAACGATTATTATTAGCACCTATTGATCTGAATTTATTGATGTTATCGAAAACAATGGGAGCTATATTATTCGGCATGATAAATGCCATTCTCCCAATTTTAATAATTTCCTATTTTATAGAAGTTTCAGCAACTAATCTGGCCTTGATTTTGGGTAGTGTTTTGTTATCAGCTGTCAGCTGCACTTTTCTTGGTCTATTTATTGCTGTATCTGTTAAAGAGGTTTTCCAAGCCCAAACATATTCAAATTTTTTCAGATTTCCTATGATGTTTTTATGTGGTCTTTTCGTACCAGTTTTTGAACTACCATTAATTATAAGACCTTTATCCTATATATTACCATTGACATATGGAGTCGATATCTTAAGAGAAGCTATTAACCAAACTGGACATTTACCTATCTGGATAAACTTCATTGTCTTATTATTATTCTGTATAGCACTTTTTCTTTATAGTATTAAAAATGTCAAATACAAATGGATTGATTAACTTTAAATGAAAGGGGGAGATACCATGTGTAAAAAGAACAGCAATTGCAAATATCCACACAAACTAACTGACAAACCTAGTAAATGTAGTCCTGAGCAAATCAGAGAATGTCATGGTGACGCTAAAGAACATGAATGCGAACATGACGACGAATAAATAGTTTTTGGGCTTGATTAAAAGAAATCCCCTTCTGGGTTTAATTAACACCTAAGAAGGGGATTTCTTTTAATCAAGGATTCTTTTAACATAAAAATAAAATGTTGTCCCACGGCCGACCCTACTTATTACATTTAAACTTGAATTATGACCAATAACTGCATGTTTTGCTATCGATAACCCGAGACCAGTACCTCCATAATCTCTATACCTGGATTTATCAACTCGATAAAACCTTTCAAAAATTCTCTCTTTATCTTCTTCCGGGATCCCTTTACCATTATCTGTTACAGAAAATCTTATATAATCCTTCTCAGAAACTGCTTTTAGCTTGATTTTTGTTCCCGGAGGATTATGACGACACGCATTGTCAACCAAATTTAAAATAACTTGCTGAATTTTATCCTCATCCATTAAAGCTTTTAAATCAAAAGGAACTCCGCCTCTATATATCCGATATCCATCTTGCTGCCATCTTTTTTGTGATATAGATACGGTTTTATCTAAAAAGTTTAGCACATTAACTTCATCTTGGTTAAATTCAACTTTATTAGTTTCCAGCCTAGAAAGTATAGTTAAATCATTAATCAGTCTACTAACTCTATCCGTCTCTTCTTCAATAATATTTAAAAACTCCCGTTGAGTGTTATTTTCACCTAAAGTTTCTTCCTTTAGAGTTTCTACAAAGCCTTTTATCGATGTTAAAGGTGTTTTCAATTCGTGACTAATATTCGAAATAAATTCTTTTCTCATCTGTTCCAGTTTAGTTAAATCAGTAATATCCTGAAGTATCACAACAGCTCCTCTAGATCCTTCTTCAAAAAGAGGTAGAGGAGTAACATACATTCTAACAATCTGATTGTTAAAATCAGTTTCTCTAGAAACCTGTTCCCCTGATTTAAGAACCTGAGTTACAGCATTATTCAAATCAAAATTTCTAGTTAATGATACTAATTCTTGTTGATCAACGGAATCGTAAGCATTAATGTTTAAAAAACTCCTGGCAGCTGGATTTATAAGAGTCACTTCACTTTTATGGTTGATTTCGATAACACCATCGGGCATATTATTTAATAGTGTTGATAATCTATTTTTTTCTTCCGTCAATTGGCTCATAATTGTTGATAAATTATTTTTCATTTGATGAAATCTATGAGATAATTCCCCGATTTCATCTTTTGAGTTTATTGGCTTATCTTCACTAAAATCACCTTTTGAAACTTGCCCAGTCCATTTACTTAAAACTTCCAAAGGATAAGTAATAGACTGGGCAATCAATGAGCCGAATAACCAGGTAAATAATAATGCCAATAAGGTACCAGACCCAATAATTACTCCTAAATGATTCCTGACACTTTGAATTTCCGTTAAGGGAAAAGCAACTCGGGCAAAACCATTGACAATTAAATCATCCCTATTTTTATTGTCTTGATTTCCTATTTCCTCATTGTAAATAGGGACTGCAGCGTATAGCAAATCTTCGTCAATTGTATTTGAATATCTGGTATGAAGACCTGTTCCTTCTTCATAAGCTTTTTTTATTTCCGGACGATCTAGATGATTATCCATTACTTCCGGATTCTTTTCAGACTCGGCAAGGACAGTTCCATCATTATTGACTACTGTAAATCTAAAACCAGTATCTGTGCCTAAAGTGACAACGTATTCTTGCAATGCATCGCCTGCGAGTTCACTATCTTTAATGCTGTGTGATATCATTTTTGCTTTATTAACTAGCTGATCTTCCAAATTTTCTAAATAAAAATTTGAAAAATAATTAAATAAATATAATCCCATGCTTATGAAAGCAAGGGCAATTAATATGGAAAAAGCTGTATTAATTTTACTTTTAATTGTTCTCATAACAATTACTCCATTTCTTTTAAACGATATCCTATGCCCCTGACTGTCTCTACTAAGTCAGGAGGACCACCCGCTTCACTAATTTTCTGGCGTAGATGTCTAATATGAACATCTACAGTTCTGGTATCTCCAAGAAAATCGTAGCCCCAAATTTTTTCAAGTAATTTTTCTCTCGTCAAAACTTGTCCAGAGTTTGTAACCATAATATTTAAAAGCTCAAATTCTTTTGGAGTTAACTGTAATTCTTGATTTTCAATATATGCTCGATATTTTTCAGGTTTAATTGATAAAGGACCATTCTTTTTAACATCTTCACTTTTATCCCTTTGATCAAAAATCTTGTTAGAATTATCTTGGCTTTTTTCATCTGTTAACTCTTTAGTTCTTCCACGCAATTGAGCTTTTACTCTAGCTAACAGCTCTCTAGGACTAAAAGGTTTAGTTACATAATCATCGGCACCCATTTCTAAACCTACTATTTTTTCAATCTCATCACTTTTTGCTGTTAACATAATAACTGGAATATGCAGGGAGGAATTACCACGTATTTTTCTACAAACTTCTAGCCCATCTAAACCAGGAAGCATTAGATCTAAAATAATTAAATCATAGTCATTTTCAAAATATTTGTTAAAAGCTTCATCTCCATGGGTTACATGTTCAACTTCATACCCTTCTTTTATTAAGTTGTGATTAACTAGTTTAGCAATATGGTGTTCATCCTCGACTAATAATATTCTATGCATCTTGGATGATCCTCCCTTAAACCTTAAAATATCTTGAATTAAATAGTCTGAGTTTAATTCTATACATCTATTCTATCACCAGTCACCATAAAAATCACCCATTCACCTAAATTAGTAGCATGATCACTAATTCTTTCAAGATCACTGCTCACAAACATTAGCTGCGTAGCTTGAGAAATTTTCTTAGGATCAGTTATCATGTAAGTAACTAATTCACGAAAAATTTGATCATATAGATAATCAATTTTATTATCATCATCTATAACTTGATATGCTAAATCTACATTTTCTTTTACAAAAGCATTCAATGAGTTTTCCACCATTTCTTCCGTCAAATCAGCCATTCTAGGAATATCAACTAAAGGTTTAATAAAAGGTTCATCCAAAAGATTAAGTGTTTTATGAGATATTGAAGCCGCTTTATCGCCCATTCTCTCTAAATCTGTGATTAATTTTAAAATTATACCTATTCTTCTCAAATCTTTAGCCATTGGTTGATGTCTGGCAATCAAAGTTAAGCATTTATCTTCAATCTCTAATTCCAAATCATCAATGCTATCGTCTTCTTGAATTACTTGTCTCGCTATTTTTCCATCTTGCTTTTTTAAACCTTCGATTGATTTTGAAATAGCTTTTTCCACCGCTCCCCCCATGACTAGGACCTGGTTTTTTAACTCAGTCAATTCCTGATCAAATGTATCCCTAACCATTTAAAATCCCCCTTTTAGCCAAAACGGCCAGTTATATAATCTTCAGTTCTTGAGTCTTTAGGATTAGTAAATACTTTATCCGTTTTATCTAACTCAACAAGTTCCCCATTTAAGAAAAATGCCGTTCTATCGGAAATTCGTGCAGCTTGTTGCATATTATGAGTTACTATTACAACGGTATATTTCTCTTTTAAAGTAGTAATTAAGCTTTCTATTTTTGAGGTGGAAACAGGGTCTAAAGCAGAACAAGGTTCATCCATTAATATAACTTCTGGCTTTGAAGCCAGTGCTCTAGCAATACATAATCTTTGCTGTTGCCCCCCGGAAAGGGATAAAGCTTGATTTTTTAACCTATCATTAACCTCATCCCATAAAAATGCTTGTTGTAAAGATGTTTTTACAATTTGATCTAAGTTACTTTTATTCTTTGTCTCGTGCAATTTAGGGGCGAAGGCTACATTCTCGTAAATTGATTGGGGAAAGGGATTAGGTTTTTGAAATACCATTCCAACTTGTTTTCTCAACTCAATTACATTTGTTTCCTGACTGTAGATGTTTTTCCCTAGATAATAAATTTCTCCACTTAATTTTGCACTTCCAACTAAATCTACCATACGATTTAAAGTTTTTAAGAAACTTGACTTCCCACAACCTGAAGGTCCAATGATGGCCAGAACTTCTTTTTCCTTAATACTCATATTTATATCTTGTAATGCTTGATTGGAGCCATACCATAGTTTGAGATCTTTTATTTCGAAAACAGGATTATCATTCATTTGTTCAACCTCCTCGTCTGTATAGTTTCAAAATAATTCTAAATTCCCAAGTGCTTTATATTACCATATTTTGTTTTTTCTGATTTTCACCCTAATTAATATCGCTACACTATTTACAGTTAAAACAATTAGAATCAATACTAATGCTGTTCCAAAAGCTATTGGCCTGACGGTAGAAATGTCAGAGTGTTGCGTGGCTAATATATACAAATGATAAGGTAAGGCCATAAACCTATCAAAAACACTTTCAGGTAAATAAGGTAAATAGTAAGCTGCACCAGTTAATATAATAGGGGCAGTTTCTCCTGCAGCCCTAGCTAAGCCTAAAATACTACCGGTCGCCATGCCTGGTAATGCATAAGGTAGAACTTGTAATTTTATAGTTTCCCATCTTGTAGCTCCTAGAGATAAAGCAGCTTGTCTAAAATTATTTGGCACACCTTTCAGAGCTTCTTCACTTGAAGTGATCACGATAGGCAAGGTCATCAGTGATAAAGTTAGTGATGCCGATAGTAGAGAACTTCCAAAACCCATGCCCGAAGCAAACAAAGCAAGTCCAAATAATCCATAGACTATTGATGGTATACCGGCTAAATTCCTTATACTTAAACGTATCAATCTCACAAACCAGCCTTTTCCTGCCCATTCGTGTAGATAAATAGCTGCACTAATTCCAATAGGTAGGGAAAATAATAGTGTTAACACAGATAAATAAAAGGTCCCTAGGATGGCAGGAAAAATTCCCCCTTCTGTCATTTGTTGTAACGGCCTTTCGATCAAAAATTCCAAAGATATGACTTCGAAACCATTAATAAATATAATTGTTAACAAAAATAACACAATTAAAACTGCAGAAGCTCCAACTGCTCCGAATAAAGCGAACCATACTTTCTCTTTAAATTTCTTTAGTGCACTTTCTCTGAAACTTTCCCGCGAATAAGTTAGGCTAGCAAGTTTTTTCGATATTTTAGTAACCATTTTTTCACTCCTCTCCTGAACGGCCTAGGGCAAAATCTGCAATCAAATTAACTATAAAAGTCATCAAGAATAAAATGGCCCCTACTACAAAAAGGGAATGATAATGTAAGCTTCCCCATGGTACATCTGAAGCTTCAATGGCAATAGTGGCTGTCAGTGTTCTTACGGAAGTTAGAAAGTCCGGTATGGGAAAACCCCAAATTTCTGTTAGTGGAACAGCTAGAGAATTACCGGTTACCATTAATACTGTCATCGTTTCACCAATTGCACGACCAAATCCCAACATAACTGCTGCAATAATTCCAGAAGATGCCGAGGGATAGGTTATACGTCTTAATGTTTCCCACTTTGTAGCACCCAGAGCGTATGAAGCTTCTTTATATTCATTCGGCACTGAATTTAGCGCATCTTCTGAAATACTTATGATAGTAGGTAAAGCCATAATACTTAACATCAAAACACCAGTCAAAGCTGTTAAACCATTTGATAATTGAAATATATTTGCCACTAACGGAGCCAAGATTGTTAATCCTATAAACCCTAATACCACTGAAGGGAATATAGCCAAAGTTTCTACTGTTATCTTCATAATTTCCTTAATTTTAGGAGAGGCCACATCGGAAATATATCCTGCTGTAATTACACCCCAGGGTACTGCAATTACTATGGAACCTATAGCTATAATCAAGGTACTCAATATCAAAGCTAAAGTTCCGTATCCTGGATCACCAGAAGAAGGCATCCAACGATAACCAGTTAAAAACTCTAATATCCCCAATTCTTTGACAGCAGGATATGCTTCGACAATTAAAAAGGCAAATATTAAAAATAAAACCAAAATAGCTATACCACCAGTTAATGTGAAATATCCCTTTATAAGTTTTTGTTTTACATCAAACCATTTCCCTGCTTTCATACCGCCCTCACCAACCTTTTTAATTTTAGCTAGTTTAACTATAACTGAACTTAGTTAATTGCAAATTAATTGTTTGTTAAGAAAATGTTAAAATTATAAACCGCCCTAGTCTTAAAAGTGAATACAAAGACTGCAGGGCGGTTATGGTAGTTTTAATTTGTAGCTCTTTAAAATCTACTCGAATTCAATATCTAATTCCTGAAATATTTCTTCGTTTTTAGTTTCATATTCTGGAGTAAGCGCATAGAAACCAGCATCACCGATTATATCTTGTCCATCATTTAACACAAATTCGAGGAACTCTAATACTTCTTCTTCTGGAACGCCATTAGTGTAAAAATACAATGGTCTTGCTATTGGATAGTCTCCATCATCAATGTTCTCCTGCTCCAATGGAGTATAAAACTCAGATCCTTCATCTTCAGCCACATCTAATGCTGTAACACCATCCACATATCCGACTCCGTAATAACCTATTCCATTTTCATCATTTTGCAAAGCATCATTAATGGCAGAAGAACCACTCATAAATTGAGTATCTGAAGCCCAGTCTTCTCCATCCATAATATTCTCATTAAAATATACATAAGTTCCAGAATTACTCTGGCGGCTGTACACTTCAATTGTACCTCCATCTTCCCATCCTAGCTCGGACCATTCTGTCACTTCACCGGTAAAAACTTTTTTAAGTTCATCCACTGTCATCTTATCGATAGGATTATTCTTATGCACTCCAACTGCCAGTCCATCCTGACCAACTTTAAATTCATAGACATTAACATCATTATTTTGAGCTTCTTCAATCTCTTCTTCTTTCATATATCTGGACGAACCCGCAATATCAACATTATCGTTGATTAATGCAGAAATACCAGTTCCTGACCCCCCACCAGTAACTGAAACTTGTTTATCCTGATTTTTATCCATATATTCTTCTGCCCAAGTTTGGTTTAAATTAACCATAGTATCCGAACCTTGAATCTCTAGGGCACGATCCCTGCCCTCATCCCCATTACCACAACCACTCAATACTGAAAGTCCTAAAATCAAAACTAATGATAAAGAAATAAGTTTAGTCCTCAAGTTAAATTCCTCCTCCCAATAATTTAAATCAAGTTAGTTTCTACTTATACTATAAATGAGCTATATTAAAGACAAATTAACGAATTATTAAGATAGTATTAAGATTAAACATTTTCAATTAAACAAAAAAATCCGTTGTGATAAACAACATCACAACGGCAATAGGAAAACTGTATTTTATCCGTCTATATTTAAAAATTTAATAAGAATTTCTTACTAATCATTAAAAGTATTGTCATCAGTATCATAATAAGCTTGAGAAATATTATCTAAAGCGATTTTCGTACCCTCTGCTACACCTTCACAACTTCTTGTCGCTCCTGCAATCACATCAATATCTTCACTGATTTCAATTTCATCAAAGGCGGTCAGTCCATTAAATTGGGCTAACCATTCAGGTTCAGTAATTTCGCTCCCTAGACCAGGAGTTTCCGAATGAGATAAAATCTCCACCCCTTCAATGTAACCATGATTATTAACAGCTAACATGAGTTCGATTCTCCCACCATAACCACTACTTTTAACGACTGTGGCAACACCTTGGATATTATCATCATCTTTAACGACAAAAAATTCTTCATCATCTACTGTTTCGATTAAAAATTCGTCAACTTCCGGAAAATAACTGAACATTTTACTTTCTAGAGTTCTTAATCGGTTCTCTTCTATTATTGGTGCTGTATAACTGTTGGAAACCCCTAATAATAGTGCAGATACTACAGCAATTACCATTAAAAGAATGGGCAATTTAGTGCAACGTGTACTCTTTTTCACAAATTTTCACACCCTTCTATTAGGAAATTTGAAAAATCCTTGTTTAGGGTCTCGTGTTTAAGGTCGTAAAATTATTTAATGTTATTTATATTATACTACAAGGCTAGTTTAATTAATAGCTACATCTACAGACTACTTTTATTTACCAGTTTTTTGACTTCAGCCCTGTTCATGTTCCTGCAGCTTGGCAGATGTCATGAACTAGCTAGTTAACACCCATACCGGGCATAAAAAAGACCCGCCCCAGGCTTGAGGCGGGTTGTTGTAGCATATTTATTTTATTCTCCTGCCATAATTTTTTCCAAATCTTCATCTACATTAGAATTTGGCCTCATATCAAACTTATCAACTAGCACATTCAATACATTTTCAGATACGAAGGCAGGAAGGGTGGGACCTAGATAAATTTTCTTCACACCTAGATACAGTAACGATAGTAGCACTGTAACCGCCTTCTGTTCGTACCAAGCAATGTTATATGAAACTGGTAGATCGTTAATATCTTCTAACTCAAAGGCTTCAGCTAGTTTTTGCGCGATAACAACCAAGGAATAAGAGTCATTACACTGACCTGCATCTAATACTCTTGGAATTCCTCCGATATCTCCTAAATCCAGCTTATTATATCTATACTTGGCACAGCCGGCAGTCAGTATAATTGTATCCTGGGGAAGAGCTTTGGCAAATTCTGTGTAGTACTCTCTACTCTTATGGCGTCCGTCGCAACCGCCCATAACAACAAATCTCTTGATATCACCGTTCTTAACTGCTTCTACTACTTTATCTGCTACACTTAATACTGCATTGTGGGCAAATCCACCCGGTATTTCTCCCTGTTCTAATTCTTCTGGAGCAGCACATTTTTTGGCATGCTCGATAATTTGGGAGAAGTCCTTGCTTTCACCTGCTTCTCTCTCGGGAATATGAGTTACACCATCAAAACCTACTACACCAGTTGTGTACACTCTATCTTTGTAAGAATCTTTAGGTGGTACAAGACAGTTTGTAGTCATCAAAATTGGACCATTAAATTTCTCAAATTCTTCATTTTGCTGCCACCAAGCATTTCCGTAATTACCTACGAAATGATCGTATTTCTTAAAGGCTGGATACGCATTAGCCGGAAGCATTTCTCCATGCGTATATACATCAACACCAGTGCCTTCTGTCTGTTCTAGTAGTTCTTGCATATCCTTCAGGTCGTGACCACTGATCAAAATTCCTGGATTATTGCGTACACCAATATTTATTTGAGTTGGTTCAGGATGACCGTAGGCTTCTGTGTTGGCTTTATCTAGTAGTGCCATGGTATTTACTCCAAACTTTCCACACTCCATGACTAGAGATACCAAATCATCTACACTCAAGCTATCATCTGTAGTTGCTGCTAAACCTTTGTGCATAAAGGCAAATATTTCATCATCTTTTTGGTTTAAAGTATATGCGTGATGGGCATAAGCTGCTATACCTTTGATACCATAGGTTAACAGTTCTCTTAAGGAATTAATATCCTCATTATCCGATGAGTGAACTCCTACTTCTTCACCTTTGGTTTTGAAATTAAGCTCATCTTCTGTGTACCAAGTCGCATTTGAGGGCACCTTATTATCTAAATTCTCACCGTATTTTTCTCGGTATTTTAGCATAACTTGTTCTTTTATTTGATCTCTTATTTTAAAAGACTGCTTGATTCTATCAATAAAATCTTGTTCACTGAAGTTTACATTAGTTACTGTAGCAAATAAATTATCCATGACAAACCTATCCACTTCTTCATCTTTCACACCCAAGTTTCTTCCTTCATGGGCATAGAACGAAATCCCCTTTAAAGTGTAAATCAATACATCTTGAAGATTCGCCACATTATCAGGCTTACCACAAACACCCTTAACTGTACATCCCTGATTCTTTACTGTTTCTTGGCATTGAAAACATTTCATGCTCACATAAATCACTCCTTATAAGTAATTATTATCATTTTCATTCTTGGCCTTTCCACAATAAATTGCTAATTTCCTGGTTTTTGGATAAAACTGTTTTTAGATTCCCTGTCTCCTGTTAACTTCAATTTCATTTTACTACGCTGTGGATTATAAGACTGTAATCTATATCACAGTTCTATAATTTTTTCATTTAATTTTTAATTATATAGAAAACAATTTTAAAAGATTTTAACAAAATCGAGTAGGAGGTAGATAATTATTTTATCTACCGACCTCTCACACCACCGAGCAAACCGTTCGGTACACGGCGGTTCCTAGTTTACGCTTTAACTTGTCGATAATATTCCGAAAAGAATAGGAAACCAAATCCTTTGATTACATCATTTCCAAGGGATTTGGATAAGACGGGGCTATTGGAAATTCTCCAGTAGCCCTTTCTTGTGTTTGCATATTCCCATGCTTTGTATTTATTGGCTCCAAAGAACTTGAGCATTTTAAATTTTGTTCTCACTTTCTTCCATTGTTTCCAGTAAATCATGCGAATACGCCTTCTCATCCAACTGTCAGTATTTATTAACAGATTCTTCATATCAGCTGGTTTAAAGTAGTTAACCCAACCCATAATGTATCGGCTAAGTTTCTTTGCTCTGGCTTCGTTGCTTATTCCATAACTTCTAGATGTGAGTTCTTTTATTCTCGTTCTCATCTTTGTAACTGATTTAAGATGAACTCTTAATCTGGCTTTTCCTTTATGTCTGTAAAAGCCAAACCCAAGAAATCTTACCTTTCCTACATAGGCAACTACAGTTTTATCTTTATTTACTTTGAGAAATAGTTTATTTTCGATGAAGGGTAGTATGTTCTTCAAGGTGCGTCCGGCACTTCTTCTGCTTTTACAAAAGATTAGCAGGTCGTCCGCATAGCGGACGAATTCGTGCCCCCTTTTCTCAAGTTCTTTATCCAATTCGTGGAGCATTATGTTACTGAGGATAGGGCTAAGAGGCCCGCCCTGGGGCACGCCAACTTCTGTATCCTTATAGGTGTGTTTGATCATTACTCCTGCTCTTAGATATTTGTTGATAAGAGATATTACTCGACCGTCTTTTATTGTCTTAGATAGCACTTCTATCAATTTGCTCTGGTTTACTGTGTCAAAGTATTTCTCCAAGTCCATATCTACTACATATTTGTATCCTTCATTTATGTTTTGTTGACTTTTCTTAATTGCATCATGAGTACTGCGTCCAGGGCGAAAACCATAGCTGTTATCTGAGAATTGCTCCTCATATATTGGAGATAGTACTTGGGCTATTGCTTGTTGGATTACCCTGTCTACCACTGTAGGTATGCCTAATTTTCTTTTCTTCCCATCTTCTTTAGGTATCTCTACCCTTCTGACGGGATTAGGGCGGTATTTACCGTCCAGGACTCTTTGCCTGAGGTGGTCCCCGTTTTCTTTGAGATATTGTAGAAGTTCATCTACTCCCATCCCATCAATCCCGTGAGAGCCTTTGTTGGATTTTATTTTCTTGAATGCTTTATTCATGTTGTCTCTATCCAAAATTTCCTCTAGCAAATTCCCCTTCGACAAGTTTGCATTGGAGATGTTGTTTTCAGTTATCCTTAAAGAACTGTGCACTCCCGCATATCCTTCGTGTTCCGCACTATTCTTCTGCGGTGAGCCTTCTTTGCAGCTTTCGCCTGTCAGAAGTTGGCGGCACTTCATTCCTTTATTGGTAACAGTCATTTACTGATCTCCTCCTAGGTTCATCCCTTCCTTAATGATGTCGACCTCATCAAGTACTATGGAGTCTGCTGACTTCTCATGACAAATCTTATTTCAACCGTGGTTCGAAGTTCATCTTGCCACGTCCATGAGACCTCCCACGGTAAGACGATTAACTTTCATTCCATGTACCCACATCATTTACACTGGTATGTCCGTGTAGTTGATTGGACTTCGTTTTGTATTGCAAACTCATCCCATACCTTATGCCTGATGATGTTCGTGTGCCTTGGGTCGGAATTTTGCCTTAAGCTTCCTTCAGATCCCACCTCACGATGGGCACCCTTGCTCTTGGCTAATGGTTGGTAACTACAAACCCCCATAGTGGACTTACACCACCTAGCTAATCGTCATGCATGGCGCACAATAATCGAGTAGGTAGAAGCCACAGTAATTAGCTGTGGCTTCGTTCCTCTCACAGAACCGTGCTTACGGGCCACGTACACGGCTCCTAGTAGACCTCGATCACTTTCTAAAGTGATGCAAAATACCAACTTGATAGGTACTAATATTAATTAGACCTATCTCGTCAAACCACTTATTGGGTAGTGCTAAACTTATGAGAGGACTTGATGAGTTTCTCCATTTATTCATGGAGATTTTCTCAAATTCCCCTTTGTAGCCTTTTCTGCGAAGAGTTTTGTGTAGTTGTTTCCAACTTTTCCATTCTCGCATTTTCTTCATCCTAAGTCTTCTTCTAATCCATTTCATTAAGTTCTCAAATTGTTTCTTACAATTGGCTATTCGGAAGTAATTTGCCCATCCTCTTAATACTGGATTTAGCTCTTTTATGATTTCGGATAGATTTCTACCATGATTTCTTGGTGTAAGAGTTCTGACTTTTTCTTTGAATTTCTGTATCTTTTCAGGCTGGATGGATATGTTTTGACTCCTTATGATAACTCCTAGGTAGGGAACACCTTTGCGGTCATTTGTTATGTGAGTTTTCTCTTTATTAACTGTTAGTTTTAATTCGTCTTCTAATATTTCAGTAGCTATATCTTTATATCTTTTCGCTTGTCTTGGTGTGTAGGCGAATATTAAAATATCATCGGCATATCTTACTATTCGGATATTGCGACTCTTCATTTCTTTATCAAATCTGTCTAGGTAAATGTTGGTTAGTAGTGGTGATATCACTCCACCTTGAGGGCTCCCTATTTCTGTGTCTTCTATGGCTCCATCTTCCATTACTCCGGACTTCAAAAACTTCTTTATTAATTTGAGAACACTTCCATCACTAACTTTCTTGGCTACTTCTTCGATAATCAACTCATGGTTTAATTTATCAAAGCATTTAGATAGGTCCATATCTACTACATGTCTTAGATTGTATTTATTAATGAACTGTTCTGATTTAGCTATTGCTTTGTGACATGAGCGATTAGGCCTGTATCCGTAGCTTGACGGGTGGAAGTCTGGATCAAAAATCGGTTGAAGTATATTTAAGGTTGCTTGTTGGACTACCCTGTCTTTTACGGTTGGAATCCCTAATGGGCGAGTACTTCCATCTGGTTTGGGTATCTTAACTCGCCTCACAGGTTGTGGTTTGTATGCGCCAATTTTAAGGTCATGATGAAGGGTTTCCAGATTTTCTTCTAGGTTGGAGCCATAAGCCTCCACGGTTACCTGGTCTATGCCGGGTTTACCTTTGTTAGCTCTGACCCTGCGGTAGGCGTCTTCTAGATTCTTTTTGGAATAAATCTTGTCTATTAAACTGTACCATTTCTTCATCAATTGCACCTTCTTTCGCTGTGTGCCTTCCCTCTTTCTACACTTTTAGTTGTGGTTTCTTTGAACGTGCTTAACGGTGTCTCTAGCTCTTTGGCAATCTTACCTATCAGGGTACGCTCTACTTCCACTAGGCGGACGGTAAAGCAAGTAAGCTCGTCACCACCTGACTTTCCGTTCCCTTTAGCATTTCAGCTTCAGTTTTCTTCCTACCTAAAGTGTCTACTCGAGTTCTTGCTACACTCTTTGGTCTACTTTCACCCCTTCACACTACATAATTCCCCTTTCGGTCATTATGCACCACTACAACCAGGTGTAGTGTCCTTTCGGTTTTATCCTCCAGACTGTTACCAGCTTTCTTTGGCCGAAAGTTCTTCACTACTACGGGTTCATCTGCCTCCTGCACTGCTTTAGTTAAAACTCATGTTTCCACTTGTCTTAACTTTACTTGTCGTCACAAGACAATACAGGTATCTCCCCGGTTAAGTCTGCTTGCCTGAATTTGAACGCATCCGTCCTAACCTTTTAGGTTATCCAGCTTTCGGGCTTTCCCATAATTTGCAAGGTTACCCACCTAAAAGGCCATCCTCGGTTTGTTCTCACTATGTTCCAAATTCCCCCTTCAGCTTCCTTCAGACTCCACCGTCACCGGTGACGCCCTTGCCTTATGGTTGTCTTCCTGCTGGTTAGGTGACAGGGTTTCTTTCAACCCATCGGCGCGGCAGGCATGCCGGGCAAACAAAAAAGACAGGAGCAAAACTCCTGTCTTGATTCAGTATTTAAGCTACCCATCCTCCCCACACTGAATAGTAGATAAAAACGGAAATTAAACTTAGTATTACTACTATAATCAGATTTAATATCTTTTTAATTCCAAACTGATTATTGCTAACATCTAATAAAGCTCCTTCCTGCTTTCTGAAATAGCTGATTATCAAAGCAGCTATGATGAAAATTAAGCTCAATAAATGAGAAACAGATAACTCACCAACTATGGTTGGATTGACTCGAAAGATTTCAACTATCCCTCTATTAACAGAAAAAAGAATTATATACCAGAGAAAAATTTGTCCATGGTAATTCTTTACTTTTCTTTTCTCCCATAAAATAAAAAATACTACAAAATTCAAAATCACTTCGTAAATTTGGGCTGGATGAACAAGAACCCCTTCATAAACTACACCCCAAAATCTGTGAGTTTCCATTGGTTTTCCGAAAACGTCACAACCTATTCTACCTATTGCTTGTCCAAGTATTAAAGCTGGTGCAAATAAGTCAGCTAATTTCCAAAAATCCAGTTTATACTTTTTAACATACCATATACCAAATAACAAGCCACCTACAATACCACCGTGAACTGATAAACCACCCTGATGAATCATAAATATCTGCAGTGGGTCCTGTAAATAATGAGCCGGATTATAAAATAAAATATATCCCACTCTTGCACCAACTATTACAAATAAAAACATATAAATTGCCATATCTAAAATTGTGTTTTGATTAAATTCGTTACTATTTGAAGCCTCTCTGTAAATCAACCAAATTCCTGCTAGGACCCCTGCAGCTATTGTAACCCCAAAAAAGTGCACTGGAATATCAAAAATCCAAAATAATACTTTCATCTAATACTCCTTTCTATTCAGCATAATTTCTAAATGTCCAAATCAAGAAATTTTTAATTAAACATTTTTTTAAAATATTTTTAGTGAAAATTAAGGTTTTACGTTAGCATACTCAACTTTGATGTAGTCATCCAAAAAAAGAGAGTTGTCAGAGACAACTCTTAAATATGAAAATCATTTATATTTTCATCAATGTTTAAAAGCTCTAGTTCGTACCATGGCAGTATTCATACATCTCTTTTAATTCTGATTCCGACAACTCTGGATGATGTTCTTGCATGAATGGCATCATTCTTCTAAAACCTTGACTTATATCATTACTATTTACACCTTGACCCATCACTACCGTTCCGGTAGTAAAAACTATCACAACAGCTAACACAACTCCTATAATTTTTTTATCCATTAGTTAGACCCTCCCTGTAAAATTTAATTATCTTGCTTTTTCATTCTTTTTCTGACTTTTTGTCTGGCAATTGATCTTTTTTCTGCTTATTCAAATCACAACAGTCAAGCTTCTTTTTATCACCAAATTGTTTCTTATTAGTCTCTTCTAATTTTTTTAAAAACCTTCTTAAAATACTAATAAAATATCACCCCTATCTTTTGACAATAATTAAATGAAATTATCATCCATCATAAATTGTGGCAACTTTTAATCACTCCAATAATATAAGATAATCAAGTTCCAAATTAAATTTCCACTCTTTTCTATTCCCACCCCCTATGCCCCGGGGTATTAAATTGTATTTATAGTGTAACAGGTATACCCCTATAAGTCAAATAAATTTTTAGGGATTCAGGATGTAGCGCTATATAGCGCTACATCTGTTATCACAAGTCAACATCAGTTGTAAATTTGTCATCAGATGGTGCTGGAGAAATTGTCACGTATAAAACTAAAGTCTTTTCTCCCAAATTATCCACTGACATCTCTTCCGGACCATCTAATTGAACCAAATTATCCTGGCTAATTCCAATTGACTTATCATCATAATTTAAATTAGCACTTCCTTGAATAACTTTGATTAAGACAGTTGAGCCAAAATGAGTATGCCTAGGAAGAGATTGCCGCTTAGCAATGTTTAATATAAAAGTGATTACATTATCATCTTTAAAAATCACTCTTTTGGCAACTTTCCCTTTAGGTTCTTGTATATAATCATTAAGTTCAAATTTTTTCATTACTTCTACCTCCTTTAGGTTTTTAAGTGTAATGCTCAGGCTCATATGAGTAATAAGTATTTACAATTTCATTGATAATTTTCCCATTAATGAAATTTCCTTTAAAAACTTCATCTTTTTTATACCCCTTTTTGACACTAAAATTCTCAATAACACTTTCCATGTTCTCATGAGGTGCTAATGTTTGATCAATTTCCTTAATTTCTTGTAAGATAATAACTAGCTTTTTTTTGATTTCAGTATCAAATTCAAAATATTTGTCACTGTGATTTTGGGCGAACAGTATTCTGTGTAAATTTTTCAACCTGTTTAACTCCAATAGAGGTGACTGACTATCATCGACGCGCAAATCAATGTAGCTATTGCATTGGCCAAACATATTTTTTGCATTTTTTTTAATTAATAATGCTGCTGACTGAACTCCCCGTCTTTCTCCTCCCGCATTTTGGGCTCCCTGAAGTGAAGCCACCAATTTATCGGCTAAATCCCCTTCAGCTGTTTTAAAGCCTCTCACCATTTCATCTAATACACCCTCCCCCACCAATAAATTGCCCTGGCATACAAAGTTTGTATCTAATTTATGTCCTGCAAACCCAATACATTTGTTGCCTGTATGGGCAGACACATTACCCTGGGCATCTACCACTCCCACTTGTCGATAATCCGATTGAGGATCTTCCGAAATTAAAGTTTCTACAACCTGCTTAGCGTCCTTGCCGTTATTGATTAATTCAAAGGCCCGAGTACCATACATTGAATTTGTCTTGGCCTGAGTGGCAATGGCTCCTGTATTAGAGCTAACCCAAGGAACCAAGGCACCAACTGATAAAAACCTCGATTGTACACCAACGCCCCATTCTTGAAATTGCGGATCATATGCAGCAATAGAATAAGTACCAGTACCCATTTGATTCAATCTAGTTACCTCCACTTGTATAAATAAATCGGACCAGATTTTTAGCTATTCAGATTTTTTCGCTATCTTGTAATTTTATTTTGTCACACAACCGTAAATTTAAATCAGAATCTAGTTATAATTTTAAGCACAAAAAAACAGAGAGTTTTAAAACTCTCTGTAAATTACACTCAAGCTTTGCACATCTCACCAATAATTACAATTACCTGTGGACGCTGGTAATCAAAAAAGGCATGCAGGTACATCCGTTCTCTCTTTACTATATTACTCGGACACTCTACCCGAGGCTATCTCATCGGCGGCTTTCTTCCAGGAAGTTGCCACCTTATCCATTTCTTCTGCTTCTTTTCCTGTCAAGATAGTATCTGAACCACTGTCTGTAGAAGTAGCTCCAGTTTCATCAACTATTTCCCTTAATGCATCTGGAACATCAATTAATGGGCATGGTCTAAGATAATTTTCATCAAAGGGTTGGCGTTTTTGATAAGATTTGAAAATTGGTGTTTGAAGTATTTCTTTTAAAGATTTGTCTTGAATATTTTCGACGGCAAAATGGATAAAAGCACAAGGCTCAATGTCACCTTTAGCTGTGATGTGGAAATAACGCCTACCACCAGCAATACATCCGCCGCTCAAATGACCATCATTCCAAAAATCTGCAAACTTCAAAGGTTTGCTACTACGAAGACTATTAACCCGTTCCACAAGTTGTGCCCTTTGCTCAGCAGTTAACATTAAAGAAAAATCAGGTTCCCTACCAATTGGGATATAATGGAACGACCATCCGTATAATGCACCTTTATCTATCATCATGTCAATAAATTCTTCAGAAATCACTTGTTCGCAATTCTCTCTAGTTAAAGTCACACTAAAACCAAAGGGAACTCCTGCTTCTCTTAAATTTTCCATGACACTGGAAACTTTATCAAATACCCCTTTACCACGACGTTCATCAGTTAACTGTCTGTCGCCTTCAATACTGATAGCAGGGCTAATATTACCTAGTTCAGCCATTTTTTCGACTTTCTGTTCATCTATTAATGTCCCATTTGTATATGGCATAAAAACAACATCATCATGTTTTTCACACAATTCTAACAGGGGATCCCATGCAAAAGGTTCTCCACCTGAAAGTGGTATAAAATATATTCCCAGTTCTTTACCTTCCGTAATTAATCTATCAACTGTTTCAAAATCCAGCTCGTCATGATGATCGTAGGTACCAGCCCAACAACCTTTACACCTTAAATTACATTTACTAGTAGGATCTATTAATATTGCAAAAGGTACACTTACTCCAAGTTTTTCAGACTCTTTCAATTGTTTGGGAACACCCATTAAGGTAGCATTAAGGAAAAAATTCACGATTCCTTTTTTTCGAAAGGTCTCGTTTGTATTATTAAATATTCTTTGAATATATTTTTGAGTTACTGGATCATTTTCCAAGTAGTCCTTAATATTGTGAATTATCTGACGATGATGTTCGGCGATGGGAGCCTTTAGGATTAAGTCAATTCCTCGGTTCATATTATTAAGTGGATCTTTTTCTAAGTAAGAAATCACCTGTCGAAAAATCTTTTCTCCCAAAAACCTCTTACCTAGTTCCGTTCCACTGATGACCATAATCCTCTCCCCCCTTTGAGATACAAGTACTCAAACACCCTTACCTATTCATATGTAATTATAACAAAAATTTGCTAAAATGGCCCCCTTTTTGTAGAATGATTTGTAAAATTTTTCATAAAATTACATTCTACATTTAGGGAGCCATCTCCTTCAATATAACATTTATTTCCCTTTTGCCAGTTTTTGAGGAATTTGACTTACTTTAAGATTTTACATTCCTACTAAAATTGTCAGCTAATTGAGCTCAATCTCCCCCTGTTCAATTCTTTGAGCAAGATCTTTAACTTTTCTTTCAATTTCTCTTGCTGTCCTCACAAATTCCTCTTGGGATTTACCAGAAGGATCATCTAGTCCCCAGTCTTCTTCATGTTTTGCAGGTAAATATGGGCAAGCAACATTACAACCCATCTTAATAACTACATCTATATCCGGCAATTCAGATATCAACTTTGAATACTGATCTTGATTCATATCTACACCATATAAATCTTTGACTACTTTGACAGCATCTTGATTAATTTCAGGCTTGGTTTCCGTCCCCGCCGAATAAGAATCAAACACATCGGATGCATACAACTTACCCAAAGCTTCAGCCATTTGTGAACGACATGAATTATGAACACAGATAAAAGCTACTTTTGGCTTCATAAAAACACCTCTCGTTAAAGGAACTCTAATTTTATTTTTGATACCGCACTTTCTGTTGACAATAACTGATAATTATTAAATGATTTTAATTTAGATTACCTGGATTTTAATCTTATGTCAAATTATATAACAAATTATAGAGATTAGGAATTTGATAATGTTAATATGCAAACACTAATTTTAAAATATAGGCGCTGTTATAGTTAGTTGTTGATGCTGAAATTGAAATTTTACAGTTATCAACATTCAATTAATACAGCCTAAAAAAATTACAAGTTTGCCATAACAAATTAAGGAGTTGATAAATTGAATTTTCCAAAATTATTTCAGCCAATAAAATTAGGGACAATGGAAGTTCCCAATCGATTTGTAGTCCCTGCCATGGGTACTAATTTAGCTAATCCAGATGGAACCATTTCTGAAGATTTGATCGCCTACTGGGAAACCAGAGCTAAGGGTGGCTGGGGACTTTTAACTGTGGAAGTTACAGCAGTTGATTCCCTAGGTAAAGCTATCCCAAATCAACCAGGACTTTGGGATGACCAATTCATAGAAGGATTTAGCAATTTAGCAAAAGCAGTGAAAAAGCACGATGCAAAAATAGCCGTGCAATTGCATCACGCAGGAAGGCAAACCACATCGACTACAATTGGCGATCAGCCTGTAGCTCCATCACCTTTAAAATGTCCTATTTGCAATGAAATCCCAAGAGAACTAAGCCGAGAAGAAATTTATGCTTTAATCGACTCTTATGCCACAGCCGCTTATAGGGCAAAAATGGCGGGAATTGACGCCGTAGAAATCCACGGTGCTCACGGATATCTGATTGCCCAGTTCATGTCTCCCCATTCCAATAAACGAGTCGACGAATTTGGCGGTACTTTTGAAAATCGCATGAGATTTCCCAAAGAAATTGCTAAAAATATTCGCCGTAAAGTTGGATCCGGTTTCCCTGTCATTTTTAGACTTAGTGCCGATGAAAGAGTAGCTGACGGCTTGACAGTACAAGAGTCCAGGGCAGCAGCAAAAATAATGGAACAAGCGGGTGTAGATGCCATTCATGTTTCTAAAGGGGTCTACGAAACTATGCAGTATATAGTTGCTCCTTCTGATGTAGGTCCAGGTTACATTCTACCTGATGCCGGTGAAATAAAAAAATCAACAAATCTTCCTGTAATTGGAGTAGGTAGAATTAATACACCCTATATGGCAGACGATGCGATCACAAGAAATCAGGCTGATCTACTCAGCTGGGGCAGGCAATCCCTGACAGATCCTGAGCTACCTAATAAATTAGCTTCAGGGAAAACCGACGAAGTAGCACCTTGTATAGCTTGCAATCAAGGTTGTATTGGCTACATTTTTGACCCAGATAAATTACAAATCAGTTGTCTAGTCAATCCTTTCTGTGGAAGCGAAAGAGAAATGGAAATAAATAATGCTCCAGAACAAAAGCATGTGGTAATCATAGGAGCAGGTCCAGGCGGTCTGAAAGCTGCGTGGATATTAGCGGAAAGAGGCCATCAAGTAACTGTCTTTGAAAGCCGTTCAAAACCAGGAGGTCAAATGGAGTTAGGAGCTTTTCCACCAGGAAGACAGGAAATAACGAAATTTATCAATTATTACTGGCATATGGCATTGAAAAATGGAGTTACCTTCAGATTTAACACAGAAGCCACTGTTCAAGATATAGTTGATGAAAATCCCGATAGCATAATTCTGGCTACAGGCGGTAAACCTCTAATTCCAGAAAATATATCTGGAATTAATCAAGAACATGTAGTAACTGCTTTAGATATACTCATGGGAAAAATCACTCCTGAAAGCCGAGTTTTGATAATAGGTGGTGGCTTGATTGGATCTGAAACTGCAGATTTTCTAGCAATGAAAGGACATAAAGTAACTCTTTGTGAACAGGAAGCAGAAATTGCAACGGATATTCATGAAGCCGTTAAATACTTTTTGATTCAGAGACTCCACGAAAATCAGGTAGATATTAAAACTGGCACAAAAATAATCGAAATCCAAAAAGATAAAGTTATTGCAAGTATCAATGGTGAACGCCATGAGTTATCTGGACATGAAACGATAGTTCTAGCCGCGGGAACTGTTTCTAATAATCAGCTAGGTCCTGAGCTCTCAAACAAAGTCAACAACATTCATGTCATAGGGGATGCTAGTGATCCTAGAAAAGCCATTGATGCAATAGAAGAAGGGGCCAGAGTAGCTTTGAATATTTAATTAAGAAAATAGACTTCTAGTTAATAAACAGGGTCAAACTTAAATTGGCCCTGTTACCCTTAGATTTCAGGAGGCATAACTATGTTTTGGAAAAAATATCGTAATTATATTATTTTGGCAATTATAGCCTTAATTCTCTTATTTAGCCGAAGATTCGCCGTTATCGTGACTGATATTCAATGGTTTCAAGCTCTAGATTTTTTTGAACTGTTTTGGAAACCTATTGCTATCCAATACCTTTTTTCGATAATCGCCTTCATTTTAGGAGCAGTTTTCATATATCTTAATTTAGGTCTTTTAATAAATAATTTAATAACTCCTGAATATGAGACTAAGTTTTATGAGACGGGTTTAGCTGAATACGCTGATGTCATAACATCCATGGGTAAAATTGGAAGATTAATCATTTCCATAATAATCAGTTTTATCTGGATTGGAAGTTTTGCTAATATTTGGGAAAACATCGTCTATGTGATAGGAAGTCAAAGTACCGGTATTGTTGACCCTATTTTTAATATAGATGCGGTTTTTTATTTATTCCATTTACCCTTTTTACAGAGACTAGTAAGTCCAATTTTGGCTTTACTGATTTTAACAATTATAGCTGTTTCAATAATTTATTTTTCAAAAGGCCTGTTATCATGGACGATATTTCGTAAATATTCGCCATTACAGGCTCCTGCTTTAAAGCATCTCAATTACCTTCTAAGTGGAATATTTTTAATACTGACATTCCGGTTTATATTGTCCTTATTTAATCTTATGTTCTCTCCTCGAGGTGCAGTTTACGGTATTGGATTTACTGATCTATACATATCAGCTCCCGTATATATTATTCTTGCATTATTGTCTATAGCCAGTTTGGTATTGACATTAGGTAATTTTAAATGGAAAAAATACCGACTATCTCTTTATTGTTTCGGAGGTATAATTGCAGTTTCTATTCTCGGCGGTATAGTAGCTACTGCTGTTCAATCAATCGTTGTAGCCCCTAATGAACTTACTCGAGAGGGACCATTTATCAATAATCATTTAGAAATGACACAAAAAGCTTACGGTATTGATGATATTACTGAAAGAACCTGGGAAATTGAAGATAACGAAAATGGCACTGAAAATACTATTGAGAATAACGTTAATGAAGATGAAGCTAATCAAATTGAAGAGGATCTGGATCAAGAAGAGGGTGTTCCTCAAGAAGAAGATGATGCTCCCCAAGAAGAGGGTTCTCCTCAGGAAGAAGGAGTAGCAGCTCCCGAAATCATTCCAGAAGTTATTAACAATGTCAGGTTACTGGATTATCGTCCTCTGAGAGACGTCTATCGGGAAGCTCAAGAATATCGACGCTATTATCATTTCAATGATGTAGATATAGCTAGATATACTATTGATGATCAATATCACCAAGTTATGTTGGCAGCGAGAGAGATGGATGTGGATCGTCTTCCAACAGGTGCTCAAACGGCAGTTAACAGGCATTTAAAATATACACACGGTTACGGGCTAGCCATGAGCCCAGTCGGAGATTTGACTCCAGATGGGCTTCCTCGTTATTTCTTCCAAGATATGCCCGTACAAGATCATCTCGATATGGGATTAGAGCGGCCGGAACTTTATTTTGGCGAACTAACCAATGATTTTGTGATTGTTAACAGTGAAGAAACAGAATTTCATTATCCTGGTCAAGAAGATGTAGAGTTAATCTATGAAGGTGAATCAGGCATTAACATGCATTTTATGAACCGATTGTTATTTGCCCTGAGAAAATTCAATAGTTTCATACTCTTTTCAGGGGAGTTTTCATCGGAAAGCCAAATCTTATTCAACCGTAATATCAAAGAACGTGTAGAGCGAATAGCACCTTTCTTAAGATACGATCAAGATCCCTATCTTGCTGTAGCTGACGATAGACTTTACTGGATTATGGATGCCTATGTGGAAACCAATCAGTTCCCTTACAGCCAACCCTTTGAAGATAGTACTAATTATATTCGAAATCCAGTTAAGGTAGTCATAGACGCTTACAGTGGTACTGTGGATTTTTATTTAATTGAAGACGATGAACCCTTCACTCAAGCACTGGATAGAGCATTCCCTGACCTATTTTCCAACCTGGATGAGTTATCTAAGGAATTGAGAGCCCAATTCCGCTATCCAGAAGATTTATTTAGTGCCCAGGCCCATATACTACAAAATTATCATATGGAAAATCCCGTGATTTTCTACAACAGGGAAGATGCCTGGGATATTCCTACTGAAAACTACCAAAATGAAACTATTACCATGGAACCGTATTATGCCACTTTAAATTTAGGTGAAGAAGAACGGCCCGAGTTTGTCCTAATGATTCCCTATACTCCTGTAGAGCGGAATAATATGATTTCTTGGTTAGGTGCTAGAAATGATGGAGAAAATTACGGTGAATTGGTTCTGTTCAGATTCCCTTCAGGCGAACATATCTATGGCCCTCAACAAATTGAATTCCGAATAGATCAAGATCCCCAGATATCCCAACAGATCAGTTTATGGGATACCCGAGGATCAAGGGTAATCCGTGGAAATTTACTAGTAATTCCTTTAGAAAACGGCATCCTGTATATTGAACCTTTATACCTCCAAGCTGAAGCCAGTAGTTTTCCTGAAATGAGAAGAGTCTTAAGCTTTTGGCAAGGAGATCTAGTTATGGCCGATACCCTGGATGAAGCTTTGGCTATGCATGGAGTAGACCCTGAAGAATTAGATTTGGAAGATCCTGATGATATTGAAGATATTGAGGAGATTGAAGATTTACCTGATACTGATATCGCTGGGCTTGATCAATTATCTCAAGAAGCTTTGGATCTTTACCGTCAAGCTGATGAAGCTCTTCGCCAGGGTAATTGGACAGAATACGGGGCCACTATTGAAGAGTTAGAAGGAGTCTTAGAAGAAATTCAGTTAAGAGTCGACGAAAACTTTTAGAAACTAGAACTTTTTACATTATTAAACACCTAAAGAAAGCAATAAGTTAAATAAAAATCCAGCAAAAATTGCTACAACTATTACCGTGATTATATAAGTAATAAGTAATTTTCTCTTATATATGGAGCTCAACATAGTTAGTTCCGGTAAACTTGCTCCAGTGCCGCCTATTACTAGAGCCATGACTGCACCAACATTCATACCCTGATCTATCAAAACTGAACTTATAGGAAGAATAGTAGCCTCTCTTACATACATTGGGATTCCAATTACCGAAGCAATGGGAATAGACAAGATTCGGTCGGGGCCTGCAACTCTAACTATAAATTCTTCTGGCACAAAGCCGTAGATAAAAGCTCCAACTCCAGCTCCAATTATCAAGAATACAATGACCTGGCGGAATAAATTAACGGCAAATCCACTTGCCCTTTTTAATTTAGGTTTCACCCGTTCTATAAAACCAGCATCGTTTTGTACTTCTTCTGATTCTTGTTCATCTCTGACAACTTTAACTTGTTTTATCTCTTGTTCATAGCCAAATTTTTCGAGAAAAATGCCAGTTACAACTGATACGGGAAATAAAATCAGCCAGTAAATCACTGTAATTTCAATGCCAAACAGAGCTAGCATTAAGATGATCACAACGGGATTTAAAAGAGGTGAGGCAAAGAAAAAACTCATTGTTATTCCAAAAGGGACTCCACTTTTTAAAAGACCAAGGGTTATTGGTATTGTTGAACAGGTACAAAATGGTGTTAAGGAACCAAAAAAAGCTCCTATAATATTACCAAATACTCCTAAATTTTTTTCCTCTAAATAATTTTTAATACGGTCGGGATTTACATATTCTTGTAATAAACCTACTAAAAAACTAATTACTATAAATAACAGGACTAGTTCCCCAACTAAATATCCAAAAAACCCTGCTACTTCTATTAAATGTTCAGTATCTAACATGCTATCCCCTGCCTTCCCTTATACACTATTTCCTGATATATTCATTACAATTAATTTTATTACTTCTCACTATCACTATTTTCTTTATCCTGTCCATCCCTCGTTTGCTCCTTATTATCTTCGTTACCGTCGTCTTCCTCAGATTCGATTCTCACTCCACAGCAGCTACCTTTCTTATCCTGTCCTTTACCAAACAATTTACTTAGCAAACCTCGTTTCTTTTGTTCTTTTTCACTCATTTGGCAACCTCCTCTGCAAAATTTTAAAGGTTTTATATATAGGGTCTATATGTTGCCCCTCTATATATACTATGAAAAATTCTAATTTATGTCAATATATAAAAAAGAAGGGGTCTAAAACCCCTTCCGCCTAAAACCACCTGGGTAGGTTTTAAATTATTAAATTATTAATTATCCCCATCACCATCCACTTCTTCAGACATAACTTTATTTAAAAAGGGAAGTATATCCTGCCAGGCTTCTTTAGCTTGTAAATAAGCCTGCTCACCTTGTTCAGTGAGATAATAAACTTTTCTCTCTCTATTATTAACCGTCTCAAATTTAACTTCAGCATACCCTTCTTCACATAATTCCTTTAAAATAGGATAAACGGATCCGTATGTAGGTGTACAACAACCTTGAGTAAACTCTTTAACTTGGTTTAATATCCCATAACCATGGGATGGGTTTGTTTTTAAAGTTCGCAAAACCAAAAATTTAATAACTGCCATGTTAATTAGGGATTTCCAATAATCTTTATTAATTAATTTCATAAAATTCCTCCATCTAACCCGTAGTTGTTAAAATCTAAGCTGTGTTAAAGTTGAATGTTGATAGTTGAACTCTTCAATTTCACATCAAATGTTTCGGGTTGGTACATCTAAAACTCCCCAACAGTAGAATTAAAGCTTCCTGATCAGCTGCTCATCCTAGAGCATGATCAGCAAATAACATCCTGTTATTTGACTTTAATTCTACTGTTGGATCGTTAAGATGTAATATCAACCTTACACAAAATTCGTTCAATCGAAGAGTTCAACTATCAACAACGGAGTATAAAAGAGCCAAAATTTAAAGTATCAGATCAGATATGACATGTCAATTTAAAAGAGCAATCTTCTTACTATTTAACTTTTTCGTGTTATTGACTCAAACCTATAATAATTAACGGTGCAAAAAAGATTAAGCGGCCTTAGCTCTAAAAATCGAGCTGGGGCCGCTTATATTAATAATTTATTTCAACTACCTACTTAGCAAAGAATTTTGCCGGCACTATATAAACAACTTTTACTATATTGTTCAATCTTACACATTTTTAATCAGCGGTAATCTTTTTGACAGCTTCTAAGAAAGACGACAAACCACATATTCCTTTCTAAAGAGTACTCTGATTAGTTTTAATTAAATTCATTATTATTTAAAAATCATTCGTAATAATAATAGATTCAGCTACTTTTTTCATAGGGATTGAATTATCCATACTCTTTTTTTGAATACTTCTAAAGGCTTCCGCTTCAGTCATCTTTTTCTTCTTCATCAGTATATTTTTAGCTCGATCAACTAACTTTCTAGTCTCTAAATCATCTTTTAAATTGTTTAGTTCAGATTGTAGTTTTTGATATCGCTCGAAATTAGCCATGGCAATTTCTAAATAAGCAATCAATGCCTGCTTATTGACAGGTTTCATAATCGGAGTAAGAATCCATGATTCTTTAGCCATAGACAATAGTTGTTGTTGAATATTACTTGTTAGGATAACTATAGCTGTTTCACCAACAGGCTCTATCACATTCAGTAGACCAATCACATCAAAATCTATATTATCAATATCGGCTATAATTAATCGAGGAATCAGCCTATGATATAGGCGTAAAGTGGCATCCATATTATCACTCTCACCAACCAACTTATACCCACACTGCATTAGCGTACTTTTTAAGTGTTTCCTATACTCAGTTTCTCCGGAGGCAACTACTACATTCGCCTCAGGCACTGTAACCACTCCATCCCTAAGATTTCATGAAATAGACTCTAATTTATATACTAAAATTTTGTTAAATATTCGTCTAGCTCCCACTGGTGAACTGCTGACATGTAATTTTTCCATTCAATTTTTTTGGCTTCAATGAATTTCTCGCAAACATGTTCACCTAAAGCATTTTTAATCAATTCATCTTCCTCTAAATGATTAATTGCTTTTTCTAAAGTTTCTGGTAATTGATCAATTTGTAGTTCTTCTAAGCTTTCTTCAGTCATATCATAAATATTTCTATCAACAGGTGCAGGGGGATCGATTTGATTTTCAACACCGTCTAAACCAGCTGCTAAAATCGCTGCTAAAGATAAGTAAGGATTAAAAGAAGGATCAGGGCTTCGTAACTCAGTTCTTGTTGACGAACCCCTCTTACCAGGAATTCTAATTAGCGGACTTCTGTTTCTAAATGACCATGCCATATTAACCGGTGCTTCATAGCCAGGCACTAATCTTTTATAGGAATTGACAGTTGGATTTGTAATTGCAGTAATGGCCTTTCCGTGCTTTAGCAGACCACCAACAAAATTAACGGCTACGTCACTTAAACCATTTTCTTTTTGTGGATCATAAAAAGTGTTCCCTCCATTTTTAAACAATGATAAATTAATATGCATACCTGAACCATTTATACCCTGAATTGGTTTCGGCATAAAAGTAGCATGAAGGCCATGTCGTTGTGCTATACTTCTTACAACCAATTTAAATGTGACTATTTTATCAGCAATATCCAGAGCATCTGAATACTGAAAGTCAATTTCGTGCTGTCCTGGTGCCACTTCGTGATGAGATGCTTCAATCTCATATCCCATTTTTTGAAGAGTAGTAACCATGTCTCTTCTTGCACCTTCACCCAGGTCTACAGGTGATAAATCAAAATATCCGGCTTTATCATGAGTGATGGTAGTTGGTCGACCTTCACTATCAGTTAAAAATAAGAAAAATTCAGCTTCTGGACCTGCGTTCAAAGTATACCCCTTTTGGACTGCCTTATCAACCAAACTTCTAAGCACACTTCTAGGGCAACCTGCAAATGGCTTCCCTTCTGTAGAATCATAAACATCACAAATCAACCTTCCTACATCCCCATCAATTCCTGATCTCCAAGGGAAAGTTATAAATGTATTCGGATCTGGTTGTAAATACATATCGCTTTCTTCGATTCTAACAAAACCTTCAACTGAGGATCCATCAAACATCATTTCCCCATCCAAAGCTTTTTCTAGCTGACTTACTGGAATTGCAACATTTTTCATAATTCCAAAAATGTCAGTAAATTGCAACCTAATAAATTTCACGTTTTGCTCTTTTGCCATTTTCAAAACATCTTCTTTAGTAAATTTACACATGTTCATATACCTCCTGATAATTTCTATAAAATAATTTAAGGCGTCCCTAGTACAGTCGTATTAATATAATACAACTGTACAAGTGAACGCCTTTGCTCACTAGAGTACACCTTTGCACTCAAAGTTTATAAATTTTAGTTGCTATATATTATAATTATTTACTATAAGATGTGATTATTAATAAAGTAATTTATTAAATCTGCTTAACCAATTAATAAGCCTTTCTTTCTACCACCATATTTTTATGCCAAATCATAAAAGTTAGTACAGTCCAAATTTTGCGGCTATAGTCTCCCTTGTTTTTTCGGTGATCTTCTAGTAGCTTTAATACCGCTTGCTTGTTGAATAAATAATCTGTGTCACTATTTTTGATAATGGTTCTTGCCCAAGAAAACATTTCTTCTTTTAACCACAATCTTATGGGAACCGGGAATCCTAATTTTTTTCTGTTTATGATAGAATCGGGTATCTCGGTTTCCAGAGCTTTTCTCAAAATATATTTAGTAGTTTCTGGAGTTACCTTAAATTCAGATGGTATTTGCTTCGCAATATTAAAAACACTTTTATCTAAAAAGGGAACCCGCAATTCTAAAGAATGTGCCATAGTCATTCTATCTGCCTTAATAAGTATGTCTCCGGAAAGCCAGGTGTTCAAGTCAATATACTGCATTTTTTCTATGCTTTCCATGTTTTTAGCTTCTTTATAATAGGATTGAGTAATATCATAAAATTTTTTTCCAGAATCAAACTTTTGATAAAACTTAGCTTTTTCTAACTCTTTAAAAATCCTAGCATTACCATAATACCTTTTTTCAATAGGAAGAATACCTCTACTAATAAACTCTTTTCCTTTTACACCATCAGGTAGAATCCGACTTAAATAAAATAATGATTTTTTTAAGGTAATTGGTAAAGAAGTGAACTTTTTCAAATCCCCTGGTTCTCTATAAATATTGTATCCTCCAAACAATTCATCAGCACCTTCACCTGATAAGACAACTTTAACCTGTTTTGAAGCTTCTTGACTAACGTAATACAAAGGAATGGCTGCGGGGTCAGCAACCGGGTCATCCATATGCCAAATTATTGTTGGCAAGTCTCTCATAATATCTTCCGCAGTTACAGTTTTAGTGTAATGATCCACACCTATTTTTTCTGCCGTATCTTTAGCTATATCAGCTTCATTATAACCTTCTCTTGAAAATCCACTCGTAAAAGTTTTGATATCTGGATGAATCTTTTTAGCTAAAGCTACTATACCAGTAGAATCTATACCACTTGATAAAAAGGCACCTACTGGAACATCACTTCTCATATGCAATTTAACAGATTTTTCTAAAGCAACTTTAACTTGACTAACCAACTTTTCTTCTTGATTGATGTAGTTTTTATTAGGATTGAGTTTTAGACTGAAATATTTATTTAAAGATAAACACTCAGATTGACTTTTGGTATCATAGTAAAAGCAAGTACCTGGCGGTATTTTTTTAATGTTTTTATCCATTGTATTAGGTTCCGGGGGATACTGATAAGTAAGATAATGTTGTAAAGTCTCGTAATCCAGGTCAGTTTCTATAAATTGTAACAACGCTTTTTTCTCTGAACAAAATACTATAAACTCATCATGGTCTGAATAATACAACGGCTTTATACCAAAATAGTCTCTAGCACCAAACAGTTTCTTTAGCTTTGAATCCCAAATAATAAAAGAAAACATACCCCTTAATTTATGAGCTATTTCAGAACCATGCTGATGATATAAAGCAACAATAATTTCAGTATCTGATTCTGTGTTTAAATTAACTCCAGTATTGATTAATTCATTTCTTAATTCTAGGTAATTGTAAATTTCCCCATTAAAAACTATTTGGTAACGGTTATTAAAATAAGATAGTGGTTGCTTCCCGCCTTCCAAGTCAATAATACTTAGTCGTTTAAACCCTAAAGAAATATTTTTATCGCTATAATAACCACTATCATCTGGGCCTCTATGACTTATAACTTCTGCGGCATCTTTCACCTTATTCTGAATTTTTATTTTCATGTTTTTACTATACAAATTACCTTTTTCTTTTTTAGGTATATAACAAACAAACCCACACATTTTACCATCCTTTCTGTTACTTGTTTTGCCAGGATAAATCACATTAATAGTGTACTCGTGTATGATATTCTTTGTTAACTCATGATAAAATGCACGAAACTTAATCTCAGCTAATAGTATAATAGAAACCATGATAATGAAAATCATTTTCAAAAGGGTGGCTAATAATGTGTGGAATAACAGGTTGGGTTAATTTTAAAAAAAATTTGGAGGAAGAGGAAAAACAAATTAAACAAATGACGAACACTTTGGAACACCGTGGTCCTGATGATAAACAAATTTGGCTTGATAGACACGTAGCATTTGGTCATACTCGATTGGCTGTAATCGATCCTGCTTTTGGTAAACAGCCTATGAGTAAAGAATGTAGAAGGTCTCAATTCACTATTGTTTATAATGGAGAATTATATAATACAGAACAACTGCGATTAGAACTTAAGTCTCTAGGACATCACTTCACCACTAATTCTGATACTGAAGTTCTACTTACTTCATTTATTGAATGGAAAGAGAAATGCTTGGAAAAGTTAAACGGAATTTTTGCCTTTGCTATTTGGGACAAAAATAAAGAAAGATTGTTTATGGCAAGAGACAGATTAGGTGTTAAACCTTTATTTTACGCTATCAAACAGGAAGGTTTAATATTCGGTTCTGAACTTAAAGCATTACTATCTAATAGATATATTGACAGTCATATTGATTTGGAAGGTCTGAAAGAAATTTTTGCCCTTTCTCCATCTAGGACTCCAGGTCATGGTGTTTTTTCCGACATTTCAGAGCTTCGGCCAGCTCATGCAATGGTTTTTGATAAAGACAACTTCAAGATTTGGAGATACTGGCAAGTTAAAAGTTCAGTGCACAAAGATAGTAAAAAAGTAACTGCTTTAAAAGTACACGATCTATTGAAGGATGCGGTTCAAAGACAGTTGGTATCGGATGTTCCAATTTGTACTTTTTTATCAGGAGGAATAGATTCTTCCGCTTTAACAGCTTTTGCTTCTAAAAAATTGACACGAAAAGAGGGTTATAATCCACTAAACACCTATTCAATCTCATATGAAGAAAATGAGCGTTATTTCTCATCGAATAATTTTCAGCCCACTGGTGATAAACAGTGGATTGATGTAGTTTCCAACCAATTTGGCACAACTCATCATCAAAATGTCATTTCAATAGAGACTCTGGTAAACTATTTAAAAGAAGCGGTTTATGTTAGAGATCTACCCGGTATGGCAGATATTGATTCTTCACTATTATGGTTTTGTAAACAAATAAAAAAGAATGCAACAGTAGCTCAATCAGGTGAATGTGCTGACGAAATTTTTGGTGGATACCCCTGGTTTTATCGTGAAGAACTAATGAATCGTCCTTATTTCCCATGGATGGATTCAATAAATTTGCGGGAAAGATTATTAAGAGAACCTTGGAAAAGCAAATTACAATTGGAAGATTATGTTCGTTTTAGATATCAAGAATCTATACAAGAGACTCCTTATTTAGAAGGAGAAAAGAGTGTAAACAAACAAAGACGTGAAATTTCCTATTTGAATATGATCTGGTTTATGACTACTCTTTTGGATAGAAAAGACCGGATGAGTATGGGGGCTAGTTTAGAGGTTCGTGTACCTTTTGCTGATCATAATTTAGTCGAATATGTTTGGAATATCCCAGCCTACATGAAATGGCATAATCAACAAGAAAAGTGGATTTTAAGAAAAGCTCTTGAAGATGTGTTGCCAGACGCTATATTAAATCGAAAAAAGAATCCTTACCCCAAAACCTATCACCCAAAATACAGTCAAGCAGTTGCTACATGGGTGCAAACTGAAATTTTAGATGATCCGAATGCCCCATTGCTTGAATTTATCCAAAAAGATACCCTTGAAGATCTTGTTAAAAGCAAAGGAACCTCTATTAAAACTCCTTTTTTTGGGCAATTAATGTCTGGTCCACAATTACTAGCACACTTAGGGCAAGTTAATACTTGGTTAAAAAAATACGATGTCAAGATTAAATATTAACTTATATAATTTAAGTTTAATTATTTGACTTTAAGTTATTGCAGCTCCGAGAAATTTTACCCGGAGCTGCTTTTATTAGAGCAATATTAGAATAATAATTCCTTTACGTATTCAAATACTAGAAATAAATAACTAGTTTAGATAGGAGCGTGATAAGATGCCAAAGGAAAATATGCATGGCACGGTAAATAGATTGGCAAATGAAAAATCACCATATCTGTTACAACATGCACATAACCCTGTAGATTGGTTTCCCTGGAGTGAAGAAGCTTTTGAAAAAGCCAAAAAAGAGGATAAGCCTATTTTCTTGAGTATTGGCTACTCGACCTGCCACTGGTGTCATGTCATGGAACAGGAATCTTTTGAAGATCATGAAATAGCTGGAATTCTAAATAAAAACTTTATTTCCATTAAGGTAGATCGGGAAGAACGCCCGGATATTGATGCAATTTACATGTCAGCCTGTCAAGCTTTAACTGGCCGAGGAGGTTGGCCCCTAACAGTTTTTCTGAATCACGATAAAAATCCCTTTTACGCTGGTACCTACTTCCCAAAAGAAAACCGATTAGGAATGCCCGGATTAAAAGATATACTTGAAAAGGTATCTAGCAAATGGCAAAATGACCGTTATGAACTAATTAATATTGGAAATGAAATTACTCAAGCAGTAGAACACCACTTCTTTACTCATGCTCCCGGTAATGTAACTGAAGAAAGTCTTCACATTGCATTTTCACAGCTTGAAGAAAACTTTGATGAAGAATACGGTGGCTTTGGAAGTGCTCCAAAATTCCCCAGTCCTCATAATTTATACTTTTTACTCAGATATTATCACTTGACTGGTAACGAATCTGCTTTACATATGGTTAAAAAAACATTAACATCAATGTACCGCGGTGGTATTTATGACCATATTGGATATGGGTTCTGCAGGTACTCCACTGATAAAAAATGGTTAGTACCTCATTTTGAAAAAATGTTATATGATAATGCCTTGTTAGCAATTGCCTATCTAGAAGTTTATGAAATCACTAGAAATAACTTTTTTAAAGAAATAGCTCAAGAAATATTCACATATGTATCCCGGGAACTGACATCACCTGAAGGTGGTTTTTATTCAGCTGAAGATGCTGATAGTGAAGGCGAAGAAGGGAAGTTTTACGTCTTTACTCCACAAGAAGTTATTGAAGTCCTGGGTGAAGTTCGAGGACAGGAATTTTGCAAGCAATACAATATCACTGCAAACGGCAATTTTGAACACGGAAACAGTATTCCGAATTTAATTGGGAAAAATCCAGAAAAAGACGAATTCCAAAAAGACTTAAAAAAATTATTTGAATACCGAGAACAGAGGGAACATCCCTTTAAAGATGATAAAATATTAACATCATGGAACGGTCTCATGATTGCGGCCTTAGCCAAGGGAAGTAGGGTTTTAAATGATGAGAGATATCTGAACATGGCTCAATCATCCTACAGATTTATTGAAAAAAATTTAATCACCAATAATCAAAGGTTATTAACACGTTACAGAGACGGAGAAGCTTCAATCCCAGGATTTTTGGATGATTACGCTTATCTTGTTTGGGGGCTAATTGAATTATATAATGCTTCCTTTGAACCCTACTATTTGGAAAAAGCACTAATTTTTAATGATGAAATGATCAAATTATTCTGGGATCAAGACCAAGGGGGCCTTTATCTGTACGGACACGACAGTGAAACTTTAGTATCTAGACCAAAAGAGATAGATGATAGCGCTCTTCCCTCAGGGAATTCTGTGGCAACGAGGAATCTATTAGAACTATTTCATTTAACAGGAAAAACTTCCCTGGAAGAACTAGCTGAAAGGCAAATCAATTCCTTTGGCGGAAGTGTAAATAAATCACCCATATATTATACTCATTTTTTAACTGCTGTATATTTGGTTTTGACAACAACGGAAGAAATCACCGTAGTTTCAGATCCTGAACCTGATGAAGCAACATCTGTGCTAGTAGAAGCTTTAATTAAGGGGTTTCATCCTAATAGATTTTTACTAGTAAAAACTGAAGATAGAAAAGGAAGGCAATTAGAAGAACTCGCCCCTATAGTCAACAACAGGAACCAAAAAGACAACAAACCAACAATTTATGTTTGTAAAGATTTCACATGTCTAACTCCTGTTCATAGTTTAGAAGAAATTTCACAACAACTTAAAATTGAATCTAAATTTTAATTTGAGTCTCAAAATTGCCTAATGAGAGTCAATCACAATGTTTTCAATAGAAAAAAATGTATTTGTTTCAATCTTGAGGTAATGTCCCCAGCAATTACATAACTATGGGTTATTAAGTTCTCGCATCTAATGATGTAAAATCAGAGTAAGAAATATAGAAAACAATTGAACAAAAAATTTGAAAGGAGTGTTTCTATTTGAATTACAAAAAAGTCTTCTTGTCTGCTGCAGTAGCATGCCTGATTGCTATTCCTAGCACTACTTCAGGAGCAGAGACAGCCAAAATTGAGGTAGATGGTGAACAAATCCCAACAGAGGTACCACCTAAGATAGAAGATAGTAGAACAATGGTCCCTATCAGAGTTATTAGTGAAAATTTAGGTGCTTATGTGGACTGGGATGGTGACACTAAAAGTGTACTAATAGCCCGTGAAGGTGGCACAATCTCTAACCCTCTAAACCAGTCTAGAGATGAAATTAGTCTAATAGTAAATGGTGAAATCATCTCAACGGACGTTTCTCCAAATATCGTAAATTCAAGAACTCTAGTACCAATAAGGGCTGCTAGTGAAGCTTTAGGCTCATACATACAGTGGGATGGCGACACAAATACCGTCCGAGTTTTTACAGACTTTAACCAGGAAGAAGACAAAACAGAAGATGATACAGAAGATGATAAAAAAGAAGATGATACTCAAGAAGACTTAGAAAGCCCAGAACAAGATAAGGGAGAAGATAGTGGACAAGATAGAGACACAGATACTGAAGACGAAAACGATAGAAATGATTATGATGAAAAAGACCGTGAGAACGAAAAAGACAATAAAGAGGACAATGAGAAAGACGATCCAGAACAAGATGTCCCTGAAGACGATGAACAAATAGCTGATAATTGGACCCTTGAAGATTACAATAATTATAACACCTCAAACTTTAGGGAAAATGAACTTTTCCACCAAAGTGTAGACTTCGATAATTTGGATTATCCCAGACTAAATGCAGCTATTTTCTACGTTACCAATGAAATCCGTGCCGAACATAATTTGAGTGAATTAAAACATACCGTCGAACTAGAGATTGCTGCCTGGAACCATTCAAAAAGCATGGCGGAACAGGAGTTTTTTAGCCATAACAACAGTTATAACAGTGACCGATATAGTCCTTCCGACCGGGGAGAGCTGGCAGGAATACTTAATCCCAGTATAGCCGAAAACATTGCCATGAGTAGTTTTTATGACGAAACTTACCTGTCAATGGCGGAAAATATTTTAGACATGTGGATGGATTCCGAAGGACATCGTGACAATATTCTATCTGAAAATGCCATTCAATTGGGCACTGGTGCTTACGATAGAGGAGGACAAGCTGGTCAATACGGAGGTGCAACTTTATATTTCACCCAAAAATTCCAGTGGTACCAAGAAGTTGAATCAACCGATAGCACAGACCCTAGCCCCCATCAGTATTAATCTTTGTCTAGCTAACTTAACTATAACTAGCTAAAATGAATAAATATAATAACCTCCTTTTCCTGTTATAGGTTAAGGAGGTTATTTTTATAGATAATGAAACATTATAATCAAAACGACTAAAATGAGCTATAATACTCAGCATTTTATTAACTTATTAATCATAAAAATTATATTATTGAATTTCATCAGCTTCTATTTCGACAACTGCCTCTTCAAAGCCTAAGACATCTGGAGTAAAGTGAAGATAGTACTGGGATAAATCATCAGGTACTTCCACAGCTACTTCGCCCTCCATTGCTTCACCGGGAGCAAAAGGTCCTACCACATCTTTAGTTTCAGGAACATTAGAATAATCGTAAATTTGTCCATCATCATCACTAGCTTCAAAAACTTGGGCTATACCTAAAGTTGCCTGTTCATCTGCATTATTAACTATTTCAATTTCGGCAATTAAGTAATCGTATCCCTCCGGTAACTGAAGCATTTCTTTTTCTTCTTCACCCAAGTCTTCTAAATAAGAACCATCATCCCATCTGACACTGTGAACTGTAAATTCCACATCACCTTTTTCTATTGTCTCTCCTAACTGATACTTTTCTTCAAATTCCTGGTCCTTCTCTTCTTCTTCGTCTTCGTTTTTTTCTTCGGATTTTTCTTCCTTGTCCTTAACTTCTTCTTCCTGAGCTGTTTCATCTGTTTCGACCTGGTCTTCACATCCAATTACTGGTAATACTAGTAGCAGTGACAATAAAATACCTAGAATTTTTAAAGACAATACAACTCCCTCCTTTATTTTTTCCTGTCCCGAAATATATCATGTAAAAAAATGAGAGACAATACCATAAAAAGTAAACTTTTTATCAATTTTTTTAAAAAAATTATTTAACAGGTTTTAATGCGACTCTGGCAGGAGCTCCATCTGCTGATTTAAGTTTTAAAGGAAAGCAAATAATCTCAATTTGTCCTTCAGGAATTTGTTTTAATTCTGTCAAACCTTCGATAATATACATTCCTGATCCTAGCAATTTCTGATGAATGGCTGAAGCCTTTTGAGGGCTCAATTCTCTGGGATCTTCTACACTGGCAGTATCTACACCTATTGCTTTCACATTTCGTTCACATAAAAAATCTGCAGCTGCTTGTGTAATAAAAGGAGCTTGGCTAAAATACTTTTTTGACGGAAAGTGATCAGACCAATCAGTTCTAAAAATCACAATATCTCCTGCACCTATTTGATAACCTGTTTCTTTAATATCTTGTATATCTATACCATCTAAGCTGTTTTTATAAGAAAAGTCCAGTAAATAACCAGTTCCTAAAAAATCTTCTATAGAGAACTTATCTAAAGTGGCTCCATTTCTCAAAAAATGTGCTGGTACATCTATATGGGTCCCTGTATGAGTTGAGGTCGATAACTTAGTGACAGATCGATTATGAGTTTCATGAGTTGCAGTAGCTTCCATCTGATAATCTAAAATCCAGGGGGTCGGGAACCCTTTTAATCCATGATAAGCTGTCATGGTGACATCAATAAATCCCTTAACATTCACTTTTAACACCTTCCTTTTTAAAGAGTAAATTAAGCTATTAAAAGACTATTAATGATTAAGTTCAACAAAAACAAACTTTACCCCTTCCCGGAACAGACCGGGAGTTCTAATTCCATGACTCGGAATCACCAACTTTAATATTTTATTTTTTAAAAAGGCTCTTTTATACTCCGTTGTTGATAGTTGAACTTTTCGATTGAACGAATTTTGTGTAAGGTTGATATTATATCTTAACGATCCAACAGTAGAATTAAAGTCAAATAACAGGATGTTATTTGCTGATTATGCTCTAAGATGAGCAGCTGATCAGGAATCTTTAATTCTACTGTTGGGGAGTTTTAGATGTACCAACCCAAAACATTTGATGTGAAATTGAAGAGCTCAACTATCAACATTCAACTTTAACACAACTTTTAAAAAAAACAGGCCCAAAACAGGGCCTGATTCAATTTTTAACAACTACCTTATGATTCAATAACATACATATAAAACTTTTTTTCATGTTCATTTCTTATATGTTCACTTTTTTCTCTTGCCTTATGCTTTAAGTGACTGTGAGTCACTGCACTTTGTTGATTTTTCTTAACATCAATATCTACATCTGCTTCAATAAAAGGTACATGGAAAGATAATTTCATAGTTTACACCTCCTCCTATTGTTGTGTTAACTCCACACTTTTTAATCCTATGCAATACCTATACAAAAGTTGACTCTTAAATTTTTTTAACAAATTTCATCCCCATGCCAATTTTGGAATTATATAATATAATAATATTAGTGTAAATACCAAAAGGAGGACCTTCTAATTGGATTCATTTATAGCAATAATTATAGCCATAGTTTTCTTCATTACCGGAATCATCGGTAGTATACTGCCAGTGCTCCCCGGAGTTATTTTGATTTATTTGGGAATGTTGAGTTACGGAATTTTAACAGGTTTCAGTAACTTATCGACAACATTTTTCCTTATTCAAGGAGCTGCCACAGGGTTGGTCCTGTTAATCGACTACTTAGCGGCAGCCTTAGGAGCTAAAAAATTTGGAGCTTCCAATCAAGCCCTTCTGGGCACAATAATAGGATTGTTTTTAGGTACGGTAACATTAGGACTTCCAGGTTTAATTTTAGGGCCTTTCTTAGGAGCTTTCTTAGCTGAATTAATAAAAGGCACCGAGATAGACAGTGCCTTTAAAACCAGCTTAGGAACTTTTGTTGGATTTGCCGGTGGTATAGCTGTTAAGCTCTTTATTGAAGTAATAATGATCCTGTGGTTTTTTATAACAATTTGGTCTTAAATCGGTATTATCACTAAGTCTAATGACAAAATTTGGTTTAGTTAATAATAACAGTTATAATAGTTTTATATATATGATATATCTCTTAAACAAAAACGAGGTGTATGTTTTATTATGATACCATTAAAAGACAATATTAGGTCAAGAAAGTTACCTGTAATGACGGTAGGATTAATCATTCTTAATATTTGGATATTTTTTCAGCAAACTCAACTACCACCTGATCAGCTCCAGCTCCTAATAGCAGAGTTTGGATTCATTCCAAAAAGAATAGTACTAGCTTATAACCAAGGCGAACTTTCTTTACTACCTCTAGCCACACCTGTAACTTCTGCCTTTTTTCACGGAAATTTAATACATTTAGCCGGCAATATGTTATATCTTTGGGTTTTTGGTGATAATGTAGAAGATAAACTGGGTAGTTTTAGATTTTTGTTATTTTACCTAGTAGCTGCAATCTTTGGTAGCCTGGGCCATCTATTGAGTGATCCTTTATCAGTTCAACCTGCCATAGGTGCTAGTGGTGCCGTTGCCGGAGTACTAGGAGCTTATTTTATTTTTTTCCCTTACGCTAAAGTTTTTACACTAGTCCCCATCGGTATTTTTATTACGTTTATTCATCTTCCGGCTGTTATTTTTCTGGGCATTTGGATATTAATCCAAGGTGCCAATGCCGCATTGCCTGCCCCTGGAGAAGCTGTCTCTGTAGCCTGGTGGGCACATATAAGTGGTTTCATAATGGGTGTAATTTATTCATTATTCAAAAAATAATTTACCCAGCTCATAATTAATACTGGGACATGCGAAATTAAGATAGGGGTTGTCGCTTGGACAACCCCTAAGGTAGATGAAAAAATCTGGCTAGCTTATTTATTTTTAATACTTGGATAGATAATTATCAATTTCCCAATCATGCACTTGTTTGTTATATGAAACCCATTCGTCAAATTTAGCCTTTAAATATAAATTGTAAACATGTTCACCAAGAGCTTCTCTTACTAAAGAATCTTTTTTCATTTCATTAATGGCTTCGTACATATCTCTGGGTAATAAATCTACATTTAGCTTTTGTTGTTCTTCAAGGGAAAGTTCAAATATATTCTCTTCTATATCTGGTGGTGGAGTAATCTTATTTTTAATCCCTTCTAAACCTGCCTTCAGCATAACAGCAAAAATTAGATATGGATTAGCAGTTGGATCTGGATTTCTAAGTTCAATTCTGGTACTACATCCCCTAGAAGCAGGCACTCTTACAAGTGTACTGCGATTTTTAGTTGACCAAGCAATGTTAGTAGGTGCTTCATATCCTGGTAATAAGCGTTTATAACTGTTAACGATTGGGTTGGCAACTAAAGTCATACCTTTAGCATGTTTTAACAATCCACCAATATAGTAATAAGCAATATCGCTTAATTGCCCATTTTCTTGATCATTACAGTCATAAAAAGCATTTTCTCCATTTTTAAATAAAGATTGGTTACAGTGCATTGCATTGCCATTGTCGTTAGAAAATGGCTTGGGCAAGAAAGTTGCATACAATCCGTGATTTTTTGCAATATTTTTGACAATATCTTTAAAAGTCATCCAATTATCAGCTGTAGTTACTGCTTCATCATACTTGAAATCTATTTCATGTTGGCCTTTCGCTACTTCGTGGTGAGAGGCTTCAATCCTAAAGCCCATTTTTTTCATCGTCAATATAATACTTCTTCTGGCATCTTCCCCCATATCATAGGGAGCTAGATCAAAGTATCCTGCTGTATCATGTACATCAAATACCGGGCGTCCTTTTTCATCAGTGTGAAATAGAAAAAATTCTCCTTCAGGTCCTACATTAAATTCATATCCCATCTCTTCTGCTTCTTGTACGGCTTTTTTTAAGATATTTCTTGGACATCCTTCAAATGGTGTACCATCAGTGTTGTAAACATCACAAATCATGCTAGCAACACCTTTTTCCGATGGTCTCCAGGGCATAACATTAAAAGTTGAAGTATCCGGGATTAATACCTGATCAGATTCTTCAATCCTAGCAAAACCATCAATTGAAGACCCATCAAACATCAGTTCACCATCCATAGCCGCATCTAACTCGTCAACAGTGACAGACATACTTTTCATAATACCAAAAACATCAGTAAACTGTAGACGAATAAATTCGATGTCCAAATCAGAAATTTTTTCTTTCAATTCTTCTCTTGTAAGGTCACTCATGAATTAAATATCGCCTCCTACAAAATTTGTAAATCTAATGTAAAATTTTATCATAAGCTAAAATAATGTCAAGTTAAGGTAAAAATATTATAAGGTTTCAAACAATCTAGTTAATAAAGCTGTTCTTTCTGGCAAATAATTTATATAAATTAACTCATTTTTGGAATGTTCTCCTTGTCCTACAGAACCAAGTCCATCTAAAGTTGGTATTTCTAAAGCTGCTGTGAAGTTCCCGTCACTGCCTCCACCTGATGATTCTTCAGCCAGCTCAATTCCTAATTCATCTGCTAAATGTTTAGCATGGTGAAATAGTTTTTTTATGGCGAAAGTACGTTCCATTGGTGGTCTATTTAATCCCCCTTGAATTTCCAATTCAGTTTCAGACATTATAGGTTGCAATTTTTGTATTGAATTAATAATATTATCCACTTCAGAGGCTTTTGTTATTCGTACGTCAACTTCAGCATAAGCTTCACCTGCAATTACATTGGACTGGGTCCCACCATTTACAACACCTACATTAACCGTATTACCTTTTTGATAGTTTGTCATACCATGTAGCTTCAATATTTGTTGAGCTAATTCTTCAATGGCACTCACTCCTTCTTTGGGTTGTGAGCCAGCATGAGAGCTTTTTCCTTTTACTAACAGGTCAAACATACCGATACCTTAGAGCTCCATGAGGTGACACAGGTGGTTCTAATACCAGAACTACATCGGCATTTTGTGCCTTCTTTTCTATGATGGATTGAGATGACAAGCTTCCTGCTTCTTCATCACTTGTAAATAAAAAATTGATACTTTTTTCTTGAGCTGACAAACCACGATCCAGGGCTTTTTTTGCAGCGAAATAACCCTGGGCTATACCTCCTTTCATATCACATACCCCTGGCCCGTAAGCTTTATCACCTTCTATTTTGAAGGGTCTTTCTTCAATTTCTCCGGCCTCCCAAACCGTATCTATATGACCCAAGACTAGAATATTGGTATCTCCTTTGCCCCAACTGGCTAATATATGATTTGCATAATCCTTGTTCTCTATTATTTCTATGTCAAACCCCAGCTGTTGAAAGTGTTGACCCAAATAATTCCCCAGTTTGTTTGTTATTTCTTTATTGTTACTGGGGGACTCATGCTCAACCAAAGTTCTTAAAAAGCTTAAAATTTCTTGAGTATCAAATTCACTGATTAAACTGCCCATTTTATCACCTACCATACTACTGATTACTACTGTTCTAGTTTTTACTACTGTTCTAGTTTTTGTGTCTCTTACATCATAGGTTTTCCTAATTAAATTAAAATAAACAAAGACCTGCTTATTTCAAGCAGGTCTATATCATTAACTCAGATGATTTCTAAATATCTATTTTTTAATATCTATTGATTTACCTGATTTGTTAAAAGGAAACTGTCATCTACTAAACTGTACCATGTTTTCACTTTTAGATAGAATATCAAAAGCAAATCCCATTTCTTGTAGCTTCGAAATCACTTGAGGTAAAGCTTCTACTGTGGTTTCTCGAGCAGCACTATCATGAAACAATATAACTGCCTCTTCTTGATTTTTTGCTCCTGAAATAACATTTTCAGTGATTTTTTCTTTACTCAATGGAGGAGTGCTAGCATCACCTGAAGTCACATTCCAATCAACATAAGCATAATTCTCTTCTTCTAACTTCTCAATGATATCTTCAATTATGTCGTAGCCTGCCACATCCAGGGCACTTGCACTTTTAGAACCACCAGGAAAACGCATTATTTCCGGTTTAACTCCTATAACTCTATCCAAAAGTTCTTCTAATTCGTAAAAATCTTCCATAAAATCTTCCGGTGAACTATATATTTTATCGTAGTTGTGAGTATAAGTATGATTACCTATAGCATGTCCTTCGTTAACCATCCGCTGATACATCTTATGACCAAAAGAGGTATCATTCCCATTTACAAAAAAGGTAGCTGGTATATCATGCTCTTTGAGGATATCCAAGATCTGTTCCGTATTATGACTAGGCCCATCATCAAATGTAAGATAAGCAATTTTATCCCCTGAAGGTGAATAATTTTCACGATTATTATCAGTACCTTTTTTTAAATGATCTTTTTCTGTTTGAAGCCTGTCTATCTCCAATTGTAACCGTTTATGTTCCTCTTCTAGCTTGTCTATTTCTTCCTCATAGTGATCAACAATTTTATCACTATCTTCCATGGTCTCAATAAGTTCCGCTAGTTCTTGGGACAATGCTTGGTTTTCTTCTTGTAGTTTTTCGTATCTTTGGGCCAATTCTTCCTGGGCTAGAGTATCTTCAGAATAATCATCAAAAATAGTTGGTATGAATACTGTAATTCCGATGACCGTAGCTACAAGAAACATTACTACTCCAAAACTGTACCAGATTTTTTTGTTCATATATGTCCCCCTCCAAATTCAAAACTTTTCTCTTTGCTTTTATAATAGACGAAGGGGGATACAAAAAGTATTTTAATTTTACGTGGTAAATACAGCCATTTTAAAGCTTACTGTTATTTTAAATTTAAGACGCCAATTTTAATGCCACAGGGCAATGGTCACTTCCCATTATATCTGCATGGATTTCTGCATCAGTTAACCAGTTATCTAACTTCTGAGAGGCTAAAAAGTAATCAATTCTCCAGCCAGCATTTCTTTCTCTTGCTTTTGTAATGTACGACCACCAGGTATATGCACCTTCTGTATCGGGATAGAAGTATCTAAATGTATCAATAAAGCCCGCATTTAAAAGTTCAGTCAACTTATTCCGTTCTTCTTCTGTGAACCCAGCATTTCTTTTATTATTTTTGGGATTTTTCAAATCAATTTCTTTATGTGCTACATTTAGATCACCACATACAATCACAGGTTTTTCAGAATCTAAATTGACTAAGTAATTCTTAAAAGCATCTTCCCACTGTAATCTATAATCCAACCTGGCTAGTTCTCTTTGAGAGTTAGGAGTATACACATTCACCAAATAGTAATCACAAAATTCTAAAGTAATAACTCTTCCTTCTTTATCATGCTTAGCTTCACCTATTCCATACTGGACAGTTAATGGTTGGATTTTTGTGAAAATAGCTGTTCCTGAATACCCTTTTTTCTCAGCATAATTCCAGTACTGAAAATACCCAGGTAACTCTAAGTCTATCTGACCTTCTTGTAACTTTGTTTCCTGAACACAAAAAATGTCTCCGGAAACCTCATTAAAGTACTCTAAAAATCCTTTCTTGAGACATGCTCTTAAACCATTTACGTTCCATGAAATCAATTTCATTTACCAGTTCACCCCTGTCTCCACTTTTAATTTAATTATAACATTCAATAAAAGTAAAAATATTGGAATATAATATTCAAAAATCAAGTTAGAACTATCTGTTTGGAAACAATTATAATAGAAAAGACCACAGAAGGAATCAGAAAGAACAAATTATTTTCACATTTGTCGCAACTGTAGTATAATAATATGGGTTCACTCATTACTAAAAAGCAGGTGATGCTTATATGGTTAAATTGGAACAACCTCTAGTTGCTTTTTTCCTGGTTCCAAAAAGTGAAGTTATTTATGAAAATGAAAACTCAACTATGCGCCAGGCTCTTGAACGAATGGAATACCACCGCTATACTGCAATACCTATTTTAGATGATAGTGGTCATTACGTATCAACAATTACTGAAGGAGATTTACTATGGAAAATAAAAAATGACCAGTTAAGCTTTCAAGATACTAACAATATCAAATTAAGAGAAGTTCCAAAAAATATGATGAATAAAACCGTATCAATAAACGCTTCAATAGAAGAGCTTGTCTTGTTAGCTGCCAGACAGAATTTCGTTCCAGTAATTGATGATCAACAGTACTTTATCGGAATAGTTAAAAGAGGAGATATCATAAACTACTGTTACAATAAATTATTTAAAGTATAACACTAGTAATAGGGCTGTATCTTTCCATGTTTTAACTTACACATGGAAAGATACAGCCCTTTTTTAATTTAATCACTCTTGTAACTAAAGGTGATTTTTGAATTAAGTAATCTATTATATTCTTTCAATTTTTCAATTAACTCTGGTCTATTGAATGAAAATAAAGAAATTGCTTGCCATAAAAAAACCCAACCACCTATGATTACACCTTCAAGCAAAGTAGTGCTTAACATATTAAATTCCAAGTCTGGCTTTAAAGCAAAAGATAGTAATAACAAGGTTACAGATATTAAAAAGTATTTAAATATACTTATATTTAATTTTCTCAAATCTTCCTGAAGGGATAATAATTGATACTTAAAGTTAGCCCTAAGTGCTTTTATTAGTACTTGCTCATTGTAACTATCTTTGTTTTCCGATACCATAAAATTTAGTTCAATGTTTTTATTATATGGGATATCTTTTGAACATCTTTCTAAAAAATAAACAAGTCCAGGATGTAAATCCCTAACATCTAAGAATGCACTATCCCATTCATTAAAAGCGTCAGTATATCTATCTAGAAACACTTCTAAAATAAAATCACCATTCTCATTTTGACTATATATTTCTTTTAAATATTCCATGTTTTTATGTTTCATTAATATCATCATCCTTTTAGTAAAAAGCTGTATTTAATAAAACAAGCTAATAAAAAAGCAGCAGTATTTTAATCTGCTACTTTTTTATTGGCTTTGTAATACATCACCTTTGATTTGCTTGCCTAATAAGCTCTAAAATTGCTCTAACACTTTTATTGGATAATCGCCTATCTTTTCACGGCCCTTAAGAAAAGATAACTCTAACATAAAAGCAAAACCCACCACTTGTCCTTCCAGCTGTTCTACAATTTTTGCTGTGGCTTGAGCAGTTCCACCTGTGGCCAATAAATCGTCAACTATTAAAACTCTTTCATTCTTTTCTATAGCATCTTCATGAATTTCTAAAACATCTGTGGAATATTCGGTATTATACTCTTGAGACGCTGTCTTAGATGGCAGTTTTCCGCCTTTTCGGGCAGGAACAAACCCAGCACCTAGTTCTTTGGCTATAGCTGGCCCCAGTATAAAGCCCCTAGACTCTATGCCTACAATTTTGTCTGGTACTTCCTTTTCGTAATGACTGGATAAGTTAATTATAATTTCCGCTAATAATTCGGGATCTTTCAAAGCTGTGGTAATATCTTTAAACACAACTCCTTTTTTAGGAAAATCCGGAATATCTCTAATATAGTCTCTCAGTTTCAACACAAACTTCACCTCCAAAAAGCTTTAAGTCTTTTCAGTAATTCTCCAAAGTTATCTCCCTTGTACAAAAAATAAGTCATTCCGGCATTTTGAGCTCCCAAGGCATCAGTTTTATAATTGTCCCCTACCACTAAAACCTGGTTAGTTTGACAATTTAGTATCTCACTCATAAGTAGAAATGGATATTTATCTGGTTTAAAATACCCAGTATCCACTGTCCAAATCGTATTTTCTTCATTAAAGAAATCTTCTAATCCTAAATGCTTTAATTTTAACTTTCCCATTTCCCGTGGGCTATTTGACAACAATCCCATGGGAATCCCATGCTTGAATAATTTTCTTAGAAGTGGTAACACCCAGGGTTCTGGAGATAAGTTCTCAAAAAAAGTTTTCCACCACAGTTTTCCCAGTTCATATGCATTGGATTTTGAGTTAGGATTATTATTTATATACCAGGCCTTGTTAATGATATCGGCCATGGCATTGATTGTGGTCTCCTGGCCATAGTTTTTCTGAGTTGATTTATATAATTGTTCCCAGAACCTCAATTCCCAAACATATTCACCATGAGATTGTTCAAAAAAGTGGTAACACTCCTGTTTCTTTACATAGTCATTATACCATCCATATTCCCAGGTTACATGTAAAGATATTTTGGCCGGTAAGTAGAAATTGTATAAAGTACCATCCAAATCCCAGATAATACCCATTTAAAGTCACCTTTTCATCAATTTGTAGTTAATTTTTACATTGCAAATTGCAATTTAACATTTTAGATATATATCCCATATCCAGAGCAGATTCTACATGGTCTGCCAATATATTAAATTTCTCCATATCACTCAAATACCCTTCATTTTTCTGCAAAAAATCCTGGGAAGATCCACATTCATTCCATAAAACAACCCAGGAAAGAAACCAATTAGTGAATGAATTATTATTAAAAATACCATGTAAAAAAGTTCCCATTACACGCCCGTTTTGAGAAAATGTGCCTTTCGGTTGATTATTCTCGTCGATAAGCCAGCTATATCCGGGTTCAACCGGTTCAGTTTCCCCCATGTGGATTTCGTATCCTATTAGTCGAGTTCCCTTTAAATCACTGAATAAACGATCAAATGTATAGCTGTTTTTAGAACTAGAAGATTCACTTTGATTCACCGTAAGAGCTGTTCTATAAGTGTGCTTTCCCGGGGAAAAATTAGTCACCACAGGTAACAGCCCTAATCCTAAAAGTTCTCCAGCCTTTCCTTCTATACCTTGTTCATCATTTAGTGACAATCCTAACATTTGATAACCACCACAAATTCCAAAAATAGGGAGATTTTCTAGTTGTTTTTGTTCTGATAAGGAAACATATAAGGTGGAATTCACAAATTCCTGTAAATCCGCCAATGTAGCTTTAGTACCTGGAATGATCAAGCAATCTAGTTTAGGTGCTTTCGATTCTAATGGAAGGTATCGCAATTCTACTGCAGGATGTTCTTTTAATGGTTCAAAATCAGTAAAATTAGAAATCCGTGGCAGTTTTACTACGCCAATTTTTATAAGGGGGCGGCTGTTTTTTCCTTGAGTCCTGTTAGTCTGAGTATTTTTATTTTCTTCCAGTGCTACAGAATCTTCTTCATCGACTAATTTTTCCTTAATATATGGCAAAGTTCCTAGTACAGGTTTATTTGTCTTTTCTTCCAAAAATTTTAACCCGGGTTGCAGTAGAGATAGATCTCCACGAAATTTATTAACCAGTATCCCTTTTACTAAATCTCTTTCATCTTCTGGTAAAAGCTCTAAGGTGCCAACAACTGACGCCAGCATTCCTCCTCGTTCAATATCACTTACTAGAAGAACCCTGGCTGAGGCTTCCTTGGCTACACTCATATTAGCCATATCTCCATCTCTCAAGTTAATTTCACTGGGGCTACCAGCACCTTCAATTATTACCATATCCGAATCCCGTCTCAGTTCATACAAGGCTGTTTTGATTTGGGGCCACAAAAAAGCTATCCAATCCTCTCTATATTCCCTGGCCTTTACTTCACCCCGGGGTTTTCCGTGCAATACAACTTGAGAGGTTCCATCACTAGATGGCTTCAACAATACCGGGTTCATATTGGTATTTGCTTGTCTCTGAGCAGCTTCCGCTTGTATACCTTGAGCCCGACCTATTTCATAACCCTGTGGGGTTACGTAAGAATTATTTGCCATATTTTGAGCCTTAAATGGTGCAATCCGATATCCTAGGCGAGAAAAAATTCTGCAAAAAGCAGTAACCAAGACACTTTTACCTACATGGGATGAGGTCCCCTGAAGCATTAAACATGGTGCCAGGTCACTATCTGCCGCGTCCACGTTTCTATCTGTCACGTTTCTGTCTCTCAGATTTCTTGCTGCCGAGTTATTATCTATAAAATTTTTAGTCAAAATAGCTCACTCCTTCTCTCGTAGAAATTTACTTTAAACTAGGCTATGTTAAAGTTGAATGTTGATAGTTGAACTCTTCAATTTCACATCCAATGTTTCGGGTTGTTACAACTAACTCTACACAAAATTCGTTCAATCGAAGAGTTAATCTATCAACAACGGAGTATAAAAGAGCCTAAAACTAAGGTGTAAAACTGCTAAGTTCCTCAAGAAAGCGGTCATTTTCTTCAGGTAATCTAATGGCTATCCTAAAATATGATTCATCAAGTCCTTGGAAATTCTCACAAAGCCGAATGAATATTCCCTTACAGGCAAGATGATGCCAGAGGTTCTTGACAGTACCTGGAAAATTATTGTTTTTAATTAGTAAAAAATTAGCTGAAGACTTAAAGGTGCTAAATCCTAGAAACTCCAGCTCTGCTCGTAATCTTTCCCGTTCGCTATGAATTAACTTTCTAGTTTTGTTTTCATAGTTTTGTAAACTAAAGCACTCTTTAAAGGCTGTCTGTGCCAGTGAATTAACCGCCCATTGATTTCTTAACTTTTCCAATTGCCATATCTTCTCTTGACTCGTAATTCCATAACCTAATCTAAGTCCCGGAAGGGCAAACATCTTAGTTAGAGAAAATAATAAAAATGTTTGATCAAAGTTTATCTCCTCTAAACTGGCTTTTGGCCAAGAAGACTTGACAAAGGGAAGAAAAGAATAATCTAAAATAAGCTCTCCATCCCATTGCTCCATGGATTGGACAATATTTTTCAAAGTATAATTATTGATAAGTTCACCGGTAGGATTGTTGGGAGACGACAAAAATAGCAGCTGTGGTCGCATCTCCATCATTTTTGTTTTCATATAGCTTAAATCATTATTTAATGACAAAGTAGTAAAGCTATTAACTTTCCCTCTCAAAGCCTGGACTCCCCGCTTGTACTCACTAAAATTAGGCTCGGGAATTAAAGCAGTTAAATGTTCATTAATATTATCACTTTTCACTAGCCTATGAAGGATAATTAAGTCAATCAATTCACTGGCTCCATTTCCTACAATCACCTGTTCAGGCAAAACTCCGTGATGTTCAGCTATAATTTGTTTAAGACTGATTCCATAAGGCTCTGGATAATGCTGCAATGCATCCAACTGTGAACTTAGCTGATTAATAATTTCCTTAGGGGGCCCCAGTGGGTTAATATTAGCACTAAAGTCAATAATCTCTTTGGGATTTAAATTAAATTCTCGTTGCCAACGCCATACTTGTCCACCATGAGAGTTAATGATTAATCACCTCCATTAATCTATCCCGCCATTAACCAAATTATAAAACCCTAAAAATTCGGCCGTATCCTCAATTTGATATTTGAGATACCATTCTCGAAAGTATTTTTTATATAAATCGCCCTCTGGGTAGATAAGGCCCAGAGCAGTGCCACTGTGCGCTCTAATAACTCCCAGGGCTCCAGCCTTTGGATATAGCTCCAATATTTTTTCTACTTCTTCTCGGTGCAAAACCTCTTGATGACTACGAGCACCTAAAGTACTGCCTTTTGCCATAAGTTTTAAATCTTTGATGCGTATTCCATGGAGCAAATAGCGGTAAGCCGCTTCTACCTGTGGTTCTTTTATTTTATTTAATTCCCTAAGATTTTTTTGTTGATTAAACTTCTCCGTATCAACTGAACCATAAAAATTTAAAATAGCCACTTGACCCTTGGGTACAGTTCCTAAATAGGTGGCCCCTTTCCCTGTTCTGTGATTCATAGCAGTCAGCTGACGAAAACAATTAGTATCACTAGGTTCTATTTTAGTTGCTTGCCTGGCCAAGGAACTTGATAAGATATATTGATCATGAAAAGAAGCTCCTATCAAGTTATATAAGTTGTATAATGTTCCGTAGATATCTGCACTGCTGGTTCCAAAACCTTGTGCTGAAGGAAGGTCAGATTTAATAGTTAGATTCATCCCATATTTATCTGCAATTTTAATTTTACTAGGTATATTTAAGTCATTGTTAGGTTCAGAAACAAATCTTTGCAGGGCTTGTATTGCTTTCCCAGGTATTTGGGGAAACCCATGGGGGCCATATCTTACACCACTAATTGGTTTTACTTCGGTTCTTTCATCAACTGCAAATAATTCTAAAGTAACTATGCTAAATGCATTGATTGGACATGACACCAAAAAATCTTGACCATCAATTGTGCCTTGAACCCATTCTCCACAGGTCAAAGGAACTTTTACCTGACTTTTCATGGCAATCCCACCTATTCTGCAACTTATATATTCTGAATTATATTACATCCAACTTATATTTCCCACAATTTATATTCCGGAAGTTATATCAACAATTCACATTAATATTGCGCCAAAAGATAAAACCAGTAATTGTCCAATTTCACAACTGGCTCCGTATATATCCCCAGTAACTCCACCTAGTTTATCATTAAAATTTTTAACAAAAATATTAGTCACAATCCCGACAACTAAAATAGTTGCAACAATGGTCAGAATGACTAAGAAATAATTGCTTAAGTTTAATTGCTCATCATATTGTAAACCAGTCAGCAAAAGAGAAAGAGACAGAACAATTACTATACTAAATACCGGTACCATAAGGGCCTGTCTTGTTTTAAAACCTTTTGAGTCTTTTATAATTTCTCCCATCCCGCGAACACCTTCAGGATATGGATAAGATATTAACACCTGCCACATAATCAATCTTCCTGCCCAAGGAAATAACAACAACCAGATGGGTTCACCCATTGAAATAATAAAACTTAATAATAGCCATTTGCCAGATAATAAGATCCATAGAGCTATTACACCATATGCTCCAACATTGCTATCCCTCATAATTTCAAGCAATTCAGTACCAGTCTTGCCGCTAAAATATCCATCAAAACTATCAGCCAAACCGTCCAAATGTAAGCCACCGGACAAAAATATATCAAGTAATACCATAAAAAAAGCCATAATTTCCGGTACCAGTAGAGGACTTATCAACATATCTACAATCACATAAATTGTTCCCAGAGTAAGACCTACAAAAGGAAAATAAGGCGTCCAAGAAGGATTAGGATAGCTAAATCCCCAAACAGGAACGGGAATTCTCGTTAGCAACGAAGTAGCACCTAAAAACTTCCCGATTATCTCTTTGATCTTATCCACTGTTATCACCTCTCCCATATCACAGTAAATACTTCAAGCTAGCCATGATAGCTAGTCCAATCCATGCTGTAAGATGAACTATATTAATTGCTTGTCTTAATACTAAATGGTCAGGACTATGCCCGGTTTCATTCATATAATGTCGGAAGGATTTATTTCCGGAGTAATAGTTGACACCACCCAATTTGATATTCAAAATTCCGGCCATGACTGATTCGGAAAAACCGGCATTGGGACTAGGATGTTTTGATGCATCATGTCTCATAACTTGCAGGCCTTTAACAAAGTTTTTCTTTGTTAGTAATGATGTAATTAAGATAAAAACGGCAGTTAGACGAGCCGGTATCAGATTTAATACATCATCCAACTTGGCCGAGGCAAAGCCAAGATCTTTGTAGGGATAAAAGTTGTAACCGATCATTGAATCCAAAGTGTTGACTGCTTTATAGGACATTACCAGGGGGGCCCCACCAATAAAAGCAAAAAATAAAGGTGCTATAATTCCGTCACATAAACTTTCTGCACTAGTTTCTATACCACCCCTGGCAATTTCAGCTTCCTCCAGATAGTCCACGTCCCTACCAACGATTTTCGACAATTCTTCCCTGGCTTTGATTAAATCACCATGTGATAAAGGACATAAAACACGAGCCAGATGCTCCACTAAACTTTTATAAGATAACGCAAAATATATTAATAAAATATCTATTATGAAATGCATGGAAGCTAAGTAATAACTTAAAGTAAAAGTCACACCAACTACTATAATCGTTATTAAAAATCCGGCGAATTTAGCTAGACCAGAAAAGTTGTTTCCTTCCAAAAGAAAATTAAAGCCCCAAGAAGTACTGATTGTTACAATCTTTTCCCATAAAAAATTAATTAACAGGGCAATTAAACAAACAGGGTGATAACGGCCCAGAAAATCTCCCAAGAGGCTGTCAATTAAAAAAGCAAATATAACTATCAATATTGAAGTTCCGATTATTTCCATATAAAACACCCACTCCGTATTACATCTTAATTAATTTGTTTATACAATCTTCTTTTAATACAATCTTCTTTTAATACAATCTTCCCAACTGGGTCATCTTTTTTCCAGAAACTTGGGCCAGTTTTTGGGCCTGGTCGGCACCATCATGGTCAGCTGTAAAAATCACACAAGTACTGGGACCAGCAGATTTTGTCAACAAGCCTTCATCTGTTTTTATAGCGTTATTAAGCTGTAACCTTAGTTCTGATCTGTTTGCCAGGGTGTTGGATTCTTTTAATAAACCCTGGGAACCCACAGGTAGAATTTCTAAAACTCCGTTTATTTCACTCAACTCTTTCATAGTTTGCAAGTCCATTATTTCGGGATCGTTAAGGTCAACTTCAGCACCTACTTTGGGGGTTCCTATCATATATAGAGCTATACCTGGATAACTATAGCCCCATCCAGGAAATTCTGGAGATTTTCCCAAAACTGTTACACCCGCTCCAGTCTGGTCAGTAACGATATTTGTCTCACAACTGCCTGTCAAAGAAATCTCAGGATCAATCTCAACAGTATCCAATTCTTCTTTAATACCCGAAATGATTTGTTCACCAGTTGGTACCATTTCATTTGCCAGGGTGTTTATAACTAGAAAGGGATCTATTCTAAGTGCTAAAAGTTCCATGACAGCTACTCGAGTCAAAACTCTGCCTACCCATTCGCAAGGAACTTTTACCTTATCCAGGGACTTTTCACCTATCCCTCCTAGAGAATCACAGGCTACTGCCAAGTACTCATTTTTAGACATTTTTATCATTTTGACATCATCGAGTTGGAAAATCATTTTTTATCCCCCTTTAAAGCCCAGTTAAACTGGCTTACGATTGAGAAACTGACTGCAAACCGGGGCTGCTGTAACTGCCAATCCTATATTCACAGCACTTGCAACTGTTACTGGAACAACCATTCCCATGAAAAAAGGAATCCCAAAACCGGGAATGAGAACAAATATTCCAGGTAAGATCAGTCCATTGAGTACCATCCCTGCCAATACTCCGGCTGCTCTACCGCTGTAATTGTTTACATGGGAGACTGCATACACACATCCAGCCATACCTACTGCTAAAATCAAATGAATTGGGATAGACATGGGAAAACCCACAAGCAAAGATGTGAATATATGACCAAAGAAGCCGATAGCTGCTGCATACTTACCTACCCAGATAAAAGCAGCTAAATAAGCTGGAAAAGAATCCAAGGCTGGAGTTCCCGTTAAACTGGGGATCTTAATCTGGGAACCAATCATTGATAAAGCTATTAACAATGCAATTTTCACCAATTCTCTGTGATCCAAACTTAGCATAAAAAACTCTCCCTTCAAATTAGTTAATTTCTCATTTAATTCTCGTGGGAATACCAGATACCACTAAGGAAACCTCTTGAGCTTTTTGAGCCAATATTTGATTCATCCTTCCCACCAAATCACGATACAATCTCCCCATTTTATGAGCTGGCACCAATCCCCAACCCACCTCATCACTCACTGTTATTACAGTTGCTGTTCCTTGCAAAAACAAATTACAGAGCTCGTCCATTTGAGCTTTCTGTTGGTAGATGAACTTTTCCATACAGCTAGCATCTAAATTATCCGGATCATTTGAACCAATAAAATCAAGTAAGTTATTTGAGAGATACATAGAGATAGAATCTATTAAAACAATCTGGTTTTTCTGAACAATTTGATTGATGTCTTCCCAGTTGAGTTTAGGTGCTACCACCGTGTCCCAGTGTTCAGGACGGCGATTCTTATGTTTTAAAACTCGTTGGCTCATTTCTTGGTCCTCCACACGAGAGGTGGCCACATAAATGACTCCGTCAAGCTCACTATGTTTTGATTCCAATTGGGAAGCCAATTGTTCTGCATAGTAACTTTTCCCCGAAGCAGAACCACCAGTGATAAGTACAAGTTTTCCCATCTTAAATTCCCCTTCCCCTCAATCTAATTGAATAATTTTGCAGATAAATAATTTTCAAGCTCTAACAGATTGGAAGTAGTTGTTATTTCAGGATAGTAAGGGCGCTTAATTAAAATGACATTCATATTTAAGTCCAGAGCAGCCTGTATTTTATTTAGTAGGCCACTGCTTTCACCGCTCTCCTTTGTAAGTAAAACCTTGGTATTATAAGAGCGAAATAATTCCTTGTTTAGGGAATAGCTCCACGGACCTTTGAGGGCCACAATGTTGTCGGGTTTTAAACCATGACAAAGGCAGTTAGTTATACTGCTTTCCATCGGTAATACTCGCACTATTAACTTGTCTTGGGAAATCCTTGAAGTAAAATAATCTATTTTGTTAGTTCCAATAGTTAAAAAAACCTTATCGTCCAGTTCTAGAACTAGTTCCTGAGCTAAATCGGCAGCTTCCTGGAAACTGTCAACTTGTCTAAGTAAGCTGTGATCAGGATCAGGCAAGGTAACAGCTTCTCTTTCAAATCTAATAAAAGGTATACCTATTTCTCGGCAGCTTTGAAAACCACCTTTAGTTACAAAGGTAGCGAAAGGATGTGTGGCATCCACTACAGCCTGAATATTATACTGGTTTAATTTGTCTATAAAATCACCCGAGGAAATGCCGAGGGGATCTGGAAAAACCCTCAGACCCGAATTGCTAATGATACTCTTACCATAATCTGTACTGGCACTGACCATAACAGAATGACCTTGTTTAGTTAAAAATTCGCCAACTTTAATTCCATCATCGGTTCCACCCAAAACTAAGATCATAATTGATAACCCCTTGGAGTAATCATCTTTTCGAATTTAACATAACTTTGGTCATTACCAATTACGACAGTTGTACTCATATCAATATCACAGTTTGTGAATTCCTCCAGTGTTGTAATAACAGTCTTTTCCCCTTGTCTGTAATTGTTAGAAACTAATCCAACAGGGGTTTGGGGGCTGCGATATTCCAGAAATATTTCCCGGGCAATTTCAATTTGTTCTCTCCGTTGACTGCTTTTCGGATTATAAAGTACTACTACAAAGTCAGTACTAGCCACAGCCTTTAATTTTTTTATGATCTGCTGCCAGGGAGTCAATAGATCGCTGAGGCTAATAACTGTAAAATCATGCATTAAAGGTGCACCTAAAGAAGAAGCAGCACCCGTAGCGGCTGTTGTTCCCGGAACAATTTCAACAGGAAGATCTGGGTCTTCATTTAATTCCAATACAACCCCTGCCATTCCGTAAACTCCAGGGTCTCCACTGCTTACTATGGCTACTTGTTTCCCTTCTTTAGCTAATTTAAGAGCCTCTTGACATCTGTCTAATTCTTGCTTCATGGAAGAAGAAATTACCTGTTGTTCTGTAATTAAGTCCTCTATCAGTTGAATATAAGTCTTATACCCAATAATGACTTCCGAGTTTAGCAATATTTGTTTAGCTTCTATTGATAGGCTCTTTCCACCACCGGGTCCAATACCCACCACGGCCACTTTGCCCTGGCCAGTGCTACAGTTACACCTTTGTGAGTCAGTTTCTTCATCAAAAGTTCCTCTGTACCTGCTAGAGTCCTGGCTGCTGGTTCGCATATTCCACCCACCCCCATTTGTTTTGTGACAAATTCAGATTCTCGCGAACTGTTCATATTTTCCTTCAATACTTGAGTTGAATAAAAATAACTGTTGATATTCAAATATCTAGCTGCCTGCAGTAATCCTACTTCACAGCTTTTTTTGTCAACACTGGCTAATGCCCGTATGGAATCAAAAGAGATACCAGCTTTTTTCAGAGATATGGAAATTGCCTCGAGTATACTTTCAAATTCAGTACCCCTCTTACAACCAATTCCTATACATATTGATTTAGGGCGAAGTATCAAATCTTGACTCTTATTAAAGAAACCACTATTAAACTGGGATTCACAGCTGTCACTTATGATTACAGATGGTATATTATCTGTTGATCTAGTTGTTAAAGTGGATAAAGTAGCTGTTGAAATCACTTTAATCCTGGGCAGCTTTATATCTTTATTCAATATTGTGTTAGCCGTTTCACCCAAGTCGAATAAAGGATTATCTGGATTATCCAAAGACTTATCCCAGCTATCTTGGGAATTAAAATACAATTTATCTTCTAAAAACCAATTAATCGGTTGATTATTTACTATTCTCTGATTAATATCCTTGATTATAGATTTATCCGTATCATCATTTAATGTTAAATTCCACAAAGAAGCCAGATGATCGGGAGTCATTTTCTCTTTGACATAGCTTGCATTAGTAATGACTGCTTGTGCCCCTATGACCTCAGCCACCTCTCGGGAAAGTTCGCTTCCTCCTCCTAAATGCCCTGAAAGAAAATTAACGGAGAAATTACCTTCTGGATCTAAACAAACCACACCAGGATCCTTTAGTTTACTTTCCAAATAAGGGGCCAAAATTCGCAGAGCGATCCCTGCTGCTCCGATAATTATAATCCCTTGATAACTTTTAAGAGCTAACCTAGCCACTTGGGATAATTTACCCTGGGTAGTATAAATTCCCGGAGGACAGTCATTATCCTGAGATTCGCGGAGGTTTCCATCATGACGGTAATTATCCAAATAGATGTTTTGGGGGATAAATAAAGTACTTTCAGTAAAGTGTTGAAATAATTTCAATCCCAGATTAACGCCTTCACGGCTCACGGCAATAATGGAAATTCTCTTAAAAGCCCAACTCATCACTACTCTTCCTTTCCTTTTCTAAAACCATGGCTGAAGTGTTTATCATACAATTTGCTTTCTTGATAGTCCGATGAAGAAAGTACATGTCCTACAACAATCAAAGCTGTTTTGGAAATTTCAGCATCAGCAACTTTTTGAGATATATTATTTAAGGTTCCGCTAATCACTTGTTCATCAGGCCAGGTGGCCTTATATACTACCCTGACTGGTGTGGTACCGGATAATCCCCCTTCAGTTAATTCTCGAACTACTTCAGTTATTAAATGAGTACTAAGATAGATACACATGGTACTTTCATTTTTAGCCAGGTTTTTTAACTGTTCTTTCTCCGGGACAGGTGTTCTTTTTCCATGTCGTGTTAGAATAACTGTCTGAGTAACACCCGGCAAGGTAAATTCCCTTTTTAAAGCTGCCATTGCCCCTTGATAAGCGCTAATACCTGGAATAATTTCAACTTCAATACCCCATCCTTTCAGTTCATCTATCTGTTCCTGAATGGCTCCGTAAAGGCCAGGATCTCCCGAATGAAGCCGCACTATTTTATCTCCTTTTCGGGAATGATTAATCAAAATATCCGTAATCTCTTCTTTGGAGAGCTCAGCACTATCATATAATTGACAATTTGAAGAAACTAGCTTCAACAAAGCCGGATTAATTAAAGAACCTGCATATACTACAGCATCACAATCAGTCAGCAATTTTTCCCCTTTCCTCGTTAAAAGTTCCGGGTCACCAGGACCTGCTCCTAAAAAATAGACTTTTGGCTGCTGTGATCTGTCCATAGTATCACCTGCTTCCTAAATTTTTTGAGACTATCAGTGTTGATAGATAACTGACTTTTCTAGGTTCCACTTCCAAGATATTTTGATATAATTTCTCATCGGGAAAACCCAACTTTTCAACGAGTACGGCCTCTTCAACTCTCTGGGATTCTTTGATTTGATTTACTAGCTTGTCAAAATTACTGGTAACTTTTAAAAACACCAAAGTTTCAAAATCTTTTAGGTAATTTCGATAATCTTGATCTTTTTTTACCGGAACAATCACTGTTTTATCAGACCCAAAGGTAAGTTGAATCCCACCAATTTTAGCACTAATGGCACTAAAGGAATAGATACCTGGGATCACTTCAACCTGGATATGGGCATCATTTGATTGTGAATTAAACGAGTTTGCCCCATTGATCTGATTGGTCAAATTGGTCTGATTGATTTGATCGATTAGCTCGGTTTGTTTGGTTTGATCGGCTTGATTAGTTTGATTATATTCTTGAATTAATTGGGCTAAATGCCTATAGGTACTATAAAACATAGGATCTCCCAGGGTAATGAAAGATATATTTTGACCTGCAAGCAGTTTTTCAAGAACTTTTCTTTGCAGTGAGTTTTTAATTGTAAAAGTTTTGCTATCCGCACTCGAATTCATGCTAACTTCTACTGTCTCCACTGGAGGTAATTTGTCATCCCATTCCCAGTTTTTAAAAGCTGCTTTAACAATGCTCTGGGCATAGCCTTTTTTCTGCCCTGGACTCTTAGGAGCTATAATAATATCACTACTCGATAGAACTCTCACAGCTTTTAAGGTTAGTAATTCCGGATCCCCCGGACCTACTCCTATAGCATATAGTTTCCCCGATTTTAGTTTCCTCGTGTTATACATATCCTCAGCCCCTTTTTTGAAAGGTTTTTCAAGGTGGTACTACTACAAAATGGTACTACTATTAGAGAATTTTGTTGCAATCAATATTGAAATAGGGTTTTGCCCTGCCCAAATCGATATATTATCATTCAAAGTCTTCATATAATTAACCTGAATTTGTTTAATTTCTAGCTCCCAACCCCTTTGATTTTCGAAAAATTCCCAGGCAGTATAAAAGCTTTCCAGGGCAACTGTAGAGATTACTACTGGACCTGTAAAACTTTCCAGTTGATTCAGATAGTTTAAAATAGGAGTTAATTGACCACTACTTCCTCCAACTATAACTCTGTCAGGGGGTGGAAGTTCACCTAAAACTCCAGGGGCTTCACCTGCCACGATTTCAATATTATTTCTTTGGAATTTAGATTTATTTTCTTTAATCACTTCCAGAGCTTCAGTTGAACGTTCTACAGCACACACTTTTCCTTGAGGGCCAACCATACTAGAACATTCTAATGATATTGCCCCAGTACCAGCACCAATATCCCAAACAACAGCTCCTCGATATAAATTCATTTTAGAGACAAGGACTGCCCTAATTTCTTCTTTGGTCCTGGGTACATTTCTTTTTATGATCTCTTTATCCGAAAAACTAACTTTCGTACTGTTACAGTCACCTGCTTCCCCACTCTCACGGTTAGTAAATAGAATGCAGTTTTCATACGGAGGATAATTGCTTAATTGTTCAATGGTAGTTTCAAAAACTTGTTCACTATCCCATGAAAGATTAGCCAACACAGTTACTTTTCTTTTTTTAAAATTAGAATCATTTAAACATATATACTCACCGAACAAATGGGTATCAACATCTCCTCCTAGTAAGATTGCTAACTTGTCACAAGATTTCATTAACAAAAGACAATTTTCCAGATTATTTTTTCTACCGTGAAGACTAATGCTGTCTACATCATTCCAGTTTTCTTGAATTTTAGAGAGACCTAACTGCAGAGAACTGATTCCTGGGACAATTTTAATTTTATCCTGGGAAAATTTATTTTTAATCAATGAACACAGGCTGTAATATCCCGGGTCTCCCGATACTAGAACTGTGACAGTTCTATCTTCTTGAAGGCACGAATCTATTTTTGCTAAAATTGAATCCATCCCAAGAGAATAATCATAAGTCTTATTAGGTTGTGCGCCCAATACTCGGGACAATTTAAGAGCAGGTTGAGATCCCACAAGAATGCTTGCATTTAAAATATAATTTTTTCCCTGTTCTGTTAAGTAAGATTTACTTCCTGGTCCAATTCCCACTATGATAATCTTTCCCATACATCCCACCCTTTGCTATAGCATATATCTTTTGCTCCATTACCCCATGCAATGATCTTACCGGGCCTATTGGTTAATAAAACCCCTACTTGATGGTCGGGTCCTGTTAATTCGCTAACCCTATGTTCTGCTTCCTGGGCAATGCTTTTCAAAGTTCTGTCACCTTGATTACTGCCTGTTGTCTCATCGTGATTTAACAAGATATTAACGCTCTCCTCGGCAGTAACTGACTCCCACAACTGATCAATTACTGGATTTGAAAACCCCTTTAAAGCCGCATGAGTGACAAAAATTTCTCTCCTTGCATCAGCGGTTTTACTGTAAGTATTAAAAATCCCCGCCGACAACTTGGCCAGTTTCCCAATATGTCCTAATAATAATATTTTTGTAAAATCATATTTCATAGCATTTCTAATCATATAACCGATATAATTACCCACTATTGCTATACAGTCACCATTTACTCCCCGGGAAAGAGCTATTTTTTCACCAGATCTTCCAGGTACAATAACAAGTGTATCTTGCTTTAGTTGATTGATCTGAGGAAGTTGTATTTTTAATGACTCTTTCATGGCTTGAGTTGACATCGGTTCTACAATACCCGTAGTTCCCAAAATTGAAATCCCTTTAACTATTCCAAGCTTTGAATTTAACGTTTTCTCCGCCAGCTGTTCTCCCTTGGGAACTGTGATGGTTATAGAAACTCCTTTGTCTTTAGGTAAAAATTCTCTTAAGTTATTGACTATCATTTGTTTGGGACCGGGATTTATAGCAGCTTGCCCCACTTCTACAGGTAAACCAGGTTTCGTTACTTGGCCCACACCTTGACCTCCGTCGATAACTATCTCCCTGTCTTTAGTCAATTTTACCTTAGCTCCAATTAATGTCCCATGGGTTATATCACTATCATCTCCTGCATCCTTTCGTACCCAAGCAGACTTTTTATCATTAGTCCTGAAACCATAAGCTGCTATGGGGATGGTAAGTTTTTTCTCTTCAGGAGTAATTATCGTCACTTCTTTTGGATATTCCCCCGAATATTCAGCCAATAGGGCAGCTTTAGCCGTAGCTGTTGCGCAGCTTCCTGTGGTAATCCCCTTTTTCAAGCTATTCTGATGTAAACTGCTATTTTGTTTGCTTAGATAACTGGTCATAATCACTACCCCTTAAAAGTCTTCTACAAATATACTTATAAAAAACACTGGTGATTAGTGGAATGAATCCTAATGCCGCTAGAGATATTGTGATCTTGGGGGATATAAGATCAGATAGTTTTTGAATTTCAGTGATTTGATGTCCAGCATTAACATAGATCAAAATACCTGGTAACAGGCCCACAAGGCTTATCCAGTAATACGTACTTGCCTTGATAGGAGTTAAAGCAAACAAAGAATTTATGGCAAAAGAAGGAATGATCTCAGTAACTCTAGATAAAAACAGCAAACTTGCTCCATGGTCTCGCGAGACTTGCTCAACATACTCAAGTTTATCTGAGAATTTTCTTGTAAGGTAGTCACGGAGTGCATATCTACTTATTAAAAACACCACAAATACCCCAAGACTAACAGATATGGTAACTAAAATCGAAGCCAATAAAAAGCCAAAAATAGCACCAGCAACAATAGTTAAGACACCACTACCGGGAATTGATACGACAGCAAAGAAAAAGCGGATTATAAAAAAGATTAATATTGTTAAAAACAAGTTATTATCTGCGTAAGAACGTAGGATATGTAAATTGTCTTGGAACCAAGTCAGGTCAATGGAATTAAAAAATAAAATAATATATAAGGTGCTGAAAATAAGTAAGCAAAATAATAATTGTGCCAAAGATTTCATTTTGAAACCGGGATGTATTTTATCCACAGAACCAACACCTCCCATACCCGTGACAAGGGCACATTAATTTTAAATATAGGCTCTTTTATATTCCGTTGATAGTTGAACTCTTCGATTTAACGGATTTTGTGTAAGGTTGATATTACATCTTAACAAGTGAACAGGAGAATTAGATTCGAATATAAAAAATCCGGCCCTTCGAGTAGGCCGGATACTTCTTAGCTACCAGTTGATAAACAAAAAATATATCACCGGAGGATGTGCCCTGGGCACATCTCTGCTCAGAAGTACTTTACCTTTACCTCGAAGGCAGTGAGTACGGGTTAACAGGCAGGTTTCCTGGCTCCTGGCATAGAATGATCCACCTTCCCAGATAGCTTGGCTATCCAGTGGTATCCGGACCATCCCTTAGACCAGTCACAGTGGCGGGACCGCTCAGGATTTTCACCTGATTCCCTTTTAACCGGTGTTACCCGGCACCTGTTAACTCGCTAATATTAATTTTTAAATATTTATTTTAAAGAATGTGAATGTGATTATATTTAATGTATATAAAATTCCAATTCTTTTATAAACTTTATCACAGAGAGGTAGTTAAATCAACTATTTATTTTATATGATTTAATGTTATAATTTCTATAAATTTTATCAACCTTAAGAGATTGGTACATAATTTCTTAGGGTTTGTAAATCCATTTAACTGGAGGGTGATACTATGGAAATTAATATTATATTAGGACATGGAAGTCGAAATCCGGAAGCTAATGAAGTATTAAAAACTCTAGCCACAATGTACAGGGAAAATAATCACACTGACACAAGTTATGCCTTTTTACAATTTGCCAGCCCCACATTAGAAGAGGTCTTAGAAGATGCAATTTCTAAAAAATATCAAACTATTGTAATTGCACCAGTATTTTTATATCCAGGAGTACATATTAAAAAAGATATCCCAGAAAAACTCGAAAAGTACCGCCGTGAGAATCCTGAGAAGACCTTTATTCTGGCAAATCCTATCGGAGAAGATCCTAGATTAATTAAAATCATAGAAAATAGAATAGCTTCTGCCAAAGGGAGTCAGAAGAATGACTAAACTACAACCGCAAGAAATAGAAACTAAAAGTATGGAAATCATTCAAAATAAAGTAAATCTATCTGCTTTTAGTCAAAAAGAATTACCCGTAGTTATGAGAGTGATCCATACTACTGGCGATTTAGAGATACATCGAGATATCAGATTTTCTTCTAAGGCTGTCACCAAGGGCTTAGAAGCACTAACTGCAGGAGCCGACATTTTCACTGATGTAAATATGGTTACAGCTGGGCTAAACAAATCTAAACTTAAAAAGCTCGGTTCAAAGATCCATTGTAAAATAGCCGATGAAAATGTGGCAGAAGAGGCTCACAGGATTGGAAGCACCAGAGCGGAAACTGCATTTAAAACCTTTGGTGAAAATCTTCATGGAAATATCGTAGTTATCGGAAATGCTCCCACAGCTTTATTTAAACTTCTTGAATTAGTTAAAAATCATAACATAACCCCCGCTCTAGTGGTAGGAGTTCCCGTAGGTTTTGTAGGTGCTAAAGAATCCAAAGATGCATTAATGAACTCCGACTTACCTTATATTTCAATTTCCGGTTATAAAGGAGGAAGCCCCATAGGGGCCTCCGTTATCAATGCCTTATTGAAATTGCTTTAACCTGTAATAATCGTGAAAACTATTAAACAACCGTTTTGCGGCATTAATATTTGAAGCCAGGTGTATATGCAAGTAACTAGCCAGCAGGTTGCCGGATAGGTAACCTGCTTGTTTGCTTTTATTCCTTGCAGAGATAATGTATGCATAGGGAAAAGAGTCTTCATCTAATTCTTCGTTCATTTCTACCTCGAATTGTGAATACCGAAATTCGTGACCCTTAACTTTGTCGCCCTGTTTAAGTAGAATTGAATCTTTCACGGCATGAGCTTCACGATAACCTAAGGCCATCAACCTAGAATTCATTGTTACTTGTCCAGGTATCAACCCTGTCAGGGAATACTTATCCCCTTTTAAGTCCTGCAAAGTATTACATAAATAAATAAATCCACCACACTCTGCCAGTATAGGCAACCCCTTTTTATGTAAATTTTTTAAATTATCCATGAAGGAAGTATTGGATGAAAGTTGAGAAGCGTATAATTCAGGGAAACCTCCTCCTAGATATAATCCACACACATATTCGGGAATCTCTTTATCTTTTAAAGGAGAGACTGGTACCCATTCAACTCCTTGTTCTTCAAGCCATTCTAAATTGTCCTGATAATAAAAAGAGAAAGCAAGATCTTTAGCTATGGCCACAGGAATTTTGGTAGTTTTGTTAGTGATCATATGTTCTTTAACTGAATCCAATTTGTTATTATAAAAAGTTTCGGAAACAGGCTGCCATTGTTCATAAGCCGTGGCCAATTGATTTATTTTTTTCATATCCACCCTTTCACTAAACATATCTGCCAGTTTTGAAACTTTCTGATGTAAATCATGACTTTCCTCTGCCGGGGTTAATCCCAGATGCCTTTCCGGTAATTCGATGTCAGGTTCATCAGGCAAATAACCGAGTAATTCTACTGAACCCAAGGATGTTACAGCTTCTTTTAGATAACGATAATGGTTTTCAGAACTAACCTTGTTTAAAATAACTCCGGCAACTTTTACATCGGGGTCAAAATTTTGGAAACCATAAATTAAGGCAGCTACACTTCTTGCCTGGCTTTTGGCATTAACAACTAAAATCACTGGTGCATCAAGTTTTTTAGCGATTTCTGCAGTACTGGCCCGGTCGTCTTTACCCGATTTACCATCGTATAGGCCCATTACACCTTCAATTATTGAAATATCCGCTTTTTCTGAACCACGCTGAAATATTTCCTTCATAATATTCGGTGACATCATCCATGTATCAAGATTTCTAGCTGGTCTTCCCGTGATAGTAGTATGGAAGCTGGGATCTATGTAATCAGGGCCAACCTTAAACCCTTGTACTGACTGCCCTTGATTTCTTAACGCTGCCAATAATGCCATTGTAACAGTAGTTTTGCCGCTTCCACTATTTGTCCCGGCAACGACTATCCTTTTTCTATTCACAAGAATCACCCCATCCGTAAATTATTTAACCTTGTGTTTTGTGCTATTACACAAATTGAATACTGAATTGTAAGTACACTCTCAACATTCTCGACCATTATACTATGAACTTAAAAAAATACCAATAACTTAAAATCAAAGGCAGGAATATCTGAACACCAGTTCGAATTTATGTATTAAGCTCTTTTGATACTCAGTTGTTGATAGTTGAACTCTTCCATTGAACGAATTTTGTGTAGAGTTAGTTGTACCAGCCCGAAACATTGGATGTGAAATTCAAGAGCACAACATCAACATACAACTCTAATACAGCCTTTTAAAGAGAGAGAATTTGAGGGAGGAATTAGTTATGGAACTAACACAAAAACTAGCCATTTTAGCTCAAGGTGCCAGATACGATGTATCCTGTTCCTCTAGTGGTTCTAGAAGAGCCAGAACAGAAGGCGGTTTTGGGAATGCATCTAAAAGCGGTATCTGTCATAGTTGGACAGAAGATGGAAGATGTGTATCTTTACTAAAAATCCTATTTACCAATAAATGCATCTACGATTGTTTTTATTGTGCTAATGGAGCCTCTAACAATATTCACAGGGCCACCTTCACTCCTGAAGAAGTGTGTCAGCTAACTGAAGAATTTTATCGTAGAAACTATATAGAAGGACTGTTTCTTAGCTCTGCCATTTTAAACAACGAAGATTACACTATGGAATTGTTAGCAACAACTGTTAAGATGTTACGTGAAGACTATAGATTCAACGGATACATTCACTTAAAAGGCATCCCAGGTGCGGATAAAACTTTGTTGATTGAGGCCGGTAAACATGTAGATCGGTTGAGCATCAATATTGAACTACCAACGCAAAAAAGTTTACAATTGTTAGCTCCAGAAAAAAATGGTAAAGAGATAGTTTCCTCAATGAAGGCAGTTAGTCATAAAATTAAAGAAACCAAGCTAAATAGGCCTGCAAGAACCGAAAAGACAAGCAAATCTAGGCCCAAAAAAACTTCTTCCAAACAATCTTTTGTCCCAGCAGGTCAAAGTACTCAATTAATTGTTGGCGCCACTAATGATTCTGATCGAGATATTCTCAGACTCTCGGAAAACCTTTATCAACAGATAGGCCTAAAACGAGTATTTTACTCGGCCTTTATACCTATTAGCAACAAACACAAAGAAAAACTTCCAGCAATAGCCGAACCTCCTTACTTGAGAGAACACAGACTATACCAGGCGGATTGGCTGTTAAGATTTTATAAATTTAATTATCAAGAGCTTTTTGATAATCAAGACACTAACCTGTCCTTGGAGCTTGATCCAAAAGCCCAATTTGCTTTAAGAAACTTCCACCTCTTCCCCCAGGAAATTAATCAAGCTAGTAAAAAAATGTTATTAAGAATTCCTGGGATTGGCCCAAAATCTGCAAGAAGAATCTTGAAAGCCCGAAAACACTTCCAATTGGGCTTTGAAGATCTAAAGCGTATGGGAATTGTCCTAAAACGGGCTAAATATTTTATCACTTGCAAAGGCAAATATTACGGTGGGATACCTTTTAAGCCTGATCTCATTTATTCTAGGCTGCTAAAGGGTCCTGAATACAAACAATTATCTTTGTGGGGTGGTAATTAAATGCATTCAGTAACTTATTACATTTATGACGGTACTTATGAGGGGTTATTAACCAGTTTATATTATGTTTTTAAATCCTCTGAAAATACACCTAAAATTGTCCCCTCTGGAACGAATTTGTCCCAAGAATTATTTGCAGAATATAAAAATGTCACTACCCATCAGCAATTGGCTAAAACAATGACAGAGAAAATCAATTCAAAAATCTCAAAAAGGGCATTATCTAAGATATATTACGCTTTTTTGTCAGAAATAGAAGGGATAGAAACTTCTATATATCATTATTTGAAATTGGGATTTCAAAAAGGAAATCAAGTTGATGAAATGTTATCCGAACATTCCGTACATACCGTTAATCAATTATCGCAAAAGGTCTCTCGTGAAAGACATCGTATGCTAGGTTTTTTAAGGTTTAAGAAATTACAGTCTGGTGTCTATTATGCCCCTATGGAGCCCGATCATAATATATTGACACTGATAGCCCCACATTTCAAAAAACGTCTTGCTGACCAATCCTGGATAATTCATGATAAACGAAGAGATAAATGCGCATTATACAATGGTAAATCATTAATATACACTACCGATAACTTGCCAGCTAACAAATTATTAGAACACAAGGAAGAAGAACAGTTTCAAAATATGTGGAAACAATACTTTCGGCACGTTTCTATTCCAGAAAGACAAAATTTAAAGCTGCAACAACAGTTCCTACCAAAAAAGTACTGGAAGTACTTAACAGAGAAAAATCAATAACAGACTCTACCTTGACAGTCCTTAAATATAATTATTATAATGTGAACTGCCAACGGGGATAGAGCCCATCAACTGGGCCTTTAGCAATATAGTTCACTTCCACAAGGAGGTGATACTATGTTGGTGAGAAGGTTCCAGATAATGGGGAGGGGGTCCTTCATCTCGCATTGAAGGACCCCCTCATAATAAAATTATTAATTTATACTTGACAATTTAATTTTGGGCAAGTAATATATTTATTAACCAAAATTAAACACGTTTTCAAAAACGATGATAGGGAGAGTAGCTAGTTATTCTTCAGTATAGCGAGCCGGGGATTGGTGGGAGCCCGGTACTGGGATACTAGTGAAGCGCACCCTGGAGTTGGGAACCGAACAGGAGAATTATTAATTCTCAGTAGGTTACCCCGGATTGTTTCCGTTAACAAACACAAGAGAGGACCGGTGTAAAGTGTGTAATTTACTTGAGCTGCGGATATCAATTATTTTCCAAATATCCATAGATAACCGGTAATCAGGGTGGTAACGCGAGTTGACTCCTCGTCCCTTAGGGATGAGGAGTTTTTTATATAGCCATCTTTTCTAGGAGCGGCTATATAATAGCTATCTCCGTATACCTATTACTGTTTAGCTATTGCTGTATAGCACTGACTGTACTAGCTTGTTATTGTTTTTAGACAAAGCTGCTCTAAACACACTTCATCTATCAACACACCGGTCAATCTGGGTGGTACCGCGGGTAATAACCCGTCCCTATACACATGTAATCAATTATGTGTCATAGGGACGGGTTTTTTTATTATTAAATTAAATAAAAAATCAAATTCAATAACGAAAGGAGAAATTAATTATGAGTAAGATTAACAAAGTAGTTTTAGCGTATTCCGGAGGACTGGACACATCTGTTGCCATTAAATGGATTCAAGAGCAGTACGATTGTGAGGTTATTGCAATGATAGGTGATGTTGGTCAAAAAGAAGATGTAGAAGCTGCCGAACAGAAAGCTTATGATACCGGAGCTAGTAAGGTTTATGTAGAAAATTTGCAAGAGGAGTTTGTAACTGATTATATCTATCCCGCCATGAAAGCAAATATTATGTACGAAGGTAAGTATTTACTTGGAACAGCTATTTGCAGACCACTATTGGGTAAAAAATTAGTTGAAATTGCTTTACAGGAAAATGCTGATGCTATAGCTCATGGCTGTACTGGAAAGGGGAATGATCAGGTTAGGTTTGAAATGGCTGTTAAAGCTATGGCGCCTCATTTATCCATTATAGCGCCCTGGCGAGAATGGGATATCAAAGGCAGAGAAGATGCCGTTAAATATGCAAATAAATACGGAATTCCCGTACCTGTTACTAAAGAAATGCCTTACAGTATCGACAGAAATTTATTTCATTCCAGTTACGAAGGTGGTATTTTAGAAGATCCTAATTTTGAGCCGGATCAAAATATGTTCGTGATGACGACTGTCCCAGAACAAGCTCCAGATGAACCCGAATATTTGGACTTAGATTTTGAACAAGGAATTCCTGTTAAATTGAATAACCAGGAACTATCACCAGTTCAAATGATGGAGACTCTCAACGAAATTGGCGGGAAACATGGTATCGGAATAATAGATATAGTAGAAAACAGACTTCTTGGTATGAAATCAAGAGGAGTATATGAAACCCCAGGTGGCACTCTTTTATATCACGCTAAAAAAGAACTAGAGTACCTGGTATTAGATAAGGATACCATGCACTTTAAAGAGGTAATTACTAATAAATATTCTGAACTAGTTTACAATGGTTTATGGTTTAGTAGTTTAAAACAAGCTCTCGATGGTTTTGTTGAAAAAACTCAAAAACATCTATCAGGACATGTAAAACTAAAGTTATATAAAGGCAATGTAATGATAGCCGGAAGATCAGCACCCTATAGCTTATACAGAGAAGACTTGGCCACCTTTGAAGAAGATGAAGTTTATAATCAAAAAGATGCTGAAGGATTCATCAACTTATTTGGTCTCACTTTAACAACCGAAGGTATTGTCAAAAGAGGCAAAGGAGGAGAATAACATTGTCAAAACTCTGGGGTGGAAGATTTTCAAAACAAACAGATCAACTAGTAGATGAATTTAATGCTTCCATCGAATTTGATAACCGGTTAATATTTTATGATCTTCTTGGCAGTCAAGCTCATGTAAAAATGCTGTTCCAACAGGGCATCATCGACACAACAGATTACAAACAGATCACAGAAGGCTTGGATATAATCTGGAAAGAAGCCGAGCAGGATAAACTCGAATTCAACTTAAGTGACGAAGATATTCACATGAGTATTGAAAAACGTTTGATAGAACTCAAAGGTGAAGTAGGCAAAAAACTTCATACAGCCAGAAGCAGAAATGATCAGGTAGCTGTAGATATGAATATGTTCTTATGTGATAAGGCCATAAAGTTAGTAAATGAATTATTACAAAATATGTCAGTTATTAAAGAACTTTCTGAGCAGCATACCAAGACTTATATGCCGGGTTACACTCATCTTCAACGGGCACAACCTACAACTTTGGGCCATCACATGCTAAATTACTTTTGGAAATTTCAAAGAGATGCTAGCCGGTTGATAGACTTTCGCAACAGGGCTGATCTTTCTCCATTAGGGAGTGGGGCTTTTGCCGGAACGGGGTTTAATATCTCAAGGAGGTCCACTAGAAAAGACTTAGGGTTCACACAACAGTTTGAAAATAGTATGGATGCCGTTAGCAGTAGAGATCTCTCCTTAGAATTTATCTTTTGTTTAAGCTCTATCATGATCAATTTAAGTCGCCTAGCCGAGGAACTCATTCTATGGTCTACTAAGGAATTTGACTTTATTGAATTAGATGATGCCTTTGCTACTGGTTCGAGCATTATGCCCCAAAAGAAAAATCCGGATGTACCAGAATTAATCAGAGGTAAAACAGGCAGAGTAGTTGGTCACTTAACTGCACTAGCCACTACATATAAGGGATTACCCATGGCATATAACAAAGATTTTCAGGAGGATAAAGAAGGACTATTTGATAGTTTAGATACCGTGGAAAGTTCCCTAAAGCTAACATCTAAAATACTATCTACCATGACCATCAAAACAAAAAACATGGAAAAAGCACTATACCAAGATTTTTCAAATGCCACAGACATCGCTGATTACCTGGCAACTCAGGGTATCCCATTTAGAGATGCACATGCAGTTGTAGGTCAACTTGTAAAACATTGTCAAGAACATAATAAACTGTTCTATCAATTAACTGAACAGGAGCTCGATATTTCATTTAAACAGATAGCCGATTCTTTAGAAGAAAACAGTCAACAAATACTAACTCAAATGGACACAACTAAAATATTAAATATTATGGATCCAATCAAATGTGTCCATAACAGAAACAGTAGAGGTGCACCAGCACCGGAAGCCCTTCAATTTCAATTGGGACAAGCTCAAAAATATTTTCATAGCCTAACAGAGCAAGTTAAAACATATCAAAGCTTTTTACCTTAAAAATGCTTTAAAAAGGAGGACATACACATGGAACATTTCGGAATTCTATCATTAGTACCGCCAGCCCTGGCTATAGGGCTAGCGGTACTAACAAAAAATATAATCCCTTCACTATTTATAGGTACTTTTGTCGGTATAATGATTTATGCCGGTGGTAACCCAATCACAGCCTTAGAAATGTTTATCAGAGACTATACTTTTGAAGTCATTGCAAGCTCTTATAATGCTCAGGCCATGGCAATGATGGTGATAATCGGTGGTTTTGTTGCCTTAATGACACATTCTGGAGGGGCTTTGGCATTTACTAAAAAAGTTACAAAAGTCATTAATAGTAAAAATAAAGCTCAGACTGGCTCATGGATTGCTGGTATTTTAGTTTGGTTCACTGATATGGGAAATGCCCTCTTGGTTGGGCCTATTTTTGCAACTCTAAATGATAAATTAAAAGTATCTCGAGAAAAGTTTGCTTATGTACTTGATTGCACCACTTCTCCCCTGGTTTCCCTAATACCCATAGTTGGTTGGGGAGTTTACAATATGGGACTAATTCAAGACCAATTAGATGCCCAGGGAATCACGGAAATGACAAGTTGGGAAGCTTTTATCGGTGCAATTCCGTATAACTTTTATGCAATCATGACATTAATTTTATGTGGTTATTTAGCCATGACAGGTAACGACTACGGACCCATGTTAAAAGCTGAAAGACGAGCAGAGGAAGAAGGTAAGGTTATCAGAGATGGTGCAGTACCTATGAGAAAAACCAAAGAAGTTAATCTACCCGAAGGTGTAGAACCTAAAGCCAGTACTATGATAGTACCTGTTCTGGTCTTGTTAGTTTCACTGTTTACTATTTTAGTTTCTCATGGGTTTCCAACCGAGCAAGTAGAAGGAATTAATATTAGAACAGCTATTGCCTTTGGTTTTATCCTCGGAAAGCTTGTTTTAATCGGAATGTTAAAATATTACAATATTATGAATTTTGACAAGAGTTTGAGTACTATTGTAGATGGTATGACAGGAATGATGTTTATGATCGTAGTATTGGTTTTAGCATGGAATATCGGAGCTGTCACTGAAGACTTAGGAACCGCAGACTTTCTTGTTGATTTAACAGAAGGTTTTCTAAGTCCCACTTTATTACCTGCTGTCACTTTTCTAACAGGGGCTTTGATGGCTTTAGCAACTGGAACATCTTGGGGGGTATTTGCAATAATGTTTCCCATTGCCTTACCCATGGCTTTTGCCCTTGGAGCTCCCCTACTGCCAACCATTGGTGCAGTAATAGGAGGAGGACTCTTTGGTGATCATTGTTCACCCATATCTGACACTACAATTTTAGCCTCAATGGGTTCAGCATGTGATCATATAGATCATTTTCAAACTCAAATGCCCTACGCATCTACTGTAGGTGTTATAGCCGTGATAATGTTTGTCCTTGCAGGCATCTTTGAAACTGCCCTGATATTAATTCCGGGAACACTCGCTGTGATAGTATTAGCTTTTGTGTTGCATAAAATGGCCCTCTATAAGCATCCAAAAAATGAATCCAGTAAATTAAATTATTAATTTTGGAGAGAAACAGTTCTGACACTTGTTCTAAAAAGATTAGACTACTACACACAAAATTAAAAGGAGCTGCACCGAAAGTAATGTATATACTTAAGTGCAGCTCCTCTTTTTAAGTTAAGTTATTACTCATTAAGCAAGACTTCAGTAAATTCTTCTAAAGTAATGGCATCAGCAATTTCTGGAAAGTCTAGTTCTACTCCGTAATCAAATAGTTCTAGAGTCATAAAAGATGATGTTTTTACTTTCCCGCTAAAGTCTTCTCCTTCAATTACTTCATTTATCTCAAAGGTGTAGTCCATTTCTGAGATTATTTGGTGAGTTTCATAAGTTTCTTTGTTTATTACCATATCCTGCACTATGGCCATTTCTATACTGTCCAATAAATTTAACATCTGCTCATTCATGATTTCTAATTCTTCCTTGGTTAAATCACCTTCATCAATTAAAGTTAACTGACTTTCGCCGAAAATATCCTTTATGAAACTTACAAGTGTATCTGTTTCTAGCTCAACCCTAATGACATAACAGTCTTCTCCATTAAAAGTTAATTCATCAATCAAATCATATTCAATTCCATATTGTTTGCCAAGTTCAATAGTTTCCCTAGGATCCATGTTAGTTAAATACTGTAACATTTCATCCATCCCCAAATCTTCAAAGGACATGACTATCCATTGATCCTCGGGATAATTTTGGTAAAATTTATCTTCTAAAATTAACATTTCAGTATTTGTTACAGTATCAAAACTAGAGCCCTCGTTATCCAGTTCAATCAACATTTCCTGTGGGATATCCATACTTTGTTTAATGTATAGTTTAAAAGGATCATATTGCAAATCAGCTTCAATGTTTATTGGAAATTCTAATACTGGAAAAACTGGCATATCCGGAAGCTCCATTTCAAAGGATGAAATGCCATTACCACTCATTTTGTATGTGTTTTTCTCCAAAATATATTCTTCTGCCAATATCACAATTTCATCACTATTTAACTCTATGTTTGACATACCTTCACTGTCAATTTCTGCCAATGTGATGTTTATAATCCTTTCTTGACCATTCCAGTCGACCTTAGCTCTTGCAGTCTCAAAAACTTCTCTTAACGAGATGAATTTTTCTTCAAAGTCGCCATTAAAAAGTTCGTTTACTGCTTCAGCTTCAATCTGTACCCTACCTTCTTCAATAAACATTTCTGCTTCAACTTGTTCACCATTAATTTTTAACATCAAGTCACTCTTTACAAATACATCTTCTTGTGCAATTACATTATGACCAGCAGTTCCAAAAAAAGCAAAAATGAACATCGTACTGATAACTAGTAGTTTGAAACATGATTTTTTCACTAATTTTTGTCTCCTCTCCCATATTTAGTTGTATTAAAATTACTTTACCTCTTTTTGCAAGTTTTGTCAATCTATTTTTTTAATTTTCACAACATGAGTTGCAAAATAACAAATTTTTCTATATCCTTGTTATAGAGTTCACTCTAAAATTGGAGGTATGGGTATGACTATAAATTATTTATCTCAAAAAATAGCTAAGTTAATCAGTGTATTCACTGTTGTCCCAATAATTGCCTTACTTGTCATTACCATCATATATTTAAATGACAGTAGCTTTTTTCACCACAATTTAAACTGGTACCTTATGTCAATATTTTTCCTTGTCATTGTACCTTTATCTGCTTATTGGTTAAAAAATTATATCCCTAAATACCGCCAACAAGGAAGAGAAGGTGAGCGAAAACTGGCTTTTATCACTGGTATAATCGGACAATTTTTTGGAACTGTTACAGTATTTATTCTAAACGGCCCCGTCGGTGTGAAATTACTATTTTTAACCTATATTCTAGCGGGTATCTTATTAACTATTTGTAATAGTATCATCAAGTTTAGGGCAAGTGGACATGCTTGTGGGGTTGCCGGTCCGTTAACTTTTTTAATTTTTATTTTAGGTAAAAATTATCTGGCCTCTTTTATTTTACTACCTCTAGTTTTTTGGTCTAGATTAAAGCTTAGAAGACACACTATGAGTGAATTAGTTTTAGGCGCTTTACTTGGTGTCATTGCTACTGTAACTGTGGTCTATTAATTGCTTAAGTACTTAAAAACCAAGGTAGCGTGGTTCTAGTTAAATTTTGTCTTCCATACCTATAATAAAAAAAGATTAGATCACCTGTTAACAGCATACAAAATTTTTTAGGGCCGCTCTTGACGGCCCTATTTTATGAGTAAAACTCTTAGTTCCTTAATACCAAACCAAAAACATAAATGATTATAGATTGTTTTGGGCAATATTAGCGAATTAGCGATTTCTACAAGAACCAGGTCCTCTACCATCGGAATATCCTGAACCTCTACCGTTTCTATAACCTGCTTCTCTATCCTCTTCAGAATCAAAATAATTTTTTAGATTCATATTAAAAGATCTTTCTCGTTGACCATCTACAGGACAATTACCTCCCTCGTATTCTTTTTCTTCTATAGCTTGGATCAATTCTTGACCTTCTTCTTCAGAAATGACTCCTTCTTCTACAAGCTCTTCAATCCTCTCGATCTGTTTTTGATCTTTATCAATTCTCCAATTTTCCCATTCTGTATACTCATTTTCATCAATAATAGGACATCTTTCTACTGAACTATTACTTTCATTTTGATTTGAAAGTTCTAGTTCATCCAAGCCTTCCCCAGCACTTACTACTTGTCCGGGAATCACTATGGCAGCACCTGCAATTAAGCTAACAACCATGAAAATACCTAGGATTTTTTTAAACATAGTTAATCGACCTCCTGTTTGTTTGTGTTTTATCCGTATTTGATCTTAACTATATCAGGAAGATTTGAAGATTTTGTGAAGATTAATAAGGGAATATTAATTTAAAAGTGCTTCCTTTGCCTAACTGGGAATCTACCACTACATAACCGCCCATAGCCTTAGTCCATTCTTTGACTAGTGACAAGCCTATTCCACTTCCACAAGAGCTATAATTAGGATCATTTTTCGGCAGGTCTTTTTTAGTCCTGGATTCCTCGACTTGATAAAAGCGTTCAAAAATATAAGGTAATTTATCTTGAGGAATCCCTTGACCATTATCGGAAACATACATCATAACTTGATTAGTATCATCTTTTATTTCTACGCCCATTTCAATCAACCCACCATTATCTGTGAATTTAAGCGCATTTTGTACCAGGTTATTTATAGCAGCATATAACAATTCTTGATCTCCTTTAATCCATATTTCCTCTTCAGGTAAGTTACAACTGAATTCAATATTATACTTTAAAACCTGTTTACTAATAGTGTGTTTTAGCTTATAAGCTAAATCCGTTAAATTCACCCAGTCTAGTTTAGGCTCGTACTCTTTGAAATCTACTAAAGCTAGCTGATGCAACTGTTTAGATAAAGTCTCTAAACGAGTAAGCTCTTCCATTGTACTATTCAAATTATCCTCGTCTACTTCCAAAACACCATCTTGGAAAGCTTCAAGATAGGCTTTTATAGAAGATACGGGATTTCGCAATTCATGAGAAATATCCTGGGTCAACTTTTTCTTGATAAAATCTGTATGCTCAAGATTCTCAGCCATGGCATTAAAACTCACTGATAATTCTTGTATTTCTTCAGGCCCTACCACATTTGCTCTTTGAGATAATTCACCCTTCTTTAACTGCTCAGCTGTACTTTTTAAACTGTTAACAGGTTTGGATATAGACAAAGACACTATTAAACTAATTAAAGCAGACAATAACAAAGCTATACCACTACCAGCTAGGATACTTCTGGTAACCTGCCTGGTGAAATCCAGTTCTTCTGGAGTAAAAAAACCATCTTTTCTGTCTAAAGACAGGATAGTAACTCTACCCTTTTCACCGTCGTTTATAGTTAAAGGGTATGTGTTTTCTTCTATCTCCCTATCAGTGTAAAACTCTGTTACCGACTTTTCTCCGTGTTCTTGATCTCGGCCAGGGCCTCTACCTTGATGCATCCCCCTATCCATCATAGGACCATGTCTTCGTTGATCTTCACCAGTATCCAAAATTACATCCCTATTAGAATCTTCCAAGATAATTCTCTTGTTATGAGTCCTAGCCAAATGGTTTATAGACATCTGTAAAGAACTAGCAAAATTATCTTCCTGAGCTAAAATATCAGAAATTGATTCAGTTATTTGCTCATGTTCTGCAATCTCACTAGATCTCACCAGTTCTGTAAATTCTGCCTCTACAGTTCTATTAACAAACACACCGGTCAATATTAGCAATCCAGCACTAAGAAACCACAGTGCCAAGAACAATCGTAAAAATAAGCTATTTTTCCTAAATAATTTTTGTAAAGACATTTAGGCACTCCTTTAAAATTTACCAAATTGATAACCGGCACCAAACACAGTTTTTATAAAAATAGGTTTTTTAGGATTTTGTTCAATTTTTCTTCGCAAATTCTTGATATGGGTATCTATCGTACGGGAGTCCCCTTCCCATAAATAACCGTATATTCTATCAGCCAAGTTTTCGCGAGAAAACACTTTTTTAGGATATAGTGCCAGGGTTGATAAAATATCAAATTCCGTTTGAGTTAAAGAAATCTCTGTTCCTCGCAAATAAATTTTTTTAGCCAAAGTATCAATGGTGATTTCACCTGCTGTAATAATTTCTTGTTGTATTCTGCCAGGCTCTTTTCCTACTCTTCGCAAAATTGTCTTTAACCTGGCTATTATTTCCCTTGGGCTGGCAGGCTTTACTACATAATCATCTGCACCTATTCCCAAACCTGTAATTTTCTCATCTTCACTGCCCTTGGCAGTTAACATGAGAATTGGAGTCTCTTGCTCTTTTCTGATTTTTCTGGCTATTTCTTCTCCTGACATGTTGGGAAGCATTAAATCTAAAACCACAATGTCAGGATTTTGTTTTTTAAAAAGTTCTAATCCTGCTAAACCATCGTGAGAGGCATAGACCTGGTATCCTTCTTTCTCCAAATAGGCTTTCAAAACTTTCACAAGTCCCTGTTCATCTTCTATGATTAACACAGTGTAACAATTGGTGTTCTCACTCATTTTTTAATCCTCCAATCAAGACTTCATAAAACCTAATGTCAGTTATAATTTTCTCTTTGATTTATTTTAATTTCATTAACTAACTCAAATTTATAATTGTAAATATTTTATCACTGACACTCTTTTTTCACAATATAAATAAATTCATAAAAAAAGCGGGCAGCAATAGTGCTAACCCGCCTAATCTCTCTTTTTTATTTTTATGTATTATTTGTATCAGTAGCCATACGGTTGCGAGCTGCAATCCATCCTAATAGGAATAAAATAACAGCCGAGGCCAACCATGCAAACATTGTTAGTACTGCTATTTCAGTTCCATGACGAACTCCAATTCCTATAAAAGCCCAAGTAAATACTAATGGGAAAACTATATCCCCCAAACGATAAAAAACATATAAAGACAGTACGGCACCGATAATGATCATAAGTATTGTAAAGACCATAGCTCCAAAACCTTCTGTTCCTAATATGCCCCAATCATTCAACAAAATATTTAAGTTTGCCAGGGTTGCCACAGAAATCCAAGCCAAATATATACTAAATGGTAATCTGACAAACAACCAATCAAAAAAGGTTTCGCTTGATTTTCTGCCAATAATTTTTTTATAAATTCCTATCAGAGTAATCAATAACAGTATCATTAGAACCATAGATAAACCGATTTGTAAATAATGCCAAGCAAATAACCATAAAATGTTTAATAAAGCTGTAACTGCAAACAAAATACCTACCGCAGAAACTTTTGGTGTCTCCCTGTAGCTAGGCAGTGCTTGATAGATAATAAACCCAATTAACAATAGATAGATTATTCCCCATATAGAAAATACATATCCCGCTGGAGTAATTAATACAGGATAAATTTCTGTAATATCTTCCTGGGTTAAATTATTGAATGGAATATAATTTGATAAAAAATTGACTATCAATACAAGGGCCAGAGCAACTAAATTTATATAAGATCGTATCCGTGAATTTAAAATTTTCTCCACCTCCTTTTTATATTAATAGTAATTAATAATCATATCTATTTATTATTTTATACATTTTTTGACTTATTCCTCCAAATTTCTAAAATTTATTGATAAAAATTTATATTATAGCCATAATAAAAAAAAGGCAACCCTTTCGGGAAGCCTTTGTTACTCCAAAGGTGAGTGTGGCAGCAGTCCGGGCTAATGCTGCGGCTTCAGGTCCGGCGGGTTTTCCCGAAAAAGCAACCGAGTGTCGCCATCTCGGCGGTTTCCCTTTAATGCCTTTCCCAGTAAGATTGGCGCCGGATCGCCACTTAGCCTGCACTTCAAGTCCCGGACTGCTTCCCATAAGAGAACAGCCTAGGGATTTTCTCCAATGGCACTTTCCAACTCCTAGCCTCTTTTGCAGCAACGGTTTCAGGGATAAACCCATTCCCCGCCACCACTCAAGGCAGGCTACACTGCACACAGAGTCTGCCGCATGCAGGTTTACACCCTGAGCCGTAGTGTTGAATTTTCTTGCCTAAATGGACGAAAAACCACGTACCCAGGTCTCCACGGTAGCCAGGATACACCCGCATGCCTTTGCGGATTCCCCTGACTACCTTGCCCCCAGCATCGACCCTCGGCTGGGCGCCGAAAGCCAACACAAGAGGATTCATCGATGTGCCCTTTAGCGGATTTTTAGGCCCGCCTTCGGAGCTGGAGTTACCAACTAGGATACTGCGCCACACTCATGACGTAGTCCGGTAAAATTTCAAAAACCGGTTAGTTCCTTTGTTATTCTTCTACTATATATATACCAGTCATTAGCAAATTAGTCAAGTCTTTTTTTATATTTATAATAATTATCATTACTTTTCAGTTACCCGCTATTTAAGGCATTACGATGCATTCATTTGCAAAATTTTAGCCGGACAATTGTTAACACAAGTATAACATCTAATACATCTTTCATCTTCAAATTGATGATTTTCTGAAAAGTTTTTATGCGGTTCTAACTGCATAGGACATACCCTGGAACATTTACCACAGGAATGACATAAATCAGGATGTTCAATGGTCACTTTTTCATCAAATTTTTTGGTTAGACCTAATTTTTTACCTAATTTATAAAAAATTGATTCCATAGTCCCCATAGGACAAAACTGACACCAGGTTCTGGCATTGATCACTACACCAAGTAGACCTCCAACAAGTAGCACCATTAAATAAGTGTTTGCAAACATAAAGCCTAATCTGTGAGTCAAAGGTTCTGTACCCATTTGTTGAATTATAATCACAAATCGAATCGACAAATTAATAATAAATAAAAGAAAAACAGCAGCGATAACAAGCTTGGATTTTAAAAAGTTTGGTATTCTAACATTTCTGCTGATTGGTAAAATTAACTGGTCAAAAAAACTACCATGAGGGCAAAAGTTTCCACACCAATATTTTCCTTTAAAGAGACTCATAACAATTAAAGCAATCATTATGAATGGAACTAGTAACCCAAGTTGTGGTAAAAATTGACCTCCAACTCCGATCAAAAGTGTCACAAACCACGCATATTTTCTGATCAAAGAAAATGACCTATTTGTTTTAATAAAATAAGATGCAGTTGACATAATAATTTCCTCCCTCTATCAGTGAGTTTTTACCAACAATACCTCCCTTGTAAAGCTCAATGATTATTTCATACTTTTAATTTTCATTTCCTGTCAGATTTCTAATAGCCTCTATAGATAGTTTTAAAAGTGGATATCCACTTGGACCTGTAGTTAGCAGGGGGTGAGTAGCATACTGAACTGATGCCAAATCATAGGCAGTTAACTCATGTTGAATCGCTAAACCAACAGTGTTAATAAATTCTCCAATACTTTTGCTTCCTTGTACTTGCCCCCCTAAAAGTTTCCCGTTAAAACTGTTAAAAATCAATTTGACATAGTTGGTTGTAACATCAGAAAATTTAGTTGGATGTCTATCGGGAAAATTGCCATCTATACTTACTACTGGACACCCCTTCTTTTTAGCTTCAAACTCAGTTATCCCTGCTGCTGCAAAACTTGTATCTCCTATTTTGGTATTAAAGAGGTTGATGACTCCTTTGTTGTTAGGAAAACGTCTATTAAAAATATTGAAACCTGCTACTTTTCCTTCAGAAGCAGCTGTTGATGCCAATCTAACTCCTGACTCACCACCACTATTAAAATCTCGTTTTGAAATACAATCGCCGCAAGCTAAGATATTAGGATCTGAACTATAATAATAGTCATCAACAATAATTCCTTTATCAGCACTATTAACAGCTATGCCTGAAGCTTCAGCCAATTCGGAATTTGGCGTAACACCTATTGCACATATTACCATATCTGTAGCCAGTTCATATTCACCTGATTTATCTTGGCCTGACATTACAATTTTATTGGATTTTATTTCTGTGACAAATTTATTTGTGTGTACAGTAACTCCCTGTTCACCCAATATCTTCTCCACTCGATCAGAAATTTTAGAATCAAAGGCCTTAGGAAGTAGTCTGTGTTCTGTCTCTATCAAATGAATATCCTTACCACTTCCGCTCAGTTCATCAGCTATCTCAACTCCAATAAAGCCCCCACCAATAATTACAACCCTTCCAGAACTAGCAGCTTTTTCCTGTAACTCACTAATTTGTCTGGCATTTTTTTCAACGAAAAAAACATTTTCTTTATTCATACCTTTAATAGGAGGTTTAATTGGATTAGCTCCTGTAGCCAAAATTAACCTATCATATGAATACGAACTACCACTTTTCAGCCTTAACATTTTATTTTCCCTGTCTATATTCACAACTTCATCATTAATGATTCGGGCGTCTAAGGTGTCCCAGTTTTTATCGTCACCTATTATGTCACTCGGCTGTAGTCTTTTAAAAGTGTAAGGTATTGCACAAGGAACAATTTGATGATCATCTCTTCTAATAACAGTGATATCTAAATTTTTGTATAAATTTAAACTTTGAATAGCACTTCGCGCTGCTACACCAGACCCTACAATGATTACTCTGAATTTTTGTTGTTCTTCAGGGTTCAAAATAATTCCCCCTAATTATAAAATTTTATATTTTGTATACCCCTCGGGGGTATGCGGTATCTAAAATATAACATAGACATAATTAATTGTCAAAACTACCTTTTTAAAACTACAAATATATGCTATTGTAATAAAAGAGCTCGGTATTGTTTATTAATAATTGTGCAACAACTTAATGTTGGGGGAAAAAATTGTGGGAAAACTAACTCGAAGGTTCTTTTCTAGTCCTAAAACAAAAAAAGCTATCTCTTGGTGGATAGCTTACCGAGGAGCTAAGATATTAACTCTCTACATTGTATTTAGAGAACATCCAATTATTTGGATACCCACAGTTATTACAACCACTTTATTATTATATATTAACATGAGAACCAGAAATAACAATCAAAAAGATAATAGTTTTAGTCCTTAACTCCACTTTATATCAATGCTTTACTCTTTGAAAAAAATAAATAATTAAAATTTTATGACAATGAATTTCATAATAAAGAAAGGTTGATTATATATGTTGCTGGAATTGGTGGTTCTCATTGAATTAGTTTTAATTATCTCAGTTATATTTATTGAACGTAAACAACCCAGTGAGGCATTCTCCTGGGTTTTAATAATTTTATTCCTACCTGGATTAGGTTATATCCTATACTTAATATTTGGAGAAACCTGGAGTAAAAAAAGGGCTAAAAGATTGAAAGAAAGCGTTGTTAGAGATAATTACAAAAATGAATTATCAAGATACTATCAATATTTAGCTCAACACAATTATACGAAAAACGATTACTTTAACCCGTATGTTAAAGATTTAATAGACTTTCATAGAAATTATAGTTACAGTTTATACACCTCAGACAATGATATCGAAGTTTTTACATGGGGGGAAGACAAATTTTCACGCCTTTTTCAAGATATAGACCAGGCTCAGGACAGTATTCATGTGATGTATTTTAAGATATATAGAGATAGCACCGGAAAGCAATTAGTTGACCACCTTACTCAAAAGGCCAAAGAAGGAATAAAAGTAAGGGTAATTTACGATGCCATCGGAAGTATGACACCAAAGTCTTTTTTCCATCCTTTAATTGAAGCCGGTGGACAAGTTCAGTGTTATGAAGAATCCATTTTTAAAAACCTCTTAAGATTAAACTTCCGTAATCACCGAAAAATGGCCATTATTGACGGTAAAATAGGTTATATGGGTGGAATGAATGTAGGCGACACCTACTTGAGCCAGCATAAAATAAAAACACCCTGGCGTGATACCCACATGCGTATCACTGGTTCCAGCGTGTTAGTATTGCAGTTTTATTTTTTTCAAGACTGGGCTCGATTAAGCTCTGACATAACCAAAGATTTACCCAGGGAAAAAATAGCTAGATATTTCCCTTCAAACTCCAGCTCTACCAGCACCACAAACACCAATGGATCTGGTATGCAACTGGTAATCAACAGCGCTGATACTGATAGTGAAAGAATTAAGATGGGCATTATCAAAATGATTAATTCTGCCACGGAAAATATCCAAATTCAAAGCCCTTATTTCGTACCTGACAGGAGCATGATACAAGCTTTAAAAATTGCCATTTATTCTGGTGTAAAAGTTCAAATCATGATACCTGAAATTCCAAGCTCCTTTTTTCTTAAACCAGTTTCCCTGTCATTTGCTGGTGAGTTGTTAGAAGCTGGTGCTGAAGTTTATTTATATCAGGGATATATACACGCAAAAACTGTCCAGATAGATGGAGAAGTCTGTACAATAGGTTCCACCAATATAGATATCAGGAGCTTTAGGCTTAGTGATGAAATCAACGCTTTTATTTATGATAAAGATTTCTCCGAAAAACACAGGCAAATATTCTTACAAGATATTTACAACTCCTCTCCTCTTTATTGGGAAGAGTTTAAAAATAGAGGTGCCATAAGAAAAATAATTGAAGACATCTTAAGACTATTTTCACCTTTAATGTAATATAGACTTGGCTCCAGAGTTATCGGGTTTTAATTTGAAAAAATTGCTCTCGATTCCGTGAGCACTAAATTTCTCTTTTCCGAGCTCACGGACAATTTTTTCTTCTTCAATCTCACTTAAAACACATGCTATAGAAGGACCTGCTCCACTAATAGCAGCAGGAATACCCGCCCCTCGTACTTCTTGCAACAATCTATCCAAGCCGGGTATTAATTTTGCCCGGTAGGGCTCATGAAGTTCGTCATCCATACTATGCCATAACAATTCATAATCTCGCTGTTGAAAGGCTAAGATCAACATATTAGCTCGACTCAAATTAAACAAACCATCTTGAAACGCAATTCTTTCTGGTAAAGCTTCTCGGGCTTTTTGAGTTGATAGTTCTTGACCAGGTACAATTATGATGAAATTCCAATCTTCTACTACATCAACTGTTCTGAACATTAATTCGTTTTCCCGAGTTATTAGACTACAGGTTAATCCTCCATACATAGCTGGTGCTATATTATCAAGGTGGCCCTCAAGTTCTAACACATGTTTCAACAACTCGTCCCTGGTTAATTCACCATTAAACATCTCATTAGCAGCTACTGCTCCACCCACTATGGCTGCCGCACTGCTACCAAGTCCTCTAGCCAGTGGTATATTATTTTCCAAGGTTATTTCTAAATCAGGTATTAGGACATCTGAACCATAAATTTCGCGATAAACTCCAGCAATAGCTTGATATACAAGATTATCTTTGTCTCTAGATATGAAATCCGCTCCCTCGCCCTTGACTTCTATTATTACGCCAGAACCAGGTTCTAACTGTCTTAGGCTGACATAATTATAAATATTTAGAGCAATTCCCATAGAATCAAAACCCGCTCCTAAATTAGCCGAAGTTCCCGGTACTTGAACTTTTACTAAATTTTTTTCTTCCACTTTAACACCACCCTATTTCAAAATCGTTATATTACTAACTAATGAATATATCGCAATAAATAATAATTTATGAATAAACCGCGTCTAAAACCTGATCCTCTAAGGGCGGAATCACCTGAGGTTGATATTCCATGGAATTAATGGCACAGTCAGGGTCTTTTAAACCATGACCCGTATTGACACACACTATTTTATCTTCAGGTTTAAACCAACCCTGTTGACCCAACTTCATTATGCCTGCCACTGAAGCTGCAGAAGCTGGTTCCACAAAAACCCCTTCGTATTTAGCTAAAGTCTGATATGCATGGATAATTTCTTGGTCAGATACTGAGCCGACTTCCCCTTTTGATTGTTCTACAGCAGTTAACGCCCCTTGCCAGCTGGCGGGATTGCCAATTCTGATAGCAGTAGCAAGGGTCTCCGGTTTCTGTACCGGTTCTCCTGATAATATAGGTGCAGCCCCTTGAGCTTGAAAACCGAGCATTCGGGGTAAATTTTCAATCATGTTGTAGTCTCTATATTCTTGAAATCCTTTCCAGTAGGCTGTAATATTACCGGCATTCCCAACAGGTATAGCTAAGTAGTTAGGAGCACTTTGTAATTGATCACAAACTTCAAAAGCTGCTGTCTTTTGTCCTTCTAGTCTATACGGATTCAAAGAGTTTACCAAGCTAATTGGATGTTTACTGGTGATATCACGTACTATAGTCAGAGCTTCATCAAAATTCCCTTCGATTTCTATAATTTTAGCACCATGCATTAATGCCTGGGATAATTTCCCCATGGCAATATTGCCATGGGGAACTAGAACTGCACATGTCAAACCATTTTTCGCAGCGTATGCCGCAGCTGAAGCAGAAGTATTACCTGTTGAAGCACACATTATAGTATCTGATCCATCTTCAATGGCCTTGGTAACGGCCATTACCATGCCTCTATCTTTAAATGATCCCGTGGGATTCAAACCTTCAAATTTCAGATAAACTTCAGCTCCAACTCTATTGGAAATTTCCCCAGCATAATATAGGGGGGTATTTCCTTCTTGCAAAGAGCATTGAGGAAAATCTTCATCCACGGGTAAAAACTCACGATAATAATTCACTATTCCTTTCCACATAATATTCACCTCATAATAGTGGTTTATTGATCATCACTGTCTTCATCTTCTATGGTTGTATCTAGTCTCTCCTCTAGTTCTTTTAAAATTTCACTTAGTTCAGTTTGTAATTCTCCGTACTCTCCCCAATTTCCTTCACTAATAGCTGCTTCAGCTTCTCTTTCAAGCCTAAGCGCTTCATCTACAAGTTCACCTATAGTTTCAAATTCTTGTTCAACCAGTTCTTCCACTTCTTCTACTTCTCGTTCGGGTAACTCTTCTTCCATAACTTCGGTGTCTACATCTTCCGCTGTGGTACCCAGGGCATCTAAAGCTTCTTCCAAGCTGTCTTCCATAACAAGCAAGTCTCCCCAGGCAGCTATTACCCTTCTCATTTCCGGGTAACTACTATCCTCGGCCTGTAAATAAAGGGGTTCAATATATAGAACACCGTCCTCTAGTGGTATTACCAGTAAGTTACCCCTGATAACCCGTGAGCCTTGGCCATCCCAGAGTGACAGCTGTTCTGAAATGTCAGGATGTTGGTCTATCCTGGCATCAATTTGCCTGGGTCCGTAAACATGGCGTCCAGAAGGAAAGCGATAAAGTACTAATTCACCATATTTATCTCCATCATTTCGAGCACCAAGCCAAGAAATCATGTTATTTCTCTGTACTGGTGTGAAAGGTTGCATCAAAACAAATTCAGGTTCGTCTGTATCAGGTAAATTTAAGGTGGCATAATAAGGTTCCATTTCAATACTTGTTTCTCCGTAACTTTCTGTGGGTATATCCCAACCATCTTCCCGATTATAAAATACCACTGGATTTGTCATGTGATAGTTTTTCAACATATTAGCCTGGATAGTAAAGAAATTATGAGGATACCTAAACTGGGCCCTCAATTCATCTGACAATTCCTGAGGGTCAGAGAACAGATCTGGAAAAGCATTGGAGATAGCCTGGGTCAAGGGCTCATCATCTTCTACTAAGTAAAATGAAGTTTCACCTGTGTAAGCATCTATAACTACTTTTACCGGATTTTTAATATAATTGTCATCTCCCTGGAAAGGTCTACTATACGGAAAATTATCGCTAGTAACATAAGCATCCATAATCCAGTATAATTCACCATTAGCTGCTGCTATATAAGGGTCATTATCATATTCTAAAAAGGGTGCCAGTCTTTCCACTCTGTCGTGGATATTTCGATTTATCAATATTTGACTATCTGAAGAATACTCCTGGGAAAACAATAGGAAACTGCTGCGTTCACGAATAGCAAACAGAATTCTATTAAGTAAACTCATATCAATACCAGTTTCTCCTTGATAGGTCAAGTCCACTTCTTCTTGCCCAGGGTAGTGAAACTCTTCTACATCAGTGTTTACTAATACGAAATCGTTAGTCAGTTCACCAAAGTATAATTCTGGTCTTTCTATCCCCAATCCTAAATCATCCTCAATCGGCATATCTTTCAAATAGTATTCAGGCATACCGCCATCGGTAAATTGTCCTACTGGGCTCATCACCAAGCCATACCCATGGGTATATTTTAAATGGCGATTAACCGGTGTTTGAGCTTCAGATGGTATTCTGTCTACATCCATTTCCCGAGGTGATACCATCACCTGATGATATTCATCATCTATCCGATACCTGGCTAGATTTACATCATTAAAATGATAATATCTTCTGTACTCTTGTGCTTCCCTGTATACATCCTGTACTGGACGATAGTCCAATAATCGCATGTTATTATAAGTTACTTCATCAAGTTCAGGTGGCGGAAGTTCTGATTCGATTTCCTCGAGTTCTTCTTCTATATCTTCTCCTTCTTCTACTGCGTCATCTTCCAACTCGCCTTCCACATCCACATCCCAGGTTTCTTCCTGAATATCTGCTAGTCCATAAGCCGTACGCGTCATTTCCAGGTGATTTTCTATAAAAGGCCTTTCTCTAGTCAATTCATTAGGAGATACTATAGTCGATTGCACTATCTGTCCGGCAACCCCTCCCAATATAGAGACAAGGAAAAAGGCTCCTAAAGAGAAGAATACCAGTTTATACTTGGCTAATTTTAGATTCGCTAAGCTAATAACAAATCCTAAAGTTCCAATCACACCAAGGCCTGTGTATACCAGTCGCGTAACATGGATATCCGTATATCCAGCACCAAAGACAGCTCCCCGGGCAGAAAACAACAACTCATACCTTCCCAGTATGGCATTAAGTGCTAAAACTAATAAGAAAATCCCTAACAATATATTGATATGTCTTAACGCCAAACGACCAGCGGGAAAACCACCATCATCTTTGATAGTATTCCATGATAGAAAGCCCCTTGCAAGGTAAATTACGACAACAGCAATTAAAGTGAATAAAACTAAACTTATAAGTGCTGTTACAATCTGTTGATACATAGGCAATCTAAATAAGTAAAAAGCTAAATCTAAATTATAAACAGGTTCAAGTTCCCCTGTGGCTTCACCGTGTATAAAATAAACGATTCTCAGCCACAAACCTTGAAATAAACCTGCCCAGATCAGTCCTAAAAAGGCAGATATTCCAATTTTAGCCCATTTTCCGAATGATTGAAATTTGTCAATTAGTTCTGCGTACTTGCTTTCATACAGCTTCACCTGTTCTTTGGGGGTCAATAAATAGTTAGATAATGTATTCAAATTAAAATAAACAAATACAGTTCCAACAATAAAGGCAGCTATGGAAATCACCACTTGAATTACAAAAGGCATCACAAATAAATCCAAATAACCCAAGCTGGAGAACCATTGCCATTCTGTAATGAAATTAGCTATAGACCCCATTGAAAATAATAAAAAAATCACAACAAACATTAAAATAATAAACTTATTCCTCAAGCTCAACCCTCCTAATAAATTCCCTCTTCCCATTTTAAACTCATTCAGTAATATATTATATCAAATCACATCGGTAATTGACATTAGAAAATTCCGGCCTAAAGTAACTTTTTACAAATTTTGGCAGTAATTTGTTATAATATATACAAATTGATAAAATAGTTTTTAGCCATATAATCATGGTTTGAAAAATCAAAGGAGGCTGTATGCATGAGCCAGAAACAGCTTGACCAAGAAGCAAACAGCGAAAACAACAAAATAATACAAGTTAATCAACTGGTAAAACAATATGAAGGAGGAGTTACAGCCGTAGACAATATTTCTTTTCAGGTGGATGAAGGCGAGATTTTTGCTTTTTTAGGACCTAATGGTGCAGGCAAAAGTACTGCTATTAAAATATTAACTACCGTCTCACGACCAACTTCAGGTGAAATACTGGTCAATGGATATAACACCGCTAAAGAAGAGCATCGGGTTAGAGATGCCATGGGAGTAGTGTTCCAAGATCACACCCTAGATAAAGAACTAACAGCTTATGAAAATTTATATTATCACACAGTGTTATACGGGGTCCCAAAAAATGAACGAAAAGACCGTATTCAAACCATGTTAGATAATGTGGGTTTATGGGAAAGAAGAAACAGTTTAGTAAAGACATTTTCCGGTGGTATGAAAAGACGAGTAGAAATAGTCCGGGCTTTACTCCATTACCCCAAAATACTGATATTAGATGAACCCACTTCAGGTTTAGACGCTCAAACCAGGTTTTTCCTGTGGAATCACATTGACGAGATAAATCGGGACTATAATATTACAGTTTTCCTAACTACCCACAACTTAGAAGAAGCAGAGAAAGTGGCTGAAAATATTGCCATAATTGATCAAGGTCAAATCCTAGCCATGGGCAGTTCAAAAGAAATCAAGGCTCAAACGGAAACAGAATCATTAGAACGAGCCTTTTTAGAAATCACTGGTTATGATTTAAGATATTAATTATAAATTAAAAATTAAATTAAAATAGTAATGAAGATATTATGGAACGATTGATTAGATAGGGATTGAGGAGGTATTGTATGAGAAATATTATGGAAGTTATCTACATAATGATGATCAGACAAATTAAATTATTTTATAGATCCAAACCTAGAATGATAAGCTCCATTGCCCAACCCACTCTATTTTTAATTGCTCTAGGATTAGGTTTTGGCCCGGTATTCGAACAGGCTGGCGATATTGATTATATCCAATATCTAACTCCAGGAATCATTGGAATGACATTATTGTTTGGTTCAATGATGAATGGCATGTCTATCATTTGGGATAAAGAATTCGGATTCTTAAAAGAAACCCTGGTTGCTCCAGTACCCAGGCCGAGTTTGCTTATAGGTCGTTGTCTTGGCGGCGCCATTACCAGCATGTTGCAGGGACTTATAGTATTTGGACTCAGCTATCTAATAATGGGATTTAGACTTAATAGCATTGTGGCCTTACCTTTATTCCTAGTTGTGATGTTATTGATAGCGTTATCATTTACTTTATTAGGAACAGTAATTGCCACCAAAGTCGATGATATGCAGGCCTTTCCAACTGTCATGAACTTTTTAATTTTTCCTATGTTTTTTCTTTCAGGGGCGATTTTCCCTATTGAAAATTTACCGAATTATGTGGCTACCATTACTAATCTCAATCCAATGACCTATGGAGTAAATTTACTTAGGAATACTATAAATTTAGATTACACAACTGCTAATTTTTTAGATACCATGGTAATATTAGCTTTAATAATACTATTAATAATGATTGGAAGTCCCATATTTAACAGGATAGAAACATAATAAAAGCAAGCTGCCAACCTTCATAAAACCCAAAACTATTAGAGTATTTACCAAACCGATAACCGGGAATAACACCATGGATATCACAAGTCCAGAAATCCAACCCCCCAGTAAATCAGCAGCATATAAAGCTGAAGCTGTACTGACGAATTTTGAGTTTTCCGTTTTTATTGATTTAGCGAAATTCCCCGTTGATTTACATTTTGGGTCCCAATCATCCTCCAAAATGCTTACAGCAAGGGGGAACTGAACCCCTATGGGAAAAGCTGATACAACAGCTAAAATACCAAAAATTCCTATAAAAATAAAATCAGGTAAAACTCTCGACCAAGATCCCATTGCATAAATTAAACTTCCTAGGCCAAAAATCAATAAAATTAAAACCAGTTCACATAACTTAAATGTTCGGATTTGAATTTCTTTGGTCTGTGTAGATACCAGTTTACTAACAGACCAATTACCACCTAAAAACATTCCCAGCATGAATGAAGCCAGAAGAAAACCCGTCATTTTATAGATTGAACCATAAAAAGTCTGAAATGAAAACATGATAAATAAATCAAAGGCCATAGCTATAATCCCGCTTATAAAAATGGCAATCAGTAAGGGGATACTAAGATCAGAGGAGTATCTCGAAACTAGAGCGATCCGAGGAACGATGTAAACAACACTGAATATAAGGGCTATCAGGGCTATATAATAAATCGGTTCAAAGCTCTCTAACTTATCAAGGAATTGAACCATAGTAGGCGAAAACATGGTCCCCCAATGCTGAAGTGTATAAAAGAAACCTTTTGGATTGAAATCAAAGTTTGGTTGAACTTCCATGGTCTTTATATCCTTTGTTATCTTCTCCTTAACTCCAGGATCAAGACGATATTCCAAATAACTTTCCGTCATCATTTCAGTAGTAATATCCCGTTCTTCAAGTCTTTGATATAGAACTTGAGGGGTTAAGTTAATTTCATCATTAGAGGCAAGATAAATATTATCATCCCCGGGAATCAACTTAATGTCGGAAAAAACACGGCTAACACTGTTAAAAAGGGAAGCATTTAATTGCTTCATTTCACGGCTCATATATTCCCGTGAGCCAGGGGCAGTAAACGCTAGGAGACCACCTTCGGCCAAGGTTTGCTCCACCAATTCATAAAATTCAACGGTGAATAAGCGATTGGTTTGTAAAGTTTCAGGAGTAATGAACCCCATGACTATTAGATCATAGTTGTTTTCGGTTTGTCTCAGATACTGGCGGCCGTCAGTAATTTCTAGCTCTACCCTGGGATCTTCCAATTCTTCTTTTACCGGTGAAACTTGATATTTCCCGGCAACTCCAGGTAAATTGGGATCTAGTTCCACATATTTTAATCCTGAAACTTCATGTTCAAGAAGTTGAGCAATACTGCCTCCCATACCTCCTCCCACCATTAACACTTCTTCAGGTGAAGAGTGAGAAGCTGCAGACACATGAATAAAGTCTTTAATTCTGGCCATATCAGGGACAGGGGCTGTGAAAACCGGACGTCCATCATAATAGAATGTATATTCTCCATCACTTTCCAGGGTAGTTATATTACCATATGGTGTGTTCTCATAATGGACTATATTTGCTCCCCACCACTGCTGCTCTAAGGAAGACTCGTGCAAGGTATCGGCTACATCAAAACCCCAAGGGGAAACTATCACAACAGCTAAGATTATCAATACAAGATAGATCCCTTCCGTTTTCCTCGGTACTTTCCCTCTTTTTGATAAAAAAGTAGTCCCCATTATTACTGCCATTAAATGAACTACTGTGATGGCTATCCCCAAGGTAAAAGAGTGGTATTTGTCAACCAATATTATTGTAAAAAACAGACCGCCAATTAAAGTTCCTAGATTTTCTAAAATATACACATCACCGGCAGATTGTCTTGAAAGATTTACATTAGCCGAATCTCTCACATCTTTTAACATAGCTGTCCCCAAGGGATACAATGCCCCGTGAATTAAGGCGGGAAAAACAAGTATTAAGATAGAAGACAAGAAGTGCTCCCAAATATTTATGGATTCACCAGGCAATACATCAAATAAAATTACTACAGCAGTCCGTGAGAAATATAAAGCTGCTGGTAAGACCAGGGCATATAGGGCCAGGAATAAAAAGTACCAAAGCTTTGAGCTTTGAGAAGTGCTAATTTTACCTCCAAAGAAACTGCCGATAGCTTCCATAATCACCCAATTGGCAATAACAATCCCAATAACTAATTCATTACCGTAAAAAGTTACTAACAGCTCCCTTAAAAGAAGGAGCTGTCCCATCATTCCGGTAATACCAATTAATATTGTAAACAGCTTAATCAAAGCCTCTGATCGTCTTACAGTTAAACTCATGATTAGATGCTCCAAACACCAGGGATATCTAATCCACAGTTTTCGCATTTTCCATCTTCTAAATTTATTTCATGTACGGAAAAGTGATCTCTTTTAATGAGAGATTGGTGACATTCAGGGCAATAAGTGGAATTATACTGGTGACCGGGAACATTGCCAATGGTTACAAAACGCAAACCACAGTCTATTGCTATTTCTCTGGCTTTTTCCAGACGTTCTACAGGAGTAGGTGAGGTATCAGTCATTTTATAGCTAGGTGTAAATCTGGTAAAGTGTAAAGGTATATCTTCACCTAACTCTTCTTTTATCCAGGTGCACATATCTTTTACTACTTCAGGATCATCATTTAAATCTGTCACCATTAGGTTAACTATTTCCAACCAAACCCCTGCATCAACAATAGTTTTAAGAGTGTCTAAAACTGGTGATAACTCAGCCTGTGAAATATCCTGATAAAAATTGTCTTCAAATCCTTTTAAGTCAATAGTCGTTGAATCCACATATTTTAACAACTTTTTCAGGGGTTCTGTACTCATAGAACCATTGGAATGGAACATAACTCCTATTTCATGTTCCTGGGCCAACTTAGCTGTATCGTACATGTATTCATAAAGAGAAGTAGGCTCATTATAAGTGAATGAGATTGCAGCTACATTTTGCTCCAGTGCTTGTTCTACTAAATCTTCAGGGAGTAGTTTTTCATAACGCAAATCATCAATACTCTGTTGAGACAATTGATAATTGTGACAGTATTTACATCGATAGTTACAGCCTGCAGTCCCTACACAAAAAATATAGCTGCCTGGCATAAAATGATGTTGTGGTTCCTTTTCTACTGGATCAATTTGAACAGCAGAAGGTCTGCCATAGACAATGTTGTAGAGTTTACCTTCTTTATTTTCCCTATTCCGGCAAAATCCTCTTTCCGAAGGTTTAATTACACATTCTCTAAAGCAGACCTGACATTTTACACGATTTTCATTTAATGATTTATAAAACATGGCCTCTTTTAAGTCTTTTATGTCATTAGTTATATCAAGACCAGTATCTGTTCCATCTCCTTTTAGAGGGTCTGTATCTTCAGACCAAGGGAACATGTCACACCCTTGTAATAACAAAGCAGACAAAGTAGAACTTAACCCTAATATTTTTCCAGTCTTAGAAAGGAATTTTCTCCTTTCCATGTGCAATAACACCACCTCATTGCACTTTTATTCCGGACTAAACATGACAGCTGCCCCAGAAGTTCCAGGTCCAGTATGTACTCCAATAACAGGGCCGATTGTAGTATAAATATCCGCCTCTATTCCGAATTTTTCATCGAGCACTTCCTTTAAAAAATCAGCACCCTCTTTACCCTGTCCATGAGCAATAGCTAGTTTCCAGGGTACCCGATTTTCTGCAAAAGTTTCTAAATTGTTAACAATTTTATTCAAGGCGGTTCGCCTACTTCTAGCCTTACCGTAGGGGACAAATTTTCCGTCTTCAACTCTCACAATTGGTTTGATATTTAAGAATGACCCCAACATAGATGAAACTTTACCAATACGCCCACCTTTATGTAGATATTCTAAAGTGTCAAGAGTAAACAAGGTTTCAACATTGTTTCTTAAAGATCCTAAAAATTCCATCACTTTTTCTGTTTCCCAGCCTTCTTGAATTTTTTTAGCTGCTTCTATAACCTGTAAACCTATCCCGGCACTAATCCCTTTGGAATCAAATACATGTACCCTGTTCTGGAACAATTTGCCTGCCTGCTCGGCGGCATTAATGGTACCACTTAATCCGGCCGATAAATGAACTGAGATTATTTCTTCATATTTTCCCAATAAATTTTTATAGAGATTTTCAAAATCTTGAGGTGTAGGCTGAGAAGATTGCGGAATAGTATCACTATTTTCTAGCAACTCATAAAAATTTTCTGAATCAATATCTACACCATCCCGATAAACTGTATCACCGTGAACTACTGATAACGGTATCACATGGATGTTATGTTTCTCACGCAAATTTTCAGGAATATCCGCTGTACTGTCTGTCACAATACCAATTTTTTGCAAAATTTTACCTCCTCTTCTATAGATAATAGCATAATAGCCATATTAATTTACACTACTTATTGTCTATATTATACATCATGAATTACGAGGTCTGCAAAAAAATAACAAAAAAATTAGTAAATCTAACCATTCTAACTGTAAGATCAATCCTATCATTTGTAATCAAAATGTGGTATAATATGTTTTAATATTGCAGAGCTTTACCTGAGTTTGGCTTTGCCAAATGTAAGTAAAGCTCTATTTTTTTGCGCACAATAAGAGAAAAGACAACGAAAGGATGTATTTTTTTATGACTACTTTTAATGATTTAGGACTTAACGACGGTGTTATAAAGGCCATATCAGAAATGGGCTTTGAAGAAACCACACCAATCCAAAGACAGGCTATTCCACAAGTAATGAATGGTCAAGATATTATTGGCCAGGCTCAAACTGGGACGGGGAAAACAGCCGCCTTTGGGATTCCATATATTGAAAGGATTCAAGACCCTAATAATAAAGAAATCAAAGGGCTTGTAGTAACTCCCACTAGAGAGTTGGCTATACAGGTGGCAGAAGAGATTAATAGATTAGGTCAGTATAATGGAATCACCGCTTTACCTATTTATGGAGGCCAAAGTATAGGGCACCAAATCAAGGCTCTCAAAAAACGGCCTCAAATAATAGTCGGAACACCAGGTCGTTTAATCGATCACCTAAATCGAAAGACAATCAAATTAAACAATGTGAATATGGTTACATTAGACGAAGCCGATGAAATGTTGAATATGGGTTTTATTGAAGATATCAAAACTATATTACAAAAAACCCCAAGTCACAAGCAGACTCTTATGTTTTCAGCCACCATGCCGGGACCGATCAAAAGTTTAGCCGAACAATTTATGAATGACCCCGAAATAATTAGAACAAAAACAAAAGAAATTACCGTGCCAAGTATTGAACAACAGTATGTCGAGGTTAAAGAAGGAGATAAATTCGATGTTTTTTGTCGCTTAGTAGACAGTCAGTCTCCTGAAAAAGCTATTGTATTCGGAAGAACTAAACGAAGAGTTGATGAACTTTATCAGGCCTTGAAAAAACGAGGTTATTTTGCTGAGGGGATTCATGGCGATATGCCCCAAACAAAACGAGACCATGTTATCAAAAATTTCCGTACTGGAGCTACAGAACTCCTTGTAGCAACAGACGTAGCTTCTAGAGGGTTAGATGTTACTGGAATCAGTCATATTTATAACTTTGATATTCCTCAAGATGCTGACAGTTACGTCCATCGTATTGGCAGAACTGGCCGAGCAGGACAAAGCGGTGCAGCTGTCACTTTAGTAACACCTAGAGAAAAAGGACATTTAAATCTAATTGAACAAAGTATTAAGAGGCAAATCCCTCGCAGACCAAAACCCTCGGTAGACGAAGCTCTAGAAGGTAAACAAAAAATAGCCGTAGAAAAACTATTAAGCGAAGCAAAAGATAAGAATGCTAGACAATACCATAAATTAGCAGAAGAATTATTAGAAGAAAATGACTCAATTGAACTAGTAGCTGGTGCTTTAAAAAGTTTAACAGTAGAAAGTGAAGGACCAAATATCAAACTTACCGAAGAGGCTCCGATCGTTAGAGGAAAATCCAAATCAAAAAAGGGTTCTGGTAAGTCAGGTTCAGGTAAGCGCCAGGGACACAAGAGAAGCCATAAAAATTATCGTAAAAAAGGAAGATAAAATTATATAAAAAGGAACAGGGACTAGTCCCCTGTTCCTTTTTTATATAAAATCCTTAATGTCATATTTTTTATGCCAAGTATGTCTAATCAATCGACTGCCAAAATGCTATTAATTTAAGTTCTGACCATATTTATCAGCTTTATCCAACACCATTTGAGAAAAATCACTTACAGGAGTCCCATGGACATCCATATAGTTCTGTAAACCTACTGTACCTCGGTTATATCCGGATAGAGCCTTGTGTACATTACCATCGTACTTTTCCATTAATTGATGCAAGTAAGTAGTACCAAGCTTGATATTGTATTGAGCATCAAAAAGTTTTTCCCGTTCATATTCCCATCCGTGCTGACTAGCAAGATTTGAAGCTGTTCCGGGCATTATTTGGAATAATCCTAAAGCCCCTGATGCACTACCCACATTCTCTGGATTAAAAGTACTCTCAACTCTCATCAGACCCAGTAGCAAGCTCAAATCCAAGTCCAACTGTTCCGATTGCTTGATTAGCTTCTCTACTGCATCTTCTTCCAAGGCATCATACCCATGACTAGTAATAGCCTCATTAACTTGAGTGACTTTTTCAGATTTAGCGCCAATTTCGGTTTCTTGTCCTTCTACACTTTCCTCCATATTATCTCGAGTAGTATCATCTTCTTTTGTCTCGATATCTTCCGTGGCCAAGCTCGTATCCTCTATCGATACAGTATCATCTTCCCAGCTTACATCAGCTCCCAAAGCTTCTGATAATGCTCTGACTGGTAAGACAGTTCTGTTTTGATTAGTGATTTTAGCTTCTGTGTCTATTGCAACTTTTTCCTGGTCATGATAAAAGTGTGATTCCCCAATCTCAATTATTAATTGGGTATCGTCTCTTTTTATATGTACTTGGCCTTGGTCACCTTTGTCTCCATTCCAATCGACCCTTGCTCCTAATGCCTCACTAACAAACCGTACAGGTACTAAAGTTCGATTATTTTCATCGATAAAAGGTTGCTGATCAACAAACCGCACTTCTTCATCATTTACCTGGACCGAGAAAGAATCCTGAGCATTGGCAAAGCCGGCATTAAATAAAACAGCTCCCGACAGAGCAAAGATCGCTAAAGTAGATTTAATAGTTTTCTTCCTCACTTTTCCCACCTCACTATCTTAAATTTGGACTAAATCATTTTGTTCATCATTATATTACAATATCGTAAGTTATTTGAAAAGTAGAAAAAATAGGAAGATAACCTACTATTATCCTTTTGTATTATTAACAAGTTAACTTCTAATAATAAACCATATCAATTACTAAAAATTAAACAGGTGGGAGTCCATGCCATTATATCTAGTAAAAAATGTTCTTAATCAAATATTGCAAATAAAAAACTTCAAGCTCGTTACTCTTGCAATCCTATTTCTAGTCTTGAGTTCATATGTTTTGTATTTTATTGAGCCCGATACTTTTAGCACTCCCTTTGCTGGATTTTGGTTTGTCATGACCACTATTTCTCAACAGGGCTATGCAGATATTCTTCCAAATACTTTAGCAGGTAGGATATATACAATTATTCTGTTTATCATAGGAATAGGAATTTTTGGAGTTATAATAGCAAAATGGGTGGATGGCGTTATTCAATACCGGCAAGCCAAGGAGAGTGGTAATTTGAGTTATTTGGGTAAAAATCACATAGTTATGATTAATTGGTCTAAAAAAACTGAAAATGCCATAGATGAACTTTTAAAAAATCAAAACAAAAAAATTGTACTAATCGATGAATTACAAACAACTCCTATCCAGCATGAACAGGTTCACTACATACAAGGAGCACCTACAGATAAAAACACTCTCACTAAGGCTAATATCTTGCAATCCAAAGCTATTAGTGTCTTTGCAAAAGATAATATAACTGATGAAATTTCCTTGGATGGTAAAACCCTGTTAATTGGCTTAACTATCCAGGAATTACTCAATGAAAATAAGAAGGATATTTATACTTCAGTAGAGGTGATCAATGAACAGCATTTATCCTCTTTCAAAAATCTCAGCAAAATAGATAAAATAATCCTATCCAATAAACCATTTTCAAACATTTTAACTCAATCTATCCTTGAAAATGCTAGTCCTTAATAAAATTCCATGCCTTTACCTCTTAATTTTTCTTTATCTGATATCCAAGCATATGCTAGCAAACAGGGAGTATTAACTTCAGTTGTCAAATAATGCACTTCCCCAGGAAGATTAAAAAAATACTCTCCTGAATCTAGAGGTTTATCGTTTATTATACAACTTCCCTTTAAACAGATATATGACTCGGCAATATTGCGATGAAAATGTTTAGGATAGCAACAATCCGGTCCTAATAAAACTAATCCTAAAACAATATCTCGAGCAAGGACAGGTCCTCGAGGGCCAAGTAATTCTGTATAAGCATATTTATTAGCTAAGTCATGGGGCATTTCATGATAACCGAATTCCCATCTCAGATCATGCTGGACATTATTTAATAAATATAGTAAATCATTAATATCTTCATTTGATCCCTCAGAAGATGCAATCAAATCTTCTAAATACTTACAAACCGGTTTTTTCTGCGGTGTTTGATCAAGCTCATGCAGATTTTGAATTGCTTTTTTTATTCTTCTAATAACTTGAGTGTTATGATTCTCTTGTTGACCAGTTTGATCGTAGCTTTCTAGGCCATTTATTTTAGTTAACATTTGCTTATACAAATTATTGTATCTAAGTATTATCTGTTTCCAGGTGCTAATGTCACCATTTTTAAAACTTCTATTTCCCAATCAAAACACTCCTTTTACAACCATTACACTTTCTTCACACCTATTCAAAAAAGGTAATCTTAATTTTCTTCAAATCATCATCAATTTCACCGTAATAAAACAAGTCGATAATAACTTGATGTACAATTTCTCCGGCTCCAGATTTGACTCCCAGCCCATGTAAATTGACATAATACCTTTCTTGAAATTCGAGATCATTTTGAGATAGTTCATCTTTACTAATAACATCATAGGAATACCAAGGAGTTATTTCTTGCTTTTCTGCCATACCTTTTAACTCGGCCAGAGCTCTTTCAAAACCTTCTTCCAAGTTTTCAGTTAAGACAATCTCTTTGTCATTCATATATAAATGCACCTCCAAAGTTTAAATTAAGCGTCAAACAAATGAACTTGACCACTGTCTATATCTTGAGATAATACTTCTTTAACTTCATTCTTAGCTGAAAAATAAATTATTTGCCACCCTAAAGCAGAGATTCTTTTAATCATATCAATTTGTCGACTTAGTCTGTTGTAATCTGCCTTGATAAAGGGATCATCAAGAATTAAAAATCCCTGTTTATTTCCTAGGATTTTCTCAGCTAGAACCAATCTGATGGAAAAATATAACTGATCATAGGCAAAACCTGACAGTTTTTCAGCTTCTAAAACCATCCCATCCTTAGACCAGCAGAATAACTGATTTGTTTCTCTGTCATAAGTCACGTCATGATAATTGCCACAAGTTAACTCTGAAAAGTAGTGTTGTAGTTTGCTATTTTTAGAAAAAAGCTCCTGCATTTTTTCCTGTTCTTCACTAATTATCTCATTGAAAATATCATCTATGGATTTTGCAGCTTCTTTTATCATGTCATTCTCACTTACAAATTTATCTAAACGCCTTTTTATATCCTCTAAATTTTTGGTAGTTCTGCATATTACTTCCTGAGTATCATCAGGATACAGCGCTTTTTCAGCTCTCTTGGCTATCTCATCTAATTTGTCATGGTAGCTTTTTATTTGTTTATTTATTTCTTCCATTTTGTCTTCAAGATTTTTTATATTTGTTTTGAGATTGGCTATTTCTCCTTGGGAGTACCTAATTCCAGGGGCCTTATCTGCAAATTTTTTTAATTCATCTATCTTCTGTTTCCAAAAGTCTAAATTGTTTCCGATAAGTTTTTGAAATCTATCAGAAGATTCCCCACTTAAGCTATTGGATCTTTGGTTATTTTCCTGACTAAAAATACTATCTAAAACACTGGCGGCGTTTTCTAATATTCGCTCCTGCTTTTGTTTTTCAGTTAGTTTAGCGGAAAACTCATCTACTGTCTCTACTCCCAAGCTCAATTGTAATTCTTTTATCTCTTTATCAATAGAGTTGATTTTTTCTGTTAATTCTGGAAGCTTATGCCCTTCTAAATCCTTAATATTTTCTTGTAAGGCATTTTGTCTTGGGAGAAGTTTTTCATATACTTCTTTATGAATAGCATCCCGATTAGATTTAATTGTGGATATATTCCTGATAATTTGGTCTAAAGAACTTCCTTCTATCCCACAACTCGCTACCTTATGTTTCAATTTTTCCATGAATTTATTGAACTGAGAACTTTCTCTGGCAAATGTAATCCGTGGTATTACCAGTAATAAAGTTGGTAAAGCTAAAATTCCACTCAAGATATATATCCAAGATTCTGGATTTACTAGTACTCCCATAAGAGTAATTCCAAAGAGGACAGCGAAAAATTTCCATAAATTCAACATTATTTTTTGGGACTTATCTTTACCAGCCAAGTTCTCTTTCCATTGCTGGGCTTTTTCAAGTTCTGGTTCTAACTCTTGTATGCCAGTTATTTTATGTTCGTATTGGGCAAGCGTTTTCTCTCGTTCTTCTTTTTGAGCTACTATTTCAGAATGTTTTTGACCAAGTTGATCTAATTTATCTTTCTTTTCTTTTAATTCAGTACGATGATTCTCTAAATCTCTCAGACAATTATTCCATTGATTCAATTTATCCTCGGTATAAGAGGCCAGTTGTCTTAGTTTTTCCTTTGCATCTAAAAGCTGATTGTAATAATAATCTCCTTTTTCATATAACTCCCTGTAATAGGCTTGTTCATATTCTTCAAGCTGTTGATATAACCTGCTTTTTTCTTCCTGGCATGAAAGATAATCTTCCTCCAATGTATCATACTGTTCCCTAAAGGATTCATCCATCAGTTCCTCAATTTCCTGACTTAATGATTCGGCTTCTTTCAACCGATCTGCTAATTTAAAATCTGATTCCCGGTTACTAAAACCTAATTTTCCAGTCAACCTGTTTTGTTCGCGAATTTTTTGTTTGATTTTATCTATGTCTTCTATCCTCATCCCAGTAATATGATTAGTAACATTTTTATAGAAGCTCTCTTCATCTTCTATAAACATATCACTATTTCGGATAATAAAAATATTTCTCAATGATTTATAAGGTATATCTAAACCATCAAAAAACGAGCCTTTCTCACTCAGTTTACGTTCCTTTCCGTTAAAATCTGTCATCATTAAATAGCCTTCAGGAAAATAATCAACACGATTAATTTCATTATCTTTAAAACCAAATTTCCCTGGTTGTTTACTAGGATCTGGTTTTTTAGGGAGAAGCAGTCTAGATAAAGCATCAATAGTTAAAGTTTTCCCGGATTCATTTTCACCAAATATCAAGAAGATATTAGTATCATTATTAAAGGTGTAAACCTTATTCTGTAAAATCCCGTACCTTTGAATATTAATTTCATTGATTTTCAATTTTTCACCTCCATCAAAGCCTCCATGACCATCTGCAGCATTTTCTCTTTTTTGGCTTCGTTATCCTCTACAGCTTCGAGCTTGTCCTGAAAAGATTTTAATAATTCATCATCCAAAATGCTTCCCATATCTTTAAATTCCGGAATGACTCTAAAATTTAGCGAATCAGAGTCAGTATGTGTTTTTTCGGCTAAAACTCTTTGACATATAGACTCAATTTCTGTGAGCAAATTGTTTTCAGTGATTTCCAACTTGGAACTATCAAAAAAACCAGTAATTTTTAAAATCAATTCAGATTCATTACCAATATCCATAGCCCACAACTTGTCATTAATTTCTTTCAAAGGGTCGTGATTATCCTTTAGTGGGTCTAATTTAAATTCTTCAAAATGATAATAGAATGTATCTAGCAATTCTTCTTTGGGAGACTCCCCCACATTGAACAAATTCGCTTTTCTTTTACCTAATTCCTTGTTGGTTATAGAAACTGGAGAACCTGGATAAACAAAGTATTGCACTCTATTGTTTTGTATTCCTTGGTTTTGGTTTTGGTTTTGGTTTTGGTCTAGGTTTACCGAGGTAGTTTGTTGGACATTACTTGTTTTATCAGGTTTATCTAATTCAAATAGACGGAAATTAGTATGAAAGTGACCTCCCAGGATATAATCAAAATTCAAGCCTGTTAAATTAGATTTTTTTACTGGCATATAACTGCCAGTCCCTTCATCTCCAAAATCACTCCCTGAATAGTAGGTCTCAAGTAACTCCCCATGAAATAGTAAAATATTGTATTTGTTACTATCTGCTTGTCTAGATACTGCCTTCATCTGTTTAAGAACGTTCAGTTCATCAGATTCCGAAAAGGGTAATCCCCAAATCACAGTATCGTGTTCTTCTAGAACCAAGGGTTTATTAACATCCTTGATAATACTAACATCTTCACCAAAGTATAATCCTTCTTGGTAGACATCTAAATCATGATTTCCAGGTAAAATAACAATTCTATAACCGGTATTGGTGAATAATGACCTCAGATAATTATATAAATTTACAGCATCCTGGCTACTATCAAACAAATCACCACAAATTATTAGTAGGTCAATATCTTCTTTCTGTCCTCTAGCGATCAGCTCTTCTAAAGCCCTCCATCTCTCATCACAACCTGTTTTCAAATGGATATCGGCAGTATGTAAAATTCGCAACACTTTTTTCACCCCCTGTTAACATTAAACCGCCCAGAAACCTTTTGGGTTTAAGGTTTAAGGGCGGAGTTAGTACTAAATCGAAATTTTACAGTTATCAACATTTAACTTTAAGGAAAGCTAAATAAAATACAGGTTTCTTTAATACTATACAACTTTTGGCTTTCAGTCAACTTAAGTTTAGATAGGTTGATATTGTTTAAATTGTCCTTCCTAGATCGATCTATTTAATCTCTTTTTTTATCGATACGACTATGTTATATTAGGTTAATGTGTAAGTGTAGTTCCCTTCAAACAAAGTGGAAAGGAGTCAGATATGTCGGAATTAAACCATCCAGATTATAATGAAGAGCTAGATCACTTAGAACGGACTAAAAGTTATATGGATCACTTCATAAATGAAATATCAAATAAACAACAACATTCTGCAGGTCAAATAAAGGAAGCTTATGAAATTTTGGATTTTCTCGACAGCAGTCAAAGCTATATAACTATACTCGTTAATGCCAGATATTTAGACCATAGTACAGAAACTGTAGATAAAGTTAAACGGGCTAAAAGCAGCCCTTACTTTAGTAGAATTGATTTTAGAGACCATCGTGATGAAGAGCCAAAAAGCTATTATATTGGTAAATTATCTTTATTTAAAGAAGATAACGAACCTGTAATCATAGATTGGCGATCACCAATTGCAAGTTTATATTACGAGGGGAGATTAGGCGAAGTATCTTACAAAGCCTATGAGGGAGAAATTACAGGTGAATTATCCCTGAAACGTCAATATACCATAGAAAACGAAGAGCTTCAGGATTTTTTTGATGTAGATATCACTACTACTGATGAACTTCTACAAGCCTCTCTCAGGGGAAGTGCCGATAACAAACTCAAAGATATAGTATCAACTATTCAGGCTGAACAAAATCAAGTTATCCGAGCAGATTTAAATAAACCCTTAATTGTTCAAGGGACAGCGGGTAGTGGTAAAACAACCATCGCTCTCCATAGGATAGCTTATTTAATATACACCTATGAAAAAAGTTTTAATCCCGAGAATTTTATGATTATAGCCCCTAACAAATTATTTTTAGATTATATCTCCAATGTACTTCCAGATTTAGGAGTTGAAGAAGCAAAACAAACCACATTTACTAGTTTTTGTTTTGAACTACTAGAAATAAAGGAACAACTAACTTTACAAGATTATAAATTATCTACACTACTTGAAAACTATGGCTTAACAAATTCCGAAAAAGATTTGATCAAATGGAGGGCTACCTTCAAAGGTTCAATGACATTCAAGAAATTAATTGACAACTACATCTGCCAAATCGAACAAGATTTACTACCAAAAGAGGGAATTGAATTAGAAGGTTATAGCATAATGAGCAAGGATGAAATCACAACAGCTTTTATGAAAGACTACTCTTACTTGCCTTTATTTCAACGAATTGATCATATCAAGAAGAAATTATCAACAAGGGCAAAACAACAAAAATCATTAATTATTCAATCCATACAAAGTGAATACGAACAAAAGATTGATCAGGCCAGAAAATCTGAAAATCAAGAACTAGGTAGAAAAAATGCAGTAGCCTTGATGGAAGAACGTGATCAAAAAATTGCAAGGGTTAAACAAGGAGCTGGAAAAATAGTTTCAAAATACACTAAACAATTTTCCAAGAAAAACTATCTCACACATTACAAGAATTTAATGAAAACTCCATCTTTACTAAAGAAATTTTGTCCTGGAAATATAGACGAAGAAAAAGTTAATTATTTATCTAAAACGGCTAAAACTTTATTTAAACATAAACAACTAGAATTAGAAGATTTAGCACCACTATTATATATAAAAGCAAATTTAGAAGGGTTCTCAACAGAAATTGAGAGCACAAATGTAATAATCGACGAAGCACAGGATTTCAGCTTGTTTCAACTTCACACTTTGAAATATGTCCTTAACACTAAAAACTTCACATTACTAGGTGACCTTTCCCAAGGAATTCATGCATATAGAAGTATCAAAGATTGGGAAACAGTAAATAACCACATATTTGATAAAGAAGCCACTTCTCTGTCATTACAGCAAAGCTATCGTACTACTGTAGAGATAATGAACCTGGCTAATCAAATTTTAGAACAAAGTGTAAATGACAATGTCCCTTTAGCAAGGCCAGTGGTACGCCACGGCAAAAAGCCCGAAAATAATGTGTATACTCAAATTCCTGACTTAATTCAAGATCTAGCAGAAACAATTACAAAGCTACAATCTAGTAACTATAACTCCATTGCTATCATTGGGAAAACCATGAATGAATGTGAGACCATCAAACAGAATCTCCAGCAACAAAGAATTGACCTACCAGTATTAACGGGTTCAGAAGAGGATTATCAGGCTGGAGCAGTAATAATACCATCTTATGCTACTAAGGGATTGGAATTTGATACAGCCTTAATTGTTAACCTAGAAGAAGAGTATCAAAAAAATGAATTGGATGCCAAGCTTTTATACGTGTCAATGACACGGGCAATGCATGAATTGTATATATTTAATATCTTAGGTAAAATCGAATTTCTAAATTGACAAATAAAAACGGATTGAGATAAAATTAGCCATAGTGATACTTTTCACATTTACTGGCAGGTGTTCACGATGGTTTATAGCAAAATAATATTAATTGTCCTGACATCCCTCTTCACTTTATTGATTCATTTCAATTTAATTTTTTACGAAGAGAATTGCGAAATTAAAGTCGGAAACAACCAGTTTACCGGTTTTCAAGTGTGCTGGTCGTGCATCCTTGAAATTTGCTATTCTACAGGACCTGATCTTTTCATTCAAAATGATAAATTAGTTAAAAAAACAAGTTACGTACCTGTTCAAGAAATTAATAACAGAGTTGATTGTCTTAAAATTTCATGTGATAAAGATAACAATAAATTGTTTTTACAAGTAAAAGGCCAAAATGAAAAACAGATTGATCTTAACGAACTTTCCGTCCCCCACTTTATTAAAGATGAACAGCTAATTATTAGCGTTTATGAATTGACTGAGCTATTAAGAGAAAATATGTTCTGTTTCGAGGAAAATATGTTTAGGAGCAATAATATCCGAGTTGCTAGAAGTGACGAACTCATTCCTGAAATTGGACTAGCTCCAGATAATGACTATGATAAAGCAAACGAAAATAAAATTGATGTCAATAAAATAGAAAAAACCCAAAACTTTATTATCGAAAATACCAAATTGGAATGTTCTGATTTTACAATTACTTTACTAAAAGACGGGGAACTAGGTAACTATAGTGGTATAGTAAGAAAAGGCAATGCATACCACATATATCTTGATACGAGTCATAAACCGGAAAGACAGGTTGGAGTGTTACTTCACGAAATTGGTCATATAATAGACTATAGATTCATGAATGATGAAAAAAGAGCCGAGTACCTAGAATTAAGAAATTGCGAAAATATTTATAAAAAAATAAGATTCTGGAATGATTCAGAACAAAAAAGCTGGTACTGGCGACCAGCAGAATTTTTCGCTGAAGACTTCCGAAGAATTTATACCCAAAAACTAATAAGTGAAACTGATATCGAAGTCGAAACTTACGGTAATAGAACGATTCTACCCGGTAAGTCTGAACGAGAAAAACAAGAGATAACTCAATTTTTCAAGACAGTTACATCAAATTAAGCGCAATCTAGATTATCTCTATTAGATTTATTTTTTGTTAAGTGCTATTACCGACAACCAAACTTAAACAGAGTCTTTTGTTAAGTCAAAGACAGGTTTTGAATCCTGTTTTGAGAAAAGGACAGCTTTATAGTGCTTCAATGAACAGGGGTTATCTAATATATTCTCTACATCGATATATTTTTTAGCTAGCAATCTCAATGCCCCATCTAAAGGTCCACATCTACTGCCGACAATATTAATTTCATTAACAACCCAATCGCTAGGGTTAAAAGCAGCAACGCTGGAATAAGTACTTTTTAGAACTATGGTCCCTCTGGGCTTTACTAGTTTCTGAGCTAGTTTCAAACCTTGTTCATTGCCAGTACTATCAACAACCATATCATAGCAAGCTGCTTCTTCTAAATCATTAATTAGAGCTACTTTACTGTATCTTTCAAATCGCTTGAGTTTATTACTATGTTTTCCGACTACCTTTAAATCACAAGCAGTGTTAGCCAACACCTGTGTGATTAAATATCCTAATTTACCATCACCCAAAACAACGACTTTATCTGTAGGTTTTATATGACAAAGTTCGGGGATCTGTAAGGCGGCAGCTAAAGGCTCAGCCAAAACGGCTTCATAATCTGTTACATTATCAGGCACGATATAGAGATTTTTCTCTGGTAAAGTAATATAGTCTGCAAAGGCCCCGTTTTTATCTGACATCCCAAGAATTTTCCTATTTGTACAGTGATTGGGAAGTCCCTTATAACACATTGAACACTGATTACAACCTATATTTATATCCCCCACGACTCTTTTTCCTTTTAAGTTTTCAGTTTCTGCTTCTCTGACAATTCCTACAAACTCATGTCCTAAAATACCCTGAAATGATTTATACCCTTTGATAATTTCTAAATCAGTATTACATACTGAAGCCAGTTTTATTTCTATCAAGGCTTCTCCGGCACCTGGTACAGGTTTCGATATGTTTTCCGAATACTTTAATTTACTGTCAAAATATAAACCTTTAATTTTAATCACATCCTCTCCAGATTATAGTGTTTTATCTACAAGACAAAATCCAGTAAGATTCCTGAATTAATAGGAATTGGATAGACACTTTGACCAGTGTTATTAAAAATTTGATAATCAGCCAAATCCATTATTTGTTCCTGAACTTCTAGTTTGTCTGTATATTTAATAGGGGGATAATCTAGAGCCTTTTCCACAATTCTTTCTACATTATTAACCATAGTTTCTAAACTGTCTAGTCCCTCCTTCGTTTCCTCATCCCAATTAGTGATAAATTCTTGCATTTTATTTTCCATAACTAGTTCGTTAATTGATAACTTCCCCTCTACCCCAATCTCTATACCAATTTTTCGCAGGGCATCGTTTTCATAGCCAGAATAAGAATAATTTGTTAAGTTATCTCCTAGTTGCTTCAAGTCTTGGCTAGTATAGTGACTGTGGGTATGAACTATGGTTTTATTAAAATAGCTAATAAAGTTGTTTACACCCTCAATTATAGAATCTACTTGATTATCACTTTGTCCATTAGATTTTGATACGTTGTTATCAATGTTTCTAATTTCCTTGACCAACTTTCTAGAGCTTTGTTTCAACCCTTTAAATGTTTCTCTTATATTAGTAATCAACTCGGCAATTTCTGCTCTGTTTTCGCAGTTAATTCCAATGTTAGCGCCAGCAACAAGTTGTGAGATATTTTTTGGTTTACTCTCACTAAATTCTTTGGATAAGCGAATAAGATCTTCAATTTTATGACGATTAATTCTGAAGTGTAGTGTGGAAGGAGATGCTCTGTTATTAACATCAATTCTCTCAACCATAATAATCCCCCCTCCCACTTGAGGTTCTGTTAAATTGTTTGATATTTGTTGGACTTCACACTATGCCAAGACCATTATATAGTCAACATATAAATCCCTTTTTCTTACACATTTTGTGCAGCTGTTGATACAGAATTATCGTATAATGAATTCCATCAATTAAAAAACTATAAAAGTAAACTACTTCTTCAAGGAGATGGATAAACATGCAATTTATATTACTTGCTGGTGGTCTCCTACTATTTTTATTATTCATTATCAGCCATTCCTTTAGCAAGTTACATATTCCTACTTTATTATCATATATTTTTTTGGGGTTATTACTTTCGGGATTTTTAGCTCACCCTGAAATCGCAGTAATTCATGATATTGCCCAGATTGGTATTGTTTTATTGTTTTTCCTCTTAGGTCTTAAATTTCCTTTGAATCATTTGATCAATATTTCTAAACGAATATGGAAAGTAGGAACTTTAGATATTATTTTAAATTTTGGAGTCAGTTTCGGGATAACTTATGTATTGGGTTTTGGAGTAATTGATGCGCTTATTATCGGAGGTGTTTGTTATGCTACGAGCTCTTCTATCACTATGAAAGCTCTGGAGGAAACCGATAGAGAACATACGCCTGAAGCTGAATTTAAGCTGGCTTTATTAATATTTGAAGATATAGCCGCACCTGTAATAGTTTCCATCTTAACAGCTTTAACAGTTGAAGGCCAGGTTCAATTGGCCTCTGTTATTATTATTTTGGGTAAAGCCATATTAATGACGATAGTCTCTATATTTGTTGCTCGATATGTTTTTAAAAAACTTGAATTATTTTTCTACAGGTACTTAGAAACCGACTATATGCCGCTACTAATTATGTCTATCATATTTCTAGTTTCAGGTATAGCAGTTTATTTAGAGCTATCTAAATTATTAGGGGCATTTTTGGCCGGTGTTATGATTTCTGAAACATTAACAGGAGAAGATATTGATAAAAATATTACTCCTATAAAAAATATTTTACTTCCTTTTTTCTTTTTCTGGTTTGGAACTTCTATTTCCTTTGAAGCAGGTCTTATACACCCTCTTGCTTTAGTAGTCTTAATAATTTGGAGTTTAGTTGCAAAATTCATTATTGGACTATACGGAGGTAGGATATACGGATTATCGGCAAAGAGTTCACTTAGAGCGGGTTTTTCCTTAACTCAAAGAGGAGAATTCAGCGTAATCATAGCTAGTCTAGCAGGTCCAGCAGTACTCACCTTTTCAGGAGTTTACATTATCATAACAGCACTTATAGGATTA